>JAPORU010000031.1 GCA_026710045.1 Aestuariivita sp. | reverse complement strand
TCTTACCGCCTCCTGACCCTAACACAACATCCATGAACCGGAATCCTCAAACCACACCATCCGCCGTGGTGCACTTCAGAGTTGAACGGACGAAAATAAAAACAGAAAACTTAAATATAAAAGTTTTGGCTCTATAGAAGGTCGATTATATCAAATTGGAGATAAATCTGATACCGATAAAATATTCATAGAAGATATTCTTTACCCTAACCCAGTAAGTTGTATAATTACAGGAAGAATTTTATCTACTGCTCTGAAAAATTTTAAACGTCGCGTAGAAATAACGGGTCTTATTCATTATAAGAAAGACGGAATTCCCGAAAAAATAGAAGCAGATCATATTGAGATATTTCCAGAAAACAGTGACCTGCCTTCTGTAGAAGACGTTTGTGGAATTATGGACGATCTATGAAGCAAAGAAAAGATCCTCAACAAATATATTGGGATAGCGATTGCTTTTTGGGTCATTTTAATTCTGAAGAAGGAAAAACAGAAAGGTGCAAAGAAACTCTGAAACGTGCGGAAAATAGAGAAATTATTATCATGACTTCTGTTTTCACTTTAGCAGAAGTTCTATATCTAAAAAATCGAAAACCTATTCCGAAAAGTGAAGCTCATATTATTAAACAATTCTTTAAAAACGATATAAGAACCGCTAATCTTAACAGATATATATCAGAATTTGCGCAAGATTTATTTTGGGATCACGGTATTAAACCTAAAGATGCAATTCACGTTAGCACCGCTTTAAATCTGCAGTCTGTTGAAATTTTAGAAACTTTTGACAAAAATCTTATAAGTAAAAGCAATACTTTCTATAGACCGCTTTCTATAAGAACACCGCTTTTGAATGCTCAGATAAATATGAAATTTAGAGATCTTAAACCCAATTAAGCTTAATCTTTTTTGCCCGATAATGTAATCGTTACCGAAAATCCATTTACTTATTTTTGCAATAGTTTAGAGGATACTCTCATCCAAATAGGCCGTTAGAGTTAAGTCTCTTGCGGTTTATGATTGGGTGCGCATTGTATCGTTTACCATCGGTATCTGATCGTCGGGTCGACGACGTACCGGTACAAGGTGTTGCGCGGGGACCGGCGTCTTCGGGTCCGGGAGAACGGAGTCGACATCGTGCGCGGCGTGATCTCGACCGATCACGTCCATAGGTTTGTCTCGGTGCCCCCGAAACGGGCAATCAGCGACCAGGTGGGCACGATGAAGGGCCATTCGTTGTTCAAGGTTCAACGGGAGTTTCCACAGATCCGGAAACGGTACTGGGGGTGTCGCTTCTGGGGACGGGGATAGTTTTCCACTACCTGTGGTGCCATTACCAAAGACGTCGTACGTCCGCACCTTGCTATCACACGAATCCCACCGGCTCCAGCCGGTGGTGGTTTCGTTCTCCACTTTTTATATTGCTTCCTCACGTATGATCTTTTATATTTTATTGCTTCACAATTGCAAATGGGAAATTGGATTATGAAAACGATCATCGCGACGGCTTCGGTCGTCATCATGCTTTGTGTGAGCGGCGTAGCACTTGCGAAAGACAAGTACACCGTTGCACTGGACGGCACATTCGCACCACACGCAATGCCGAAACTTAGCGGTGGAGTTGAAGGCTTCAATGTTGATCTCGCCAACATTATCGGAGAGCGCTTGGGTGTAGAGATGGATATCATTGCTACCCAATGGTCGGGAATCTTACCCGGTCTGCAAGCCGGTACCTATGATTTTGTTGTGGCGCCGACAACGATTACTGCGGAACGGGCTGGCAATATGTTGTTTTCGGAAGGGTACCTGAATACTGATTTCCAGTTTCTGGTCGCGAATGACGCGCCCGAGATCACCAACATGAAGGAGTTTGCAGGTAAGGTCATCGCGGTTAACAAGGGTTCTGCCTATGATAGCTGGGCTCGAGAGCTCGAAAATGAGATTGGCTGGACTGTCGAGAGCTATGGAACAAACACCGATGCGGTACAGGCTGTTGTCTCTGGCCGTGCCTTTGCTAACGTGGCAGGCAATACGGTGACTGCCTGGGCAGCAAAGAAGAACCCGAACGTGAAGTTGAGTTATCTATTCTCAACTGGAAAGGTCTGGGGAATGCCGTTCCGCAAGGGTGATGAAGAGCTTCGGGCGAAGGTGGAGAATGTCATCGAATGCATGAAGATTGACGGCACGATCACCGAGTTGCATGAGAAGTGGTTTGGTGTGTTACCGGAACCGGACTCCGCTGCCGTGATAGCCTTGGCGGGCTATGGACAACCAGGGTTCGATGGCTACGTGGAGGATGGGCACGAGCCGTCCTGCTGACGACACGACTTCAAGGTCGAACCCGGAGCTTTCGCACCGGGTTCGAAGTCTGGTTTTCTTGCCAGCGGTATCGGCTGTGACCCGACCCGCTGTTTCTGCCAACGGGCTCGTTCCATCGCTGGAGATATGTGGGCTGCACAAGTCTTTCGGTCCGCTTGAGGTCCTGAAGGGTGTTGATCTTAAGGTGGCACATAGCGAGCTAGTTTTTGTCCTTGGGCCGTCTGGGTCTGGCAAATCCACTATGCTACGCTGCTGTAACCGTCTTGAAGAACCAGATTTTGGCGAAATATTCATTGAGGGCGATCTGATCACCGGGCGGGGCGTCAACCTTAATGCGATTCGGCAGAGAATCGGAATGGTGTTTCAGGCGTTCAACCTCTATCCGCATCTTTCGGCCAGAAAGAACGTGACTCTTGCGCTGCGTAAGGTGCGTGGCATGCGCTGGGATGAATCCAATGCACACGCGATGGAGGCGCTTGATCAGGTCGGGTTGGCGGACAAAGCCGAGAGCTATCCCAGTGAATTGTCGGGCGGGCAGCAGCAGCGCGTGGCAATTGCTAGGGCGTTGGCGTTGGAGCCGCAGGTGATGCTTTTCGACGAGCCGACTTCGGCGCTTGATCCAGAACTGGTCGGCGATGTGCTGGAAGTGATGCGCAACATGAAGGCCGCCGGTATGACGATGCTCGTGGTTAGTCATGAGATGAATTTCGCCCGTGAAGCGGCGGATCGGGTAATATTCATGGATCAGGGCCAGATTGTCGAGCAGGGGTTGCCCGCCGAGGTCTTCGGATTTCCCCGGCATGAACGCACGCGGGCATTCCTTTCCCGGGTCAAGGGTATGTGACATGGACCAGTGGGATCGGTTCATCGAAACATTCTTTAATAGTACGGTTCTGTCAAAATACGCTCCGTCGATCCTGGAGGGTGTGTGGGTCACGATCGAACTGTCGCTACTGATCGTGATCGTCGGAGTGGTACTGGGTACCTTTCTGGCTCTGCTCAGGGCCTATGAGAACCATTTTTTATCCTTTTTGATTGTAGTCTTTGCAGATATTTTTCGTGCTGTTCCGCCGTTGGTTCTGATCCTCATAGTATTTTTCGGATTGCCGAATGCAGGGATATTCTTGTCCAGCTTTCTGGTCCTCTTCTTAGTTCTGATGCTGATTTTGGCTGCGTTTTCCGAGGAAATCATCTGGGCTGGTATCACTTCGGTTGACCGCGGGCAGTGGGAAGCTGCGCGTTCGACTGGTCTCGGATTTACGCAGGCATTGGTCTGGGTGGCGTTGCCACAAGCCACGCGGATGGCGATTCCTCCGCTGACCAACCGAGCCATTGCAATCACCAAGATGACGGCGCTGGGCACCGTGATTGGTGTGCCGGACATCCTGAATCAGGCGACGACGGCACAGTCTTTCTCTGGCAATGCTTCACCGTTGATGCTGGCAGCCATCGCTTATGTGCTCTTGTTCCTGCCTCTGGTCGTCATGTCGCGCTGGCTGGAGCATAGGTTTGCTTGGAGGAAGGCCTGAGAGATGGATCGGATTGTCGATCAGTTTTTCAATCTGGAGATCATGGTCGCAGCCTGGCCCACGGTGCTCCAGGGGCTTGGCATGACTGTCCTGATTTGCCTCGCTGTGATCCCGATGGGGCTTGGCGGCGGGCTTCTGGCGGCGCTTGGGTCGACGGCGAGGCGGCACTGGATTCGCTGGCCCGTGGTGGTGTTCGTCGATTTCTTCCGCGCTATCCCTCCTTTGGTTTTGCTGATCTTCGTCTATGCAGGCCTGCCTTTTGCCGGCATTCGTCTGTCACCGTTTGCGGCTGTGGTGATTGCGTTCTTCCTGAACAATTCTGCCTATTACGGCGAGATCTTCCGCGCCGGCATTCAATCGGTCGGTTTCGGCCAGACTGAGGCGGCGCGCTCAACCGGACTGAGCGCCATACAAACGCTTACCCATGTGATCCTGCCGCAAGCGGTTCGCAACGTCCTGCCAGATTTATTATCGAACACGATTGAGGTGATCAAACTCACTTCTCTGGCTTCGGTCGTCTCCCTGGCCGAGATGCTCTATTCGGCCGACATGGCGCGATCAGTGACTTATAATGCGTCGCCGATCGTTCTGGCAGCCGGTGTGTATCTTGTGCTTCTTTGGCCTCTAGTGCGTCTCGTCAGCCGATTTGGGCGTGGTTTGGCAACATGATCAGGAATGGAGGTGTGCAGTGCGCACGATCGTAATTGGCGGGGCGCAGTTGGGCCCAATTCAAAAAGCAGATAGCCGCGAAGCCGTGGTTGAACGAATGATTGCGCTGCTTGACCAGGCCAAGGGGGCTGGCTGCGACCTAGTGGTTTTTCCGGAGCTTTGCCTAACAACATTCTTTCCCCGCTGGTATATGGAAGACCAGGTCGAGGTCAATGCCTGGTTCGAACGTGAGATGCCGAATGTTGCAACCGCCCCACTTTTCGCCGTAGCAAGAGAGGCGGGTATCGCTATCAGCTTCGGTTACGCTGAACTGACCCCTGATGGGCGGCATTTCAATACGTCGATCATGACTGACCGTGCGGGAAACATCATTGGAAAGTACCGCAAGGTGCATTTGCCTGGACATTCCGAATATGACACTGAACGTGCCTTTCAGCATCTCGAGAAACGGTATTTTGAACCCGGCGATCTGGGTTTTCCGGTCTGGCGCAACTTAGATGCGATTATGGGAATGTGCATCTGCAACGACCGGCGCTGGCCCGAGGTGTATCGTGTCATGGGTCTGCAGGGCGTTGAATTGATTATTCTGGGCTACAATACCCCATCGGTTAACAGTCAGATGGTGGATGAAGGGCCTGAAAAAAGGTTGTATCACTCGGAACTGGTGATGAAAGCTGGCGCCTATCAGAACGCTACTTGGGTCGTGGGTATCGCCAAGGCCGGTGTCGAGGATGGGCACCCGCTTTTAGGTGGCAGCATCATCGTTGATCCGAACGGCTATGTCGTGGCAAGGGCAGCCGAGGAGGAGGAGGACGAACTGATCGTTCATGTCTGCGACATGGATGTCTGTACGTTTGGTAAAACGACCATATTCGATTTTGCCCGTCACCGCAGGATTGAGCATTACCAACGCATCTGTGCACAGACCGGTGCGGAAGTGCCTGAACGATGACTTTCCAAATTGATCTTGATGTCTTGACGTCTCATGATCGCTACAAGCTTCTGACGGCAGTGGTGATCCCGCGGCCCATCGCCTGGATCACGACGTTAAGTGTTTCCGGCACTGTAAATGCTGCGCCCTATTCGTTTTTCAACATCTTCGGGCAGGATCCAGCGGTGGTGATCGTCGGGTTTGAACACCGCGCTGATGGCAGCGCGAAGGACACCGAAACTAATATCGACGCCACCGGTGAGTTTGTCGTGAACATTGCTACTCCAGAATCGGTAAAGGCACTGGTGGCAACTGCTGCAACCTACGCGCCTGATGAGAGCGAGCCCAAAGCGTTAAGCCTGAATCTTGCCGCTTCGGCGAAAGTCGCGCCGCCGCGTTTTGCAGATGTGCCGGTGGCTATTGAATGCGTACGGATGTTCGCGCTGTCGCTGAGCCAAGAGCGCTCGATTCTGGTCGGGCGGGCTGTGGGCATGGCCGCCCGTGATGGGCTTGTCGATCCAGACACCCTGCGGGTGGATTGGGGCAAGCAGTTCCCTCTCGCGAGGCTCTATGCAGACCGGTATGCGCGACTCGATGAAATCAAGGAGTGTGCAATCCCCGGGCCACACCACAAAGCAGGAAACCAAAAGGACTGAACATGACGCAAAACATTCACCGAGGCTCACAGGGTGTTTTCATCATTGCCGCCACGCCATTTGTCGATGACGGTGGGCTGGATTTTGATAGTACCAATAAGATGGTTGATTTTTACCTCGAATGCGGGGTCAGCGGCATGACAATCCTGGGAATTATGGGGGAGGCTCCGAAATTATCGGGTGATGAATCTCTGGCTTTTGCCAAGCTGGTTTTGGACCGCGTCGCCGGTCGGGTGCCCGTGGTAGTCGGTGTGTCGGGTGCCGGGCTTGACAACATGGCGCGGCTGTCGCATGCATCGATGGAATGCGGCGCTGCGGGCGTTATGGTGGCCCCGATGCCGGGGCTGTCGACCGAGGCAAAGCTGAAATCCTATTTTGCGCAGGTCTGCCACGCACTGGGACCCGACGTGCCGATATGTCTGCAGGACTATCCGCAGACCACCGGCGTGAATTTCAGCGTGGAGACGATCATTGAGCTGACCTGCGAGAACCCGCAGATTGTTATGCTGAAACATGAGGACTGGCCTGGTCTGACCAAACTTTCCCGTGTCCGGGCTGAGACTGGGTGTGGTGAGGTTCCTCGATTGTCGATTCTGGTTGGCAACTCCGCGTTGTTTTTGCCGCAGGAACTGCAGCGTGGGGCCGATGGTGCCATGACTGGTTTTGCCTATCCCGAAATGTTGGTGCAGGTGGTGGCGCGCCACAAAGCTGGTGATGCAGATGGGGCTGAGGACTTGTTCGACGCTTATCTTCCGATGGTACGGTATGAACAGCAGCTGGGTTTGGGCCTCGCCATCCGTAAGGCGATACTGCAGCGGCGCGGTGTTTTGGCCTCGGCCATTGTGCGGGCACCGGGACCCACTTTGACTGCCGATGACCATGCCGAACTGACGCGCCTGATGGCGCGTCTAGAGCACAAACTGAAGGAGTTGACCTGATGGATCTGCAGATCGCCGGAAAGAAAGCGCTTGTTATGTCTTCAAGCCAGGGTCTGGGCGCCGGTATCGCGACCGCGCTTGCGGCTGAGGGTGTGGACATCCTGCTTACGGGACGTGGTGAAGAGCGGTTGAAAGAGCTAGCCGACAGGATCAATGCCGCAGGTGGCGGAAGTGCCGGGTACGTGATTGCAGATCTTGCCGACCCGGCATCGGTTGATGTGCTGGCTGCTGCGGTGGTGGAGGTGCTGGGAGGGGCGGACATTTTGATTGTTAATACCGGCGGGCCGCCGCCGGGGCGGATGGTCGATGCGGACGTGTTGACCCTGACTGCCCATTTCGACACTATGGTGAGCCGCGTCGTCGCACTCGCTGCCCGGTTGGTCCCTTATATGCAAACCAGAGGCTGGGGCCGGATTGTTGCTATCGGGTCTTCCGGAGTGATCCAACCGATCCCGAATTTGGGGTTGTCGAATCTGGTTCGTTCAGCCCTTTTGGGTTGGTCCAAATCGCTGTCGAATGACCTCGCCGGCGATGGCATTACGGTGAATATGTTGGTACCGGGCCGAATCCATACCGAACGGGTCGATCAACTGGACGAAGCTGCCGGCAAGCGGAGCGGAAAGACGATCGATGAGGTGCGCGCAGCCAGCCGTGCAACCATTCCAAAGGGACGCTATGGTGCAATCGAAGAATTCGCCGCTACGGCCGCTTTTCTCTGTAGCGAACCAGCAAGTTATATCACCGGCAGTGTGTTACGCTGTGACGGCGGCATGATACGCTCGGTCTGAGGAGGAGGTGATGCAACACGATCTAGTTATCCGTGGCGGAACTCTCGCCACCGCGTCCGAGGTTTTCGCTGCCGACATTGGCATTCGTGGCGGCCGTATTGTTACCTTGGGTGAGGGGCTGACGGGCGAGGATGTGATTGATGCTGCCGGTAAGCTGGTCCTTCCCGGTGGTATTGAGACGCATTGCCATATCGCCCAAGAAAGTGGCATGGGAATCATGACTGCTGATGATTATGAAACCGGTTCAATCTCGGCGGCATTCGGCGGCAATTCCTGCTTCGTACCTTTTGCCGCTCAGAAGAATGGGCAGACTGTGGAGGACACGCTGGCTACCTATGATGAGCGGGCAGCACTCAAATCGGTGATCGACTATTCTTATCACCTCATCCTGACGGATCCGACGGAGGATGTTTTGGCCGAACTGCCCGAGGCTTTTGCGCGCGGCGTCACCAGCTTTAAGGTTTTTATGACCTACGCCACTCGCGTCAATGACGCGCAGTTCCTCGATATCCTCTCCGTCGCACGTCAATATGGCGGGCTGACCATGGTCCACGCCGAAAACCATGACATGTTAAACTGGATGGCAACTCGGCTAACCGAAAATGGCTATACCGGACCGCGCTATCACGCCCTGGCTCGGCCTGGGTTGGCCGAGGAAGAGGCGATCAACCGTGCGATTAGCCTTGCACGGCTTGTGAATGCGCCACTGATGATCGTCCACGTGTCGACTCCGGGGGGCGCGCAATGCGTTCGTCGCGCCCGAGCAGAGGGGGCTTTCGTATTCGGTGAGACCTGTCCGCAATATCTGTTCCTGACCCGTGATGATATGGATCTGCCAGGTATGGAAGGCGCTAAATATATTTGCTCACCACCCGTGCGAGATAAAGCGACGCAACAGGCGCTTTGGAGTCACATCGCGGCCGATACCTTTTCTGTCGTCTCTTCCGACCACGCCCCCTATCGTTTTGATGACAGCGGTAAGTTTGCCGCCGGCCGTGATATCGATTTTCGCCGTATCGCCAATGGTATGCCAGGCATTGAGATGCGATTGCCAATGATGTTCTCGGAAGGCGTGGTCAAGAACCGGATTAGCCTTAACCAGTTTGTCGCGCTTTCCTCAACCAATGCTGCGCGGCTGTATGGTATGCTGCCGAGTAAGGGAACACTGGCCATCGGCGCCGATGCTGATATTGCGATTTGGGACCCCAAAGAAACACGGGTGGCCGGGGCGATGCATGATGCGATGGATTACAATCCGTTTGAGGGCATGGAAGTGACTGGCTGGCCGGTTACAGTGCTCTCGCGTGGCCGGCCTGTTGTGGACAAAGGCGAGTTACTGGCCAGTCCTGGCGACGGTGCTTTCGTGGCGCGTGGACAGGTGGATCTGACTGGGATGACTGGATCACATTTGGCCGAGACCGATCCTGCAACCAATTTCGGAGCAGAGGTGTTGCCGTGACTGGGCCGATCGTTGTCATTAATCCCAACTCGAACGTAATGGTGACCGAGGGCCTTGATGCGGTGCTGGAACTGTTTCGGCTGCCGGGCGGGCCGGTGATCGAATGTTTAACCTTAGCCGGAGGGCCGTTCGGCATCGAAAGCCAGCTTGACAGCGACAGCGTGATTCTACCGCTGGCGCAGTTGATCGAATCACGCCGGGATGCCGGTGCTTTTGTTATCGCCTGCTATTCCGATCCTGGAATTGACACCTGCCGCTCGGTTACCCGCCGGCCGGTCTTTGGCATTCAAGAAAGTGGCGTATTGTCAGCGATGGCACGGGCAGACCAGTTCGGAGTTTTGGCGATTACCGAGGGGTCGATTGCCCGCCATCGCCGCTTCATGGCGCGTATGGGTGTACTGGGCAGGTTGGCAGGAGAGATCGCGTTGAACATTAGCGTGGCCGAAAGTGCTCGCGGCGACGATGCCTTTGCTAAGTTGGTCGAAGTCGGCCAGGAGTTAAAAACCCGCGGTGCCGGTGTTGTAATTCTGGGTTGCGCCGGCATGGCACGGCACCGCGCAGGGCTGGAGACGGAACTCGGTGTGCCGGTTATAGACCCGACCCAGGCCGCTGTCGCAATGGCGATGGGTACGTTGTTGGCGGGGTGAACTCTTAGAGTCTGAATCATCATTCATTGACTCACTTTTATTCGTTTAGAAACCAAGTCATTGGACCATCGTGAGAATGTCCAAGTTCGCCAAATTCAAATCGTGAATCTCGTCCCATCTTTAACAAAATTTTCGAAAAATTCGTCAAATTTCATTGTTTTTGCGATTTACCGGAATA
>JAPORU010000159.1 GCA_026710045.1 Aestuariivita sp. | reverse complement strand
CAAAACAACATGTCTGCGGCTTTAAACATCAATACAATGATGTTGGTATACTAGGGACGATATCCGTAAGGCTGTTGCCGCAGCAAAGGCGACATTCCCCGCGTATAAGGTCACGACGCCAACAGAGCGTGAGCGCGTGCTTTTGCGCGTGGCCGAGATTATGGAGGCGCGCAAGGAGGATCTGATCAATTGTTTGATTGATGAGATCGGCTCGCCTGTGCAGAAGGCAATGTTCGAGTTCACCAAAGGCCTGACCATGGTCCGTGCGGCCGCTGGAATGTGCCGGAATGTGCGCGGTGAGACGATTCCGTCGGATCGGCCGGGTACCTTCTCAATGTCAATTCGGGAGCCTTTGGGTGTGGTGGCCGTGATTACGCCGTTCAATGTCCCGCTGATCAAGACGACCCGACTGGTCGCCAACGCATTGGCCGTCGGGAACACGATTGTTCATCTTCCATCAGAACTGGCACCGCATCTCAGCGTGCTCTTTGCCGAAATCGTGGCGGAAGCGGGCGTGCCGGAAGGTGCCTACAACGTCGTGACAGGTGACGGAGCGGAAATCGGGGATGATCTGACCGGGCACGAGGATGTCGATTTCGTAACATTCACGGGCTCCAGCGCCGTTGGTCAGCACATCAACGAGATCTGCGCGAAGAACAAGACGCCCAATACACTTGAATTGGGTGGAAAGAGTCCGACTGTCGTGCTCGCTGATGCGGATCTGGATAGGGTTATGCCGCTGGCTGCAAAATCGATCTTTATGTTCGCGGGTCAAGCCTGCATCGGGTCAAGCCGCTTCTATGTCGAACGTCCAATCTATGACGCGTTCGTGAAGCGGTTTTCAATGATCGCATCCAAAGTCGGTATGGGGGCCTTGCGGGATCCGAACACAGTGATCGCACCGATCATTTCGGATCGTCAACGTCAGCGTGTAAGAGACCATATTTCCGATGCTGTTGCCAAGGGGGCCATCATTGCCGCTGGAGGTGAATGGGAAGGAAACCGTTGTCAGCCAACCTTGCTGACAGAAGTAACCGAGGACATGACGGTGTGTCGCACCGAAACATTCGGTCCGGTGACGTCAATCTATCCCATCGATAGCTATGAGGAGGGTCTCGAGAAGGCAAATGACACAGAATATGGTCTGTCTTCCGCGATTTTCACCAAGGATATCGATCGGGCGTTTCACTTTGCTCGGAATATTGGCGCTGGTATGTGTCATATCAACGGCCCAACCATCCATGATGAGGCGCATATTCCCTTCGGTGGTAATGGTGAAAGCGGTGTTGGACGTGAGGGTACGGACGCCGATCTTGAGGCGATGACCGAACTGAAATGGGTAACGGTGCAGCTATGAGTTATACCCTTTATCATCACGGCTCGTCGGTTTGTGCCGCCAAGGTCCGGTTTGCCATGGCCGAGAAAGGCATTGAGTGGGACGGTGTTTATATCGACATTCTAAAGGGTGAGCAGTTCGATCCTGAATACCAAAAATTGAACCCAAAATCGGTGGTGCCAACATTGGTGCATGATGATCGGGTGATCACAGACAGCACCGTGATCTGCGAGTATCTGGACCTCATTGATCCTTCGATCCGCTTGCACCCGAGCGATCCTTGTGAGTATACGCAAGTGCGCTATTGGACGAAAGCGGTAGACGAAGAGTTACATCCTGCTTGCGGGGCGGTGACCTTTGTCTGTTCGCATCGTCATACCGTGACCAAGAACCTTGGACCGGACGGTGTGAAGGAATTCCTTGCGTCGACACCGGAGTTGTCGGTCACGGCCGATTGGAATATCAAAAAAAAGATCTTTGTCCGCGATGGCTTTGATGCACCCGAAGCGCCGATCAAGATCAAACTTTATGACAACTATCTCAAGAAGATGGACAGGGCACTTGACGGGCATGATTGGCTGGTGGGTGATCGCCTCACCATTGCGGACATTGCCGTGACCCCATATGTGAACCGACTTGCGATGATGTCGATGCGTGGCATGTGGGAGAGCGGTCGATTGCCGAATGTTGAGCGCTGGTTTGCGCAGGTTGAGGCACGACCCAACTTCAAGGGTGTTTTCCTTGACTGGGTGCCTGAGGATCTCACGAATGATCTGCGCGAAAATGGCGCGATGAGTTGGCCCGAAGTCGCAAGAATTCTCGAAATCGAAATCTGAAGGAAGCCGAGTAGGCGAACAGGGAGGAATAGAATGGGACGTTTGGACAGCAAGACTGCCGTGATTACCGGTGCCGGGCGCGGGATTGGCGCGGTCATGGCGAAGCACATGGCCCGTGAAGGAGCCAACGTTGTAGTGACGGATGTGTTGGACACGGAAGGAACGGTTTCCATGATCAAGGACGCTGGTGGATCGGCAATCGGCATGACTGTGGACGTCACGTCTGATGAGAGTCTTGCCGGTATGGTCGAGGCAACGGAAACGGAGTTCGGCGCGTTGAATATCCTGGTGAACAACGCCGCGATCTTCGCAGCGCTGCAGCCCAAGCCCTTCTTGCAGATCGATAATGACGAATTCGATAAGGTGATGACCGTCAATGCGCGCGGTGTCCACCAGGCAACCAAGGCCGTAGTACCGGCAATGCTGCGCGCAGGCGGGGGCAAGATCGTCAACATTGCGTCGGGCACGTTCTACTACGGCCCACCGGGCCTGTCGCACTACACTGCGTCAAAGGGTGCCGTGATTGCTTTGACCCGTGGCTACGGTCGTGAACTCGGCGACAAGAACATCCAGATCAATGCCATTGCGCCGGGATTGACGGAGAGCGAATCCATTCAGGGACACACTGGGTTTGATCCGGCGCGTGCGCCAACCGTGCAATCGCGTTCGATCAAGCGGGAAATGGTACCGGAAGATCTGCTGGGATCGCTGATGTATCTGATAACGCCAGACAGCGATTTTGTGACGGGTCAGACGTTGAACGTCGATGGCGGTAAGGTGAATCTCTAAGCTCATGTCAAAGCGCAAGAACATCCTCTTCATCATGTGCGATCAATTGCGCTATGATTATTTGTCTTGTGCTGGGCACAAGACATTACAAACACCGAACATTGACACATTGGCAGAGCGCGGCGTGCGATTTGCCAACACGTATGTTCAATCGCCTGTTTGCGGCCCAAGTCGCATGAGTTTTTACACAGGTCGATATGTGTCGTCGCACGGGGCCACCGGCAATTTCATCCCCTTGCGTATTGGTGAGCATAACATCGGTGACCATTTGAAACCTTTGGGTATACGCCCGGTTCTGGTTGGCAAGACCCATATGATTGCCGATCAGGAGGGAATGAAACGGCTTGGCATCGAACCAACCAGCAAGATTGGTGTGCATCATTCACAGGCCGGGTTTGAGGTCTATGAAAGGGACGATGGCGTGCACCCCGACATGATGGTCAAACCGAATGTCGCCTATAATACGTACCTGAACGGACGTGGTTACGATAGCCACGCGAATCCGTGGCATTGGGCGGCCAATTCGGTCAAGGTTGACGGCGACGTACGTTCTGGTTTCTTCAACGATATCGCCGATAAGCCTGCCATTGTTTCTGACGAAGACTCTGAGACGCCCTACATGACCCGCCGCGCCATGGAATTTCTGGTGGAAGACGATGGGGCAACGCCTTGGCTTTTGCATCTCAGCTATATCAAGCCGCATTGGCCCTATATTGCGCCCGCGCCCTACAACAACATGTATGGGCCGGAAGATATACAACCGGTTCATCGCTCCAAGGTCGAACTTGAAGACGTCAATCCCCTGGCGCAACTGTTTCAGAACCGAGTGAGCGCACGCACGTTCTCAAGGAAGGAAGCACGAGAAACGGTGGTTCCCACTTACATGGGACTCATTAAACAGATTGATGATCAGCTCGGGGTCTTGTTTGACTTCATGGAGAAGCGCGGGCTCCTGAAAGATACAATGATCGTCTTTACCTCGGACCACGGCGATTATTTTGGTGATCACTGGATGGGTGATAAGGATTTCTTCCATGATCCGGCGGTCAAGGTTCCGCTGATCGTCGTCGATCCGGATCCGGCTTGCGATGTCACGCGTGGGACCGTGGAACAGCGACCGGTCGAGGCCATCGATCTTGTTCCGACGTTCATCGAGTATGCCGGCGGCGAGGTTCCCGAACATATTATCGACGGGCGCTCATTGATGCCTTTGCTGCACGGCGAGGATGTGGAATGGCGGAAATTTGTGATCAGTGAATATGACTATTTCATGCAGCCCTTCAATGCCAAGCTTCAGCGTAAGCCGCTTGAGTGCCGGATATACATGGTTGCGAGTGCGCGGTGGAAATACATCTATGCACCGCGATACTCGCCAATGCTGTTTGACCTGACAAACGACCCCGACGAATTTTATGACCTCGGACGCTCGGAGGACTATGTCAAAGAACGCCAGATGATGCACAATGCTCTGGCCGATTGGGCTCTGCAGTATCGGCAGCGGACCGCGCTGAGTGAGGAGAGAGCGCATCAGATGATTGGGTTGGAAGATAAGTTGGGTGTGTTGATCGGCTATTGGAACGAGGATGACGTTCAACCGCCAGCCGTGGTGCCCGATCCGAAGACCATATCAAAATTCGTCTTATAATGAAATTGTGATTCAAAGGGAGGACATCATGTTCAACAAGTTCATCGGAGCGGGAGTGGCGCTTGGTCTCAGCGTGGCGGCTGCAAATGCTCAAGTCATTTTGACGGCCGAAACCGGACCGCCCGGTACCGTTCCGTTTACATCGACGACGGTTCTTGCAGAAATCGCGGCAGGCGCAGGCATCGCTGATATGCAAGTGGCGGATAGCCAGACATTGACCAACTCGCTGCAAAATGTGGCGGAAGGCAAAACGGATGTGTCTGGTGCGCCGCTGATCCTGACGTTCCTGATGTCGCGTGGTGCGGGACCGTACGCAGCCCTTGGTAAAGAAAAGGGTGCCGAATTAATCGGGAATGTACAGGCGCTTTACACTTTTTAATTACGGCGGATTTGGACTGTTTGCATACAACAGCTCCAGTGTTAAAGGTTGGGATGATGTGGCCGGCAAGACCATTCTTAATGGGCCGCCTCGTGGTGCGGCATTGACGAATGACCGCCAGATCCTGCAACTGGTCAGTGGCGTCGAGGAGGGCCGGGACTACACCGGTCTGCAAGTCAATTGGGGACAGATGCCTAAAACCATCTCGGATGGTTCGGCAGACGCCATGATGTTGCCGGTAACATTTCCGGATACTCGTATTACCCGATCACTGGCGGCCGGTGACATGACGCTTTGGTCAATTCCCAAGGACATCTGGGAAGGCGAGGCTATGCAGAAGTACATCAAAAGCCCAGGTACTGCCGGTATTACATTCGATCTGTCCGATATTGCACCCGTTCAAGGTTTGACAATCGTAAGCGAAGACGGCATGTGGCGCAGCCCGACGACCGTTGGCGCCGAGGTCGTGAATGCCAGTATGGATTTTGAAACGGCCAAGGCATTGACCAAGGCAATGATCGACAATGTCGACACCTTCCTTACCAAGGCCCCTTACATGGCGACGACACAGGTTGGCTCGGTTGGGTTCGGGCTTTGCGGTGCGGTTCCACTGAAATACCACCCTGGCGCGGTCGCGGCTTACGAGGAAGCGGGTTTGGACGTTCCAAACTGCGCAAAGCCCTAGGAGTTCGCGCTGAGACGCAAAGGCTAAATGTGGGCCGCGATTCATCGCGGTCCAATGCATAAAGAGGAAGAGAGACACAGAATGAGCGGCGTCTCCGTCGGCAATATGTGAAAAGGAATGGCAATGCGCCTTACCTTTTGGCTTTCGGCATTCTTTGTCATTCTCGGACTTATTAATGCCATGCCCGGAATCCCGGGGTTTGATCAATGGGTTAAGGATTTCACGGGATATTCGCATTTCGTCGTTCGAAAATTTCCGTTTGAGTATTACTATCCGCTCGCTTTCGCTGTGATGATGGTGATCGTCGCCTTGCAGCACTCGATGTGGCGGGCTTGGGCGTCACGCGGGCCAGTGCAGCGCGGCTTCGGTCTGTTCATGGACGTTGCCCTTGTGCTGATGGCATTTACCATCTCGTTCACTTATCTGTCCGAGATCGAAGCGGTTTGCATGATCGATCGCATAACGGGCGACCGGGCACGTATGATAGCTGAGAGCCTGCGGATCGCTCAAGAGGATGCCGATCTGTTTGGTTTGCCACAACCAACAACAGTCGAAGATCCAAAATGCCTGAACAATTCAGGTCCGTGGCTTGTTCTCATTGTTGGTTTGGCCGTCGTTGTCTTTTTGGCCTACAACGTCAGGGTCTGGGGGTTGCCGCTGGTGCTGGTGGCTATTTTGGTTGCCACCTACACCATCGCGACCGTGCTGGTCTGGTATTTCTACGGCACCGAAGACATCAACAAATATCTCGTGACAAAAATTGGAGGTGAGCCGCGTTTGTTGTCGGATGGCAGACCTCGGGTTCACGATATTCTTGTCAACAATGCCTCTGGCTTCCTGGGTCGTTTCATGGATATTATCCTGAACGAGATTTTTCCATATCTGATTCTAGGGTCTCTCTTCGGGGCCTCCGCAGGTGGCAAGTCACTGATCAAACTTGCCTTCCGCTGGACACGTAACCTGAGCGGCGGGCCGGCCCATGCCGCTATCGTTTCCTCGGCCATGTTCGGAACGATCTCTGGTGGACCAATCGTGAACGTGCTTTCAACCGGCGTCTTGACTATTCCGATGATGATCAAGCGCGGTTTCTCAAAGGTGTTCGCGGGTGGGATGGAGGCGGCCGCGTCCTCTGGCGGGTCGATTATGCCACCGGTGATGGGGGTTGCGGCTTTCGTTCTCGCTGCATTGACCGGTGTTCCTTACAATGAGGTCATTATCGCGGCGGTCTTGCCAGCCTTGGCGTATTTCCTGTGTCTGTTTCTCTCGGTTGTCTTTCAGGCCCGGAAGCAAAGGATCAAACCCATTGGCGAGATTACAGACGATATGATCATCGGTCGGCAAGACATCCTGAACCTGGTCATGATCTTTGTACCGATTCTCATCATTCTTTTCCTGTTGCTGACCAGCAAACAAGAGGTGGGCTGTGGATTGTTTGCCGGGCTTTTGGGTGCTGAACGCAGTTTCACGGAAGGAGGTGGATGTAGCGTTCAAAGCCTGCCCTGGATTCTACAGCTTGTTCAGAATGCGGCGGGTGACGCTGGAAGCGCCGGTTGGTGGGCTGTCTTTGTCTTGTGCTTTGCCTTGTTTCTGGATCCCGAGGTGCGGGCCAGACCGTTCAAGCTGTTGGAATCTTTCGCTGATGCTGGAAAACTCATCTCAACGCTCTATTTGATGTTCCTGGCGGTCACGATCATCGATTTCTGTCTGAAATTCACTGGCATGCCGTTCTTTATTTCGCTTGATGTCCTGCAATGGTTGCAGAGTTTGGACCTTGGCGCAGAAGGCTCGGTCATGTTCCGGCTTGCAGCACTATTCGTGACTATGCTGCTTGCGATCTTGCTTGGAATGGGGATGCCGGCGGTTCCGGCCTATATCAATGTCGCGTTGCTTATGGGACCGCTTCTGGCAGGACTGGGCATATCTGTTTTTGCAGCCAACATGTTCATTTTTTATTTTGCGGTCGCCTCGGCCATAACGCCGCCGGTTGCACTGGCCGCCTTTGCGGCGGCCTCGATTACAAAGGCCGAGCCGATGTCCACAGGTTTTGCGGCTGTCAAGGTGGGTATCGTGATGTTCGTGATCCCGTTTGTTTTTGCGCTCTATCCCGAAGTGCTTCTGATCGAGGCAGCCGTCATAGACCCGACGAACAGCTCCGGAGCGGACATCCGGTACCTCCCCGGATACGATGGCACGATTGATTGGGCTTCGCTGGGTTGGTTAATGGTCCGGGTATTCGTCGCTCTTTATCTGCTGGCCAGCGCGCTGGCCGGATTTGACCGCGCAAGGCTTCCGTTCTGGGACTCATTGTTGCGCCTGATGCTGTCCATGCTCGTGATGTTCGAAGATCCGATAGTTTATGGTACGGCTTTGGCTGTGGGCGTGATATGGCTGGTTTTTCATCATATTCAAAATCTGGAGCGAAACCGCTCCGAGCCGACCAACGTTACAAGCGCTTAAGTTAAAACAGGGATTCTTGACATGGTAAAACTCGGTGATGATGTCATTGGCGCAAGTGCGCTGCCTGCTTTCTTCAAAGTTGCAAATGCGGATGAGATCGGACTGGTTGCACCGGAGAACCGCAAGGGTGACTCGTTGCGCACGTGGGTGCGCTCCTTGAGCGGGTTTCAAAAAGAGGCTTTGGTACGGTCAGCAAGAACGGGCGAGGTCTGGCGCTTTGTCAGCGACGAGGGGCCGTATCTGAATGGTCATGATGCGGCGTGTTGTCCGCTGGCGTTCTTGTCCTGCGGCATGGCCGCCAGTTTCATGAACGAGATCCTGGCGCTGGCAAAAATTCGCGATGTCGAGATCCGTAAGTTAAAGCTCATTCAAGACAACTTCTACACCATGAAAGGGTCCATGATGAAACGGACGATGGTGGGAGGAGCCGAGAACATAGAGCTTAAGGTCGAGATCGATTGCGATTTGAGCGACGCCCAGTCGAATGAATTTCTGGTCGATGCGACTGTTGCCTCGCCCATCAATGGACTGATGCGGGGGCAGATCGAAAGCTGTTTCAAACTCAGTAGGAATGGCATTGAACTGCCGACAGGACAGGCGTTGGAACTCGAAGGAGCCATGCTTCCTGATCCCGGTGACAAGTTCGGTGCTGCGAAGCCTGACGTGGACAGCACAAGCAACCTTATGTTGAAGATAGGGCCAACCCCCAAGAAAGATGTCGTCAAAGGCACGGCAACGGGCAGCGCTTCGCTTTCAGATGAGCAAGACAGGCGCCTCAATATTGGTGCTGTCGCCGAGCTCAGGGAAGATGGGATCAAAGAGATCCAGCAGATGCAGTATTCGCCCCATGGCACGTCCTTTATGTTGCTCAGTTCCGAGGATGGGCGCGCGCCCGATGCAAACACGTTGATCAGTGCCGGAATCGGCTTCTGTTTCATGACCCAGTTCGGCCGATTCGTTTCGATACTGAAGCGGGATCTGCCCGGCTATCGCATTGTTCAGGACACGCATTTCAGTCTTGGAGGGGCCAGTGGCGGGACCGGTACGGCAGGTGAGGCCGATCCCATCGAGACGCATGTGTATCTTGAGACTTCGGAAAGTAATGAGGTGGCTCAGGAAATGCTCGATATCTCCGAGAAGACATGCTTTCTGCATGCCTTGTGCAAGACCGATCTGAAAACAAGGCTTCGTGTAAAGCGTGTATAGGATCACGTTCGGAGTCGCTGCGCCCGCCAAGAAAGCGTCGCTTCGCTATCTTGTGAGAGTTTCCGGCAGGTACAATGCAATCTGAGGGAAAGCGATCAAGAGAACGATCATCAATGCCATCGCGAGCCAAAAGGGCCAGATGCCGCGGAAGATCGTACTCATTGGAACGTCGGGCGCAATCGATTTCACGACAAAGACATTGATACCAACGGGCGGGCTTATCATGCCCATTTCCAGCACCACCACTATAATCACACCGAACCAGATCAGATCCCAATTCAGACCAATGGCGATAGGAATGACGACGGGAATCGTTAGCCCATCTTTAACAAAATTTCGCGGAGAATGGTCATATTCGAGGATTTTCGCGATCGGATGGAATTTTTTATGCTTTAAAATCAGTATATTAGATGTTTACGGGTGTGTGATTCTTCAATGTAGGGACATAAAGTGATGTCTGCCTCTTGCGCCGCGACCCGCCCTGCGGTAGGCTGGGCGCATGTTTATTCGCAAGATCCGAACACGCACCACGGCGAGCGGGGAATCCTATTTTTCCCACCGTCTGGTCGAGAGCCGGCGGGAGGGAGACAAGGTCCGCCAGAAGACGCTGTTGAACCTCGGACGTCACTTTCCCATTGATCAAGGCGATTGGCCGCTCTTGTGCCAACGCGTGGACGAGCTGATGACGCATCAGACGACGCTCAATTTCATGACGCTTCCTGCCGTGGTTGAGACGGAGGCGCGGCGGATCGTCAAACGCCTGTTGGAGCGCCAGGAGCACCGATCGGAGACGCCGGACTGGGAGAGGGTCGATGTCCATTCCCTCCAGAACAGCGATGC
>JAPORU010000175.1 GCA_026710045.1 Aestuariivita sp. | reverse complement strand
ATCCCTGACACAACTCCCGATGTCCCACGGCTAGCATGCCGATTCGGTGCGCGAAGTTAACCCCCGGTTCGTAAAAAAATTTTAACCTATGATTTCAACCGCTTGGAAAACATTTTTTACAACAGATTTTTCTCCAGCTTAAGCGAATGCCATTGCCACACACGTGGGGATGAACCGCTGGTAATGTCAATCGTGTCCTCGATGTATTCCTGTTCCCCACACACGTGGGGATGAACCGAGTCGTTAGCGGCTGGTTGGTATCCGTTTTTTCTGTTCCCCACACACGTGGGGATGAACCGGATTTGCTGCAGTCTCGTTATGGTTCGAAAGGCTGTTCCCCACACACGTGGGGATGAACCGGCAAGGGATTTTCAGTAACGTTACCGTTATTACTGTTCCCCACACACGTGGGGATGAATCAGTCAATTATGAGGTTCACCGAACGAATCTGTTGCGAAGAGCGTATTGTCGGAGAACCGATCGATTGTGGCATGAACAATGTCTCCTCGGGTTTGCTTTTCAGAAAAAATGACCTCGGCAAACTGTTCTGTTCGACCCTTGTCAGATGATTCCATCAGTATCTTATGTTTAACACCAATTTGCGACGAAAGATGACGCATGACGGCCTCTCTTCCAATGGTACGTAATCTGTTGGCCCGTTCTCGAATTGTTGCGCCGGTCACTTGCGGCATTCGCGCTGCCGGTGTTCCGTCCCGTGCACTAAAAGGAAAGACATGCAACCACGTCAGGCGACAATCTTCGACCAACCGTATGGAGTTCTGGAAATGACAGTCGGTCTCCGTTGGAAAGCCGACGATGATGTCCGCGCCGAATGTCATGCTGGGCCGTAACGCGCGCGCCTTTTGACAAAACGCTATGGCGTCCTCCCGTGTATGCCGGCGCTTCATTCGCTTGAGGATCATATTGTCACCGTGCTGGAGAGATAGATGCAAGTGGGGCATAAGGCGCGGTTGGTCCGCAATGGCTTCGAATAAAGCGTCATCAACTTCGACGGAATCGATGGACGAAATGCGAAGTCGGGGAAGATCGGGGACTCGGCGAAGGATATTCAGAATGAGTTCGCCAAGCCTGGGGTTTCCGGGCAGATCATTTCCCCAAGACGTTATGTCAACACCCGTTAGAACAATTTCGCGATAACCATTGTCGGCAAACTGTTGAATTTGATTGATGACAGATGCCGAAGGGACGGACCGGGACGGACCGCGACCAAACGGTATAATGCAAAACGTGCAACGATGATCACAACCATTTTGAATCTTGAGAAAGGCACGGGAATAAGAGCCAAACGCACGAATCGCGTGCGTTCTCTCAACGGTCTGCGACATAACATCATCGACGTGGACACACCCGGCATCCCTTAATGCATTTGAGGCAAGACGGCGCCACGTTTCGGATTGCATTTTATTCGGATTTCCGATCACCATATCGACTTCTTCCATGATCGAAAAACGATCAGGATCAGTTTGCGCTGCACAACCTGTGACAATCAACGTTGCACCCGGATGGGAGCGACGACGCCTGCGGATGTCTTGTCGGGTTTTGCGAACGGCTTCGTTGGTTACGGCACAACTGTTAATCACAATGGTATTCTCTACACCGGATTTCTCAGCCAGTTGTTGCATTGTTTCGGTTTCATACGCGTTCAGTCGGCAACCATGGGTTGAGAAGATAGGAGCGGTCATGCCGTCTCTCCTAGAAATGCGGCCGTCAAGACTCCGGAAAACACATGCGCTGTTGGACCCGTACTCCACACACCATCATCGGACCATTCAACCCAGATTGTTCCCCCGTCGAGATCGACTCGGACGTTTTTGGCACAATGGTCTCGGCGGACCGCGGCAACGGTGACTGCACTGGCCGACGAACCGGACGCTGGCGTAACCCCGACACCACGTTCCCAGACTCGCACACGAATATGATCGCGACTCAAAACTTGCGCGACCTGAACGTTCGTGTGTTCTGGAAAGAGCGGATGGCGTTCATGATAGGAACCGATGCGTTCAAGTTCAATCGTGTCGATATTGTCCACGAAGAACGTACAGTGGGGATTCCCCATACCCGTTGCAATGGGGTCACCATCGATGGGTAAATGGCACGTGTCGACATTCTTCGCGAGCGGAATCTGCGACCAACCGGTTTCTGGATGTCCCAGGTTGACAGACGTCAGGCCGTCAGCGGCCGCACGCGTTTCCAGAACTCCGCGGGGAGTGAACAACTGAAGACGGCTCTGTCCCGTTTCGTTCATCAAGTAGTGCGCAATACAGCGCGTGGCGTTTCCACAGGTCATCGAGGATGATCCATCCTGATTGAAAAAAGACAGATGCATTTTCGAATCAATGCAACGAATGATCGCAAGTTGGTCAAATCCAACGCCGCAACGACGGTCCCCTATTCGTCGAATTAATTCAAGCGATATCTGAACATCATTGTGTCGTGCATCAACAACGACAAAGTCATTGCCGAGTCCGTGCATTTTCAAGAAAGGCAGATTCATAGGGCAGGAAACGGTCGTGTGACGGGGATGGGCTCAATTCGGTGACGTTCTACGCGATGCGATTGACAGAACAATCAGAACGGTTCGGGTGGTTTATAATGAGAGCAGTCGTTTATCAAAAGGTCTTTATCCAAAATGGCATTAATACCGTGCCGGTTATCCGTATATATGACGGATAACGGAATGATACCGGCGCAGCATGAAATAAATGGTGATTAGGAAATTTTCCGACACGATGTTAGAAGAGGTTGAATAGCGAATAAGTTAAGCGTAAGTGGAATGTCAATTCCAGCATTACGCTGATGAAACGTGGGCCGTTAGCTCAGTTGGTAGAGCAACTGACTTTTAATCAGTAGGTCGCAGGTTCGAATCCTGCACGGCTCACCAAGAATGCGCATGATATCCAGAACGTATGAAATGCGTTAATTGAAAGTCAATTCAACGCACGCGAGTCCGTCGACACCACCAACAATCGTATCACCGGGCTGAACAGGGCCGACACCCGCCGGTGTACCGGACATAAGCAAATCACCCGGTCGTAAGTGATAGTAGTGTGATAAATCGGACACAAGTTCATCGATCGTCCAGATCAAGTCATTCAGTTTGGCGTCTTGTTTCAATTCGCCATTGACAGTGAGCCAAATGCGTTGTTCGGCAATATCGTCAAAATCCTCTTTCGCGACCAGGGCGGAAAACACTGCCGAGTTCTCCACGTCCTTACCTAAATCCCACGGAAGTTGCTTCTTACGAAACTCGATCTGTAGATCTCGTCGTGTCATGTCGAGCCCACAACCATACCCGAAAATCGCTGCCCGACTCTCTTCGCAACTGGCACGATGCAGTGGTTTCCCGATCGCTGCGACAAGTTCGACTTCATGATGGTAATTCGTCGTACCTGTCGGAAACTCGACAGACGCGCCGGTCAAAATCGCATGTGCCACAGATTTGGTGAAATAAAAAGGTTTATCACGCTCAACAGACACACCCATTTCAGCCGCGTGAGCGGCAAAGTTCCGCCCAACGCAAAAGATTCGATTCACAGGATAGCGGACTTCTTGATCCTTGATCGGCAATGTGAGTCGAGGAGGACATTCAAACAACAAAGGGGCCATTTCTTTCCTTCTTTCAACTGTGGGGAATGACATCCGATGGTCTGAAGCATCGGGTTAACGATCAGTATTGGATTAGAAGACGTGTCAGAACCCACGTTCAATGTGTGATCTCGGAAATAAAGATAGACATCCCTACAAGATCCTTCGGCTCACTTTATGTCCGACCCCAACCACCACCGGATGGCGTTTGCATGACAAAAACGTCGTTCGGAAAAACCTGATTTTGGTCATTTCCTTTATGCGCGACGATTGTTCCATCGCAACGCTCAATCCATTCTTTACCCGTCTCTCCCGCACCACCGCCCAAGGCACCGAAGGGCTTGATACGTCGATGTGAACAGAGTGTGGTTACTGTCATCGCCTCCAAGAACCGCAAACGACGGGTGATACCGTTGCCACCCTTGTAGGCCCCTGTTCCGCCCGAATTGCGCCGAATGGACATTTCTTCAAGCCGTACCGGAAAACGAAATTCCAAGACTTCCGGATCCGTGCTCCGCGTATTGGTCATATGTGTCTGAACGGCGTCACATCCGTCAAATCCCGGTCCCGCTCCGGTACCGCCACAGATCGTTTCATAGTTTTGGATA
This sequence comes from Aestuariivita sp., assembly GCA_026710045.1. Taxonomy (GTDB): domain Bacteria; phylum Pseudomonadota; class Alphaproteobacteria; order Rhodobacterales; family Rhodobacteraceae; genus JAPORY01. Next base: position 5,974 of record JAPORU010000175.1, on the reverse strand, counting down.
CGATCATTCCCCCAGATAAAGTTGTTCATGGTGGCCTGACTGCCCGCCATCAAGCCCAGTGCATTCATGAGAGCATTGCATATGAGTTGACTCACCTCGGTGTTTCCCGCAACTACGGCGGATGGATAGTGTGCGTTTATCATCGAGTCCCTTGGTACAATGATCCTTATTGGCTTAAAGCACCCTTCATTGAGAGGAATGGGTTTACCGACAAGCGTTCGGCATACGTACAGGACAACAGCTTGGCATACAGCAAATGGAGCGTTATAATTTAGGTCATTGCGAGGCGCTGTTCCGGTGAAATCAACTTCGATCTCTCTTTTGTCGTGATTGACACGAAGGGCAACACAAATGTGATCGCCGTTGTCGAGTTCGTATGTGCATTTGCCATTCTTGAGTGACCCGATGGCACGGCGTACGCACGCTTCGGCGTTGTCCTGTACATGTTGCATGTAGGCCTGTACGGTTGACAGGCCAAATTGCCTGATCATCTTCTTGACCTCAAGAACACCGGTATTATTTGCCGCAACTTGAGCGGCCAGATCCGCTATGTTTTCGTCAATATTTCGACAGGGGTATTTGCCGGAGGCCAGAATGTCTCGGAGTTCGGCTTCCCGGAAGTTTCCGGCAGCAATCATCTTGAAATTATCAATGAGCACCCCCTCCTCATCGATATGGGTTGAGTCAGCGGGTCCTGAACCGGGTGTCTTCCCTCCGACATCCGCATGATGGCCGCGTGATGCGACAAAAAACAGAGGTCTCGTCTGCTCGTCCTCAAACACGGGCGTGATGACCGTAATATCGGGCAAGTGTGTTCCACCGTTAAATGGGGTATTCAGTACAAACACGTCACCGGACTGCATGTCAGGATTGAGTTCTATCACAGTTCGAACGGATTCAGACATCGAACCGAGATGCACAGGAATATGAGGGGCATTGGCCACTAAACCACCTTGGGGGTCAAAGATCGCGCAAGAAAAGTCCAATCTTTCCTTGATATTCACAGAATAGGCTGTGTTTTCGAGCGTTGCTCCCATTTGCTCCGCAATAGACATGAACAGGTTATTGAAAACCTCCAGCATAACGGGATCGGCCTTTGTTCCGACCGCCTCGTTACGGTTGAGCGGTACACGGCGTGTGATGATCATATGACCAAAAGTGTTCAGTTCCGCGCACCAGTCACGTTCAATCACGTTGGTGCCCGTCTTTTCCTTGATAATTGCCGGCCCGTCGATGCGTTGGCCCGGCATCAGCAAGGCTCGATCAAACAAGGGCACAGTGACCGAATCGCCGTTCAGGATCGCTGTAATCTGATCAACCGGTTGCGGCTCCGTCTTGACCGTTTTTCGAGCACGATCCGCAACCTCGGTCGCTCCACCAATCGCCTCAACAGCGAGTGCTTCAAATATCAATGTCCGATCTTTTGCAATGAAACCGTATCGTGCATGATGCGCACTTTCAAACCGTTGGCGCATTTCATCTTCGCTCCCAAAATCAACCTCGAGAGATTGATGGGATCCGCTGTATCTTAAATGAGCACGTCGTTCCGTACGGATGTCGCTTCCGTCAACCCCCTGGGTCTCGACTTCCGATCGGGTGATGCGTGCCAGATTGTCCAATTCCTCTTCGGCTGTGTGAATCTTGCTCATTGGGTGTTCAAACTGATGTTCCCTGAGACTGCGGATTTCAGCCAGCCCCATCCCGTAGGCGGACAATACACCCGCGTAAGGATGAACAAATATGGTTTGAATTCCAAGCACGTCTGCCACAAGGCAGGCGTGCTGCCCACCGGCACCACCAAAGCACTGCAGAATATATTGCGTTACGTCATACCCGCGCTGTACGCTGATTTTCTTGATTGCGTTCGCCATATTCTCAACAGCGATACGCAAGAAACCTTCCGCAATGTCTGCGGGTGCCTTGGACGGCTCCCCGGTCGCCATCGCAATCCGTTTGCCTAAATCTTCAAACTTCTCTCGAACGATCTCTGTATCAAGGGGTTCGTCAGAATTGGGGCCAAAAACCCTCGGGAAATGATGCGGCTGAAGCTTTCCCAACATGACGTTGCAGTCGGTGACTGTGAGTGGACCGCCCCGTCGATAACATGCAGGACCTGGCTTCGCACCAGCACTCTCCGGTCCTACTTGATATCGTCCATCTCGATAATATAAGATTGAACCACCCCCGGCCGCGACTGTGTGAATCTGCATCATCGGTGCACGGAGTCGTACGCCCGCTACTTCGGTTTCGAAACTGCGTTCATAACGATTGGCATAATGACAGACATCGGTAGATGTACCGCCCATATCAAAGCCAATCATTTTGCTGAATCCGGCGAGTGCCCCCGTCTTGACCATTCCAACAACACCGCCAGCCGGACCGGACAAAATAGCGTCCTTGCCTCGAAACAACTGCGCGTCTGTAAGACCACCATTCGACTGCATAAACATGACCTTGACGTTATCGTCGAGTCCCAGTTCCTCGGTTAGTTGATCGATGTAGCGTCTCAATATCGGTGACAGATAGGCATCTGCGACCGTTGTTTCACCTCTGCTCACGAGTTTCATGAGCGGTGAAATGTCGTGAGAGACCGAAATCTGGTTGAATCCGATTTCTGCCGCAAGATCACCGATGCATCTTTCATGAATCGGATTGACGTACCCGTGCATCAAGGCAATTGCGACTGAGTCGATCCCGTCTTTCTTGGCCCTTTCTAAAGCACGACGGGCGGCGCCTTCATCAAGAACTTGGAGGATGTTGCCATCCACATCCAGTCTTTCATCAACTTCTTCGACCCGTTCATAAAGAAGTTCCGGTAACTCAATTTTAAGCGCAAATAAGTCCGGTCGGGCCTGGTAACCAATCTGCAATAGATCTCCGAACCCTTTGGTAATGATAAGAAGCGTTCGATCACCTTTGCGCTCCAGGAGCGCGTTTGTTGCAACGGTCGTACCGATCTTGAGGGACTTTATTTTTCCGCGAGGAAGGGGCTCATTTGCCCTTAACCCGAGACAGTTCCGAATGCCTTGTACAGCAGCGTCACGGTAAAGATCCGGATTTTCCGATAAGAGTTTCTGAGTTTGGATATGTCCGTCAGGACCTTGACAAACGATATCGGTAAATGTTCCGCCACGATCGATCCAGAATTGAAACATATGGATGTAACTTCCACTAAAGAATGGTGAATAAAATAATGCCTTGTTTACAGGATGGAACTCAACTCATGCTTTACTGAGTGAACCCGATACGTTGATATAGCTGCTCGGAAAACACCTGTATTGTAAGGTTATGCCACTCACATCAATACCGCCCATTCAACACCATAACATATACCTGCATATTGCGTTACCCAGTCTATTTCGGAATATGATCATGTCTGTTGGTACACGCCCTAGAGTTGTCAACTTATCTATTCAAGTCACAATCGAGAAGGGAACCGTTCTTCTCATTGAAAAACCTCCATCAGTAAAAACGTCCTGTTCCCGGATCAATAGCCACATCACCGGAATGGCACACCAGCTCAATTCTTTAATCGATTGATCGGAATACTCTTTGGCGTTCAGGCTTTTTCACATACATTATCTGTAAGAAACACCGTGTCAGGATCGTTCAATAAGAACGACCGAAATATCGAGCCTCGCGAGCAAAAAGGGCCCACTCGTTGAAATGACGCGCATAAAAGACCTCAATAATATTCCACAGCGGTAGAAGTCATCGTCTGTGATCCTCCTCCACGCAGCACCCTCGACATGATCCGCGCCACCGCCGCAGAAGCGGACGATTGCATATTTGTTGTCCTTTGACGTTAATGAACATACAATGGATCCGATATCGCCCTTAAGCATCGACAGACCGTGAAGGATAGACCTATGACCCGTCAACGCCTGCCCATCGGTATCCAGGACTTCGATCGGCTGCGGAACACCGACAGCTATTACGTGGACAAGACCCCGTTGATCCGGGACCTGATCGCGCAGGGTGACTATTGGTTCCTCTCCCGGCCCCGTCGGTTTGGCAAGAGCCTGCTGGTGAGCACACTCAAGGCCTTGTTCGAGGGCCGCGAAGAACTGTTTCAGGGACTGGACATTCATGATCACTGGGACTGGTCGGTCGTCCATCCGGTGGTGCGGCTGAGCTTTGATGGGATGTATAATGAGCCGGAGAACATCGCAGACAGTGTGTGTGCACAACTGGAACTGATCGCGCATGCTGCGGGACTGGATCCGGACCAGACCACGGGCACCGGTCCCGTGCGGCTCCAGAAGGTGCTCTACCACCTTCATCAGAGGACCGGCCAGCGGGTGGTGGTTCTCGTAGACGAGTACGACAAGCCGATCCTGGATGTTCTGAAGGATCCGGATCGGGCGCGGGCCAACCGGGAGTATCTGCGGGGCTTCTATGGTATCATCAAGGGCAGTGCCGCGCATGTCCGCTTTGTCTTCGTTACGGGCATCAGCATGTTCTCCAAGGTCAGCCTGTTCTCCGGTCTCAACAATCTCAAGGACATCAGCCTCGATCCGCGCTTTGCGACCATATGCGGCTATACCGATGCGGATCTTGACACCGTCTTTGCCCCGGAGATGGACGGTCTGGACCGGGACGCGGTCCGGACCTGGTATAACGGTTACAACTGGTTGGGTGAAGAGCGGCTCTACAATCCGTTTGACGTGCTCCTGTTCCTGCGGAACCGGATGTTCAAGCCCCACTGGTTCCGAACGGGTTCGCCGCGGTTCCTCTTTGAAACGCTGATGGAGAAGGCGGTGCATCCACGGGAGCTGGAGGGGTGCTGGCGCGATGAGACGTTGGTGTCAAAATTCGAGATTGATGCGATCGACATTGAGGCGCTTCTATTCCAGACCGGGTATCTCACCATCGTTGACGAGCAGCGAAGAGGCCACCGGACCCTCTACCGGCTGGACTATCCCAACCGGGAGGTCAAGCTCAGCCTGAACGACGAACTGCTGATGTATCTGAACCCGACACACCGGGTGCCCTCGGAGGACGGAGAGACGCTGCGGGATTTACTCGTCGCCCACGATTTCGAGGGCTTTGCCACAACGCTGAAGGCCTATCTCGCGAGCCTTCCCTACCAGTGGCACAATAAGGATCTGGCCCGTTACGAGGCCTGGTACGCGGGTCTCCTGCACATGGCCTTTCGGGCCATCGGTGTGGAGGTCCGCTCGGAGGAGTCCTCCAGCCGGGGCCGGGCCGACCTGGTGGTCTTGACGGGCGGACAGGTGTTCCTGTTCGAGTTCAAGATGGCCGAAACAGCCGAAGAGACAGAGACTGCATTGGACGCAGCCCTCGCCCAGATCCGGGACCGGGGCTATGCCGAGAAATATCGCGACCGGAAGGAGCCCATCCATTTGATCGCAATCGCCTGTGGGCGCAACACCCGCACCCTGCTGGATATCCGGGTCGAGCCGGCGGTCTTTTCGTGATGGACTTGAGTCAACCCTCTCTTCGAGATTTGCGGGTATCGGCACCGCCAACCATCCTAAGAGAGCATCGTGTTCCTTTGTCCTCATCCCTGTTTGTTTAGCAAGCGCTAAATACCTAACGGGATATATTTCTCCAATATTCTGAGATGATGCTCGACGAAACGAAACGGCCGCTTTTTTAGTCAAATGTAACAACGGCTGGTTTCGCACGGATTTTCTTGTTGCAAAATTGACATTGCACGCCGATCCAGATACCAAGATATGCATCAATACACGAAGAACAACCATGAAACGAAGATCCACCGTCACGACTCGGTCATAATCGTTGGCACCGCCCTCACAATACGTACACTAGACGCCGACGGCAGCGCAGGCAGGATGAACACGTTCTATCTATTGACCCGCACACAATAAGAGATGATCTATTACAACTTGCAGGGAGAGAGGAGCATAGGAAAATGATGCCAGCATCTGCTGCAGCCGAGCGACCGGCCACCTATCAGGATGTCCTGGATGCGCCGCCGCATCAGGTG
>JAPORU010000137.1 GCA_026710045.1 Aestuariivita sp. | reverse complement strand
GCACGGATGATGATACTCCGCTAAAAAATGAACTGCTGGGGTGCTGAATAGATACTCATCTCCTTTATCTCGGCGCATAGGGTAGACGATAAACAAAAAGCGATCATCAAAATTGAAATAATTCACGCAGCCAGTTATAAAACCACACAGCTTCTATAGCATCTTTATCAAGGTCTTGAGTTGTAATCGCGAGGCCCATAGGATTCGGTTTCTTGCGTGTCGCCAGCCAAGCATGCACATAAGCTCTGACACGTTTTTTGTCGCTGAATTTCCGATCTTTTTCAGGAATATTATCAATAAAATTCTTGACGGCGGGTAATATGGGATCGCCGTTGGGAATCATACGATAAATGAAGTCTTCCAGCTCTCCTTCATTTTGATTGTTTGGCATAAGCCAAATACCGATGCGTATGCCTCGCCAACCGGAAAAAACAGTGCCGACCGGTGCAAGTTTTGATGCTGTCTCACAGTTTGCTTTTTTAAGTTGATCGGAAATAGATTGCCGACGGCGATCGAAACTGTCGTTCGCATCGGCGAGAATGCCCAACGTCTTGATTCCAGATTTCTTGATTTGAACAGGAATTGACTTAAGGAGTTCCTCTACGCTTTCGGCCGGTTCGATCTTAAAATGTTCTTTAAAGGAAAACCCCCAGGCTTTTAAAAGATGTTCGACAACTTTTTTGTCGTTGGGACCTTCAACCAAGAGTACCTGCGAATCCGGCATCATACCCATACCAGCTATCGCACCTCAATGTGCTGATCGGCCGCAATTTTAAGATCTTCCTCAGAGTAATGGACGGGGTACAGACCATCCTCACCCTCTTCGAGGCGAACAAGTGTTCCTACTTGATCTGTTGCGATAGCAGAATGGGCAAAACTGGAAATACAATCCCAACTATGGGTTACAGCAATCACCTGTATGTTTCCATCGCGTGCTGCCTGGAAAATCATGTCCCACAGTTTATGCAAAATAGAGTAGTGAATGCCATTTTCAATTTCATCGATAAGAAGGATACCGTTTTGACAATTGGCTAATGCCAAGGCAATTCCCAGTAAACGCTGTGCACCGTCTCCAAGACGCTTCAAGGGCACTGGTTGTGGCGCAAAACTGAGCTTGGCGACCATTTGCCGACCTCGGTTTCTATATCCTTCACCAATGACCGCTAAACGTTCAAGTTTTGTTCCTGTGACCAATCTTAAGGCATTAATGACAAATTCTTCAGATGAAGTGAGGGCTATACTATCCCAAAGTTCTGCAACCTTATCATTTTGCGGCAATCCCGGGCCTAAAGATTGAAGAGCAATAGATGATGGCCATCCGTCCGGGTTAGAAGGGAATCGAGGTCCAAAAAGTAATGATCTCCGAGAGTATTCAATTGGAATAATTGGAAAAGTCCGTGTGTGCTTATCAACAGACACAAGGATATCATTCAAATAAAGGCTTTCACTGTCCAAGATTTCATTCTGTCTCTCTTCTTTCGCTTCAACTAAACTTAAGGAAACCTTGCGAGGATTACGCTGAGTAGTTGTTATTTGAATAGGGGATGGTAGTTTATCTCCATTTTCCGGGTTGTATCCGTAAAATAAAGATGAACAATGTGGAAATAGGATTTTATCTCCCTTCGCGCTCTTTACTGAAGAAAATTCTTCACGGTCATCCAGAAGATCAAGAATTGTGTGGCGATTACCTCTAGAAGCAAACATCTGAATGGCCTCAAGAATAGTAGTCTTGCCGACGCCATTTTTTCCTGCAAGAAGAGTAACTTGCCCTAAATTATCAATTTCAAGGGAACGAATGCCTCTGAAACCCATTATGGCAAGTGAAGGAAGATGAGATTGTGCAATCATTTATTTGTGGTCCGGTAAGGCACGCCGTCAATAGCAAATAAATCGCATTCATGTTCTTTGCAACTGAGTTCCAGTCTTGTTGAAATCGCAATGAAATTTTGTTTGTCCCAAGACTGTCGAATATATTTTTACAGCAATGATCTTTTTATAAAACAGGCCGCCTTTTCAGAATTCCGTCAGCGGTAAAATGGATAACGCGATCTCACCTGAAGCTGGAAGGCGTCTGACGAAATGTCTTTATCAGCACCTTAAGACACGACCGCATTTTATTCTCTGAATGGGAATAAACAGCAGACCAATTCTAATAAATTAACCAATGGCAAAGCCTTGTCATGATACAAATTTATAGACTCGCTTCTATTTTTTGCAAAAAAGTAAATATCATTTATCACGTGGAAAAGAGATAAAGGAACATCATCGCGATACTCCAAAGCCGCACGCCGTCATCCAACATCGGTCTTTCCCCGTCGATCGGATCGTAACGTTCCATAGATGACATGGGTGCGCCAACGTCCGGCAATCTGCAGATAACTCTGTGCCACACCTTCATACTTGAATCCCGACGCCTCAAGTAAGGAACGGGACGCCTCGTTTTCCGGAAGACTCGCCGCCTCCATACGCGACAGATCCAGAACGGTAAAAGCGTAATGGAGAACCGCCAGTGTCGCCTCACGCATAAATCCCTGCCGCGCAAATTGCTGACCAATCCAATAACCCAGTGTTCCGGTCTGTGCCGGGCCACGGCGTATGTTATCGATCGTGATCGAACCAACGAGGGCACCATCCTCACGGCGGATGATGAACAAGGGGAAAGCCGTACCATTCTTGATCACACGATTCGCCCAATAGACACGATTGATAAAGGCCTGGCGCGTCAAATGATCCTCAGACCAGGTTGGCTCCCAACTTGTGAGAAAATCACGGCTGTCATGACGCAGTTCACTCCACGGCCGGAAATCCGAATGCTCCGGTGGTCGCAACGTCAAGCGTTCGGTCTCAATTTTGAGCTTGCGAGAACGCCACATCCCTACATTAGGCCACACGCCTCTCCTGCAACGCGTCAAAGGTCGGTGCCGAGTCAATCGGACCGTATACCGCGAGTGCCATCGGCGCACGCTCGATGAGATGCGACGCAAAGGCACGCACATCCTCGGTCGTGACCGAGTCGATCTTTTCAATTGTCTCGTCGAGACTCAGCACACGACCCCAGATTTGCACCAATCGTGCAAGCCGCTCGGCGCGATTCGAGGGACTCTCAAGCCCCATCAACAAACCGGCCTTCATCTGAGCACGCGCACGATGCACTTCGAGGTCGCTGATGGTGCCCGCCGCCCGCTTCATTTCATCGAAGGTAATACACGCCAGCTCACCAATACGGTCCGCCGACGTTCCGGCATAGATGGTCGTCGTGCCCGTATCGGCACAAGCACCCGTTTGAGCAAAAATCGTATAACACAGACCACGCCGCTCACGGATTTCCTGAAAGAGACGCGACGACATGCCTCCTCCTAAGGCGGTCGAGTAGATCTGCGCCGCAAAGATCGCGTCATCCCGATAATGCGGGGATTCAAAGGCCACAGCAAAGTGAGCCTGCTCCAGGTCCTTCTCGCGCCGCGCTTCACCACCGGTAAACTGCGCCGGAGTCACCGTGTTCTCCGAGCCTGCGGTCAAGCCTCCAAAATAACGCTCCGCCAGCGCCATGAAATCATCATGACAAACACTCCCGGCCGCAGCCAGAATCATGCGATTGGGAACATAATGTTCACCGACGAACTGCGACAGATCTTCACGCGCGAACGATTTGACAAGATCGGTGGAACCGAGAATGCTTCGACCCATGGACTGATCACGATAGCTTTGCTCCTGCAACCATTCAAAGATCACATCATCCGGCGTATCATACGTCTGTCCGATTTCCTGAAGAATGACGTTGCGCTCAATCTCGATCTCCGATGGATCAAAGACCGGATTGAGTAAGATATCCGCAATGACATCCAGGGCAAGTGTGACATCATTTTCCAATACCCGTGCAAAATAGGCCGTCAGTTCGCGAGACGTATAAGCGTTAATGTATCCACCGACATCTTCGATGGCCTCCGCAATCTGTAAGGCACTGCGCTGTTCGGTGCCCTTGAACGCCATATGCTCAAGAAAATGCGCGATGCCATTTTGCTCCGCATGCTCGTGACGCCCACCCGCCGTCACCCAGACACCAATGGCTGCAGATTTCAGTCCGGGCATCTGTTCCGTCACAACTCTCAATCCGTTGGACAAGGTATCAAAATGAACACTCATTGTCGTCTTGCTCTCCTGATATAGTCTTGAATAGCTTGTGTATCATCGGCGATCTGCGTGAACCGCTCCGGCTTGTCATAAAGATCATCCATGAGTGACGGCAAGGGCGGATGCACGCCACACGCCGATTCAACCGCCGTCGGAAACTTTGATGGATGAGCGGTGGCAAGCGAAATCATCGGCACGGTCGGATCCAAAAAATCCTCGGCAACGCGAACACCAACCGCCGTATGCGGACATATCAATCGCCCGGTCTCTTCATAGACACGCACAATCGTTGCCCGTGTCTCCTCTTCCGATACCCGTCCGGATCCATAGACATCCGTAAGGGCACGCAACACATCATGGGGTACGTCAAACCCGCCGTTTTCCAATGTGCTCATCAGATGTGTGACCGACCGACCATCACGGTCGTACGCGAAAAAGAGTGCCCGTTCGAAATTCGAAGAGACCTGTATATCCATCGACGGACTGATCGAGGGCAGTGTTTCAACCGTGTGATACCCATGGCCCGAAAGACACCGGTGCAAGATATCGTTTTGATTTGTCGCAACAATCAGTCGATCAATCGGCAATCCCATGGACTTCGCAACAAATCCCGCAAAGATATCACCAAAATTGCCCGTCGGAACCGTGAACGATACAGTCCGACCGGGAGCTCCGAGCTCAACCGCTGAGGAAACATAGTACACGATCTGCGCCAGGATCCGCGCCCAATTGATCGAGTTGATCGCAGTGAGTGCGATTTCATCCCGAAATTCAAGATCGTTGAACAGATCTTTCAAACGTGCCTGGCACACATCGAAGTCACCCTCAATCGCGACAGCGTGCACATTCGCCGCAGTTGGAGTTGTCATCTGTCGACGCTGAACATCCGAAACGCGGCCCGCCGGATACAGGATGAAGATATCAACGTTCTCAAGACCCCGAAACGCCTCAATGGCCGCGGATCCGGTATCACCGGACGTTGCACCGACAATCGTGATACGCTTATGTTTCCGAGCCAAGACAGATTGGAATAACGGCCCGATCACCTGCATCGGAAAGTCCTTGAAGGCCATCGTTGGTCCATGAAAAAGTTCCAGCAGGAAATGGCCGGGTTTCAATTGCACCAAGGGTGCCCGTGCAACATGACGAAACGCACTGTAGCCTTTCTCAATAGCCTGTCTCAAGACAGTATCGTCAATCGTCCCACCCACAAAGGGCTGCATAATCCGGAAAGCGACCTCTTCATAGCGTAGGCCAGCTAATGCCGCGATGTCATCATCGGAGAATGTCGGAAATGACTGCGGCACATAGAGCCCGCCGTCCCGTGCAAGCCCCGTGAGCATTGCCTCCTCAAAATCCAGTTCATCGGCCCGTCCGCGTGTCGAGATATATCTCATCCCGTCCTCATACCTCAGATGCGTGATCGTCACGTAACAAAAAATAAAGACTCATGGCCACCCAGATAAATGCCAATGAAAACCATGTGATGGCATACTGCAAATGATTGTTCGGAATACCGCTGACATCAATCGGCAGTGGTGTGACCTGTTCGTCTGTCACAGACCGTGCAATCAGGAGAACCGGCTCGGTCCTGAGGTACGCCGACATACGCTCAACATCCCTTGCGAACCAAATATTGCCAACCAGATCCGGTTCGGGTGTAAACCCGTCGATCTCATCCGGCCAATGGAGATTTCCCCGGACCTGAGAGGCCACCCGGACACGTTCCTTGTCTTTTTCCGTGACCGGTACAAAACCTCGATCAATCAAGATGATTCGACCGTCGACGGTCTCAAACGGGGCAATAACCCGATATCCAGGACCTTTTCGCTTTACAGAAACCAGAACATGAATTTCACCGGACAGAAACATCCCGTCAACCCCGACAGGCCAATAGCGATGCACCTCACGATCAGGAGAACGCGGCAAGGCCTGTGGATGAGAGATAAGACGCGTGGACATCGCGTGCAAAATCTCGACTTTCCAGGAGAGCCTCTGAAGCTGCCAAACCCCCAAACTCATAAGAACAACCAGTCCAAAGGAACCAAAGAGAAGAAAAATGTATTTTCGGCGCATGGGTTGAACCCGGGACCAAATTCACACGCGAGCAAAATCACCAGCAGAATGACAGGATATCAAACAGTGACAAATTCTTTTCCAGAATGTCCTTCAATGCGTGCCGGGCATTTGCGCGACGCCCCAGATGTAAACAGCAAAGAACAAGAACAACCAGACGACATCCACAAAATGCCAGTACCACGCCGCGGCTTCAAAGCCGATATGTCGCTCGGGCGTAAAATGACCCTTCATCGCCCGTATCCAGCACACCGTCAGGAATAACGTACCGATAATGACATGTGCACCATGAAACCCTGTCGCCATGAAGAAATTCGAAAAAAACTTGTCAGAGCCGAATTCCCAACCTTTGTAGAGGAGATAGGAATACTCATACCCCTGCAGTGCGGTGAAGGCGATACCGAGTAGAATGGACAGTCCCAATCCCCAAACCAGGGCCTTGCGGTCATTGCTGTGTACAAGACCATGGTGGGCCCACGTGACAGCGCATCCGGATAACAGGAGAATAAGAGTGTTGATTAAGGGCAGATGAAAGGCATCGACATGGTAGATCTCGGGCTGCGCGTATTCTGTTCCAACATATTCGCTCATCGGATACATGGCGTGCTTAAAGAAACTCCAGAACCACGCGGCAAAGAACATCACCTCCGACATGATGAACAAAATGACTCCGTAGCGAAGACCCAATCGCACGATCGGTGTATGATCCCCTTGGCGGCTTTCACTCACCACCTCGGACCACCACCCGAACATGGTGTACAGCACGGCGACAAACCCGATCCAAAAGACAAATGGAGTAACATCGTGCATCCACAACACGGCGCCAAACAACATCGAAAAGCCGGAAATCGCACCGATAAACGGCCAAATCGAGGGATTTAGAATGTGATAGTCATGGTCCGTTGCATTCGCCATGTTCAATTGCCCCTTCGCTGGACGGTAGAAAGACCGGACGGCCGGTCGTTCGCTGCTGCGGTCACAATCGACTCCGGTAGATCAATTTGATAGAAGGTATAGGATAACGTTATTGTATGCACGAACTGCCCATATCGGTCATCCACAATCGCCGGATCAACATAAAAGCTGACGGGCATCTGCACGCGTTCTCCGGCCTGCAAGATCTGTTCCTCAAAACAAAAACACTGAATTTTCGAAAAAAAACCACCGGCCTCATACGGCACGACATTATAGGAAGCGGATCCGGCCACAGGACGATCTGTCGGATTATAAGCTTCAAAGAAAGCCAATCCGATTTCGCCAATGCGCACGTCCATCTCACGTTCGACGGGACGGAAGCTCCAAGGCATATCACGCTCAAGCGAAGCGTCAAACCGCACCGTTATGATTTGGTCAAGAATATTGACAGGCTGAGCATCTACCATACGCGGTGTACCCCCGAACCCAGTAACCCGGCAAAACCAATCATAAAACGGCACCGACGCCCATGCCAGTCCACCCATGAACCCAACAACCAGAAGAGTCTGCAAAACAGTACGCGCCTTACCTTGCATCACTTGCTGATTACCTCTCCCTGAGCACCAGCCATAGGACCCGTTCCAAGTTTAACGACAGTAACACCAAATACAACGAGAATAAAGGCCGCAAGCAAGAGACCGACGGCCAGATTTCGTCCAAGCCGACGACGATGCAGGGGGTGTTCGACCCGAATGGTCATAGCAACGCACCCAAACCGTTCCATCCTATGAATGAGTCGACCAAAATCGCGCCGAAATGCAAAAACAGATAATAGAGAGATAACTTAAAGAATCTCTTTTCGACGGCAAAATGATCATCGCATGCCGCCTCCTCACTGCGATGCAAGATACGATAGGCATCGGCAAGAAAAATTGGACCAAATCCTAAGACGACCGCAAGATATACAAACCCGCCAAGCGGAGTAAACAGACTGGCGACGGCAATCGTAAGAAGCACAACAGTGTACTGAAATATGCTCCTTCGCGTGACCTTTGTACCATGTGTTACTGTTAACATCGGGATTTTGGCCACACCGTAATCCGATTTCGTAAACAACGCCAAAGCCCAAAAATGAGGTGGGGTCCAGACAAGAATCAGTGCAAACATCAACCAGGCTTCAAGACTGACGCTGCCGCTCGCGGCCGCCCACCCGATGATGGGAGGAAGCGCCCCCGCGGCGCCTCCGATAACAATATTCTGCGGCGTGACACGCTTGAGCCATAAGGAATATATAACGATGTAAAAGAAAATCGTGAAAGCCAACAGCGCAGCCGCCAGGAGATTAGCGACAAGCCCAAGCATGACGATGCTCAGTCCCGACAAAGCTAGTCCGAGACCCAGTGCTTCCCCAGCTGCGACTTTGCCGGACGGAACAGGGCGACGACGTGTCCGCCGCATGCGTTTATCGATGTCAGCATCGCACCACATGTTCAACGTACCCGCCGCACCGGCACCCACAGCGATAAACACGATCGAGGCAAAGGCAATCATTGGATGCACGGACACGGGGGTTGCCAGCAACCCAACGAAGGCCGTGAAGACAACCAACGACATCACACGAGGCTTGAGCAATGCGAAATAATCGCTGAACCCGGCCTCACCCGCTTGCACTTGCTCGCTAATGCTCATGTCCGTCACAGCTTACTCCATTAAGGAGGACATATCTAATCATTGAGATACGACATCATCGTGCATCGCGCGAACATCACCATGATGCAACTTTGTATTCTTGCGGACGACCAGCGTATTCTTCAATCGATTCTTGAAGCCAGACATCGTAATCTTCCTGGCTCATGACTTCGACAGTGATCGGCATGTAAGCATGGTCTTTGCCGCAAAGTTCCGAGCACTGACCGAAAAAGACCCCGGTTTCATCGGCCTTAAACCACAGTTCGGCGAGGCGACCCGGTACAGCATCTTGTTTGACACCGAACGATGGAATGGTCCACGCATGAATGACGTCTGCCGCAGTAACTTGCATCACAACAGTCTTGTCGACCGGCACCACGACACGCGTGTCCGTTGCGAGCAAGTACGCGTCTTCGCTGTATCCGTAATCGGCGAGGTCCTCTCGGGCCAGCAAGAAACTATCGAAGCCAAAGCCGTGATCGACGTATTCATAACCCCAGTACCACTGAAATCCGGTTACCTTGATGGTAATGTCCGCTTCCGGGATGATCTGCTGCTTGAACAACACCGGCAACGAAAACCCACCGATAAACAACAATATAACAATAGGAATGGTCGTCCACGCAATTTCGACCGGTGTATTGTGGGTAAAGCGCTTTGGCTCGGGATTCATTCGACGGTTATAGCGCAAAATGCATACGGCCAGTAATCCCATGACAAAAAGACAGATCGCGGTGATGATTATGAGAATCAGTAGGTCCAGCCACTGCAAATCTCGCGCCAATTCAGTGACCGCCGGCTGAAATCCCGTACCTCCGGGCACGGGCTTTCCGAAAACTCCTTCAGCCTGGGCAAGTGCGGGCTGTCCAATCAATGGTGTCAGAGCCATGAGAAATGAACATAATCGCTTCATAGGGATGTCCTGATTCCTGATCGCATGAGCATATGAGAGAGACACGAATGTCCCACGTCGTTAGATACCGTTCTCTGCGCGATTTCAACAGAATAAACAATGCTGGTTGTCAGAAAACACATCGGACCCGGGCCTTCATGTCCGAATTTGGCGCAGCAACCCGAGTAACCGAAAAATGATCAGATCGCCAGAATACCACTTAATAGACAGTATGAATTCAGATACACAATGCCGAAAATAAGGACTTAGATAGGTAATATAGCCTAATTTTTAAAGTCAAGAAATTCCTGATCCGATGTCAAGTCCGATGTCAAGATTGAGAAAGAAGATTGTTAACGAGACCCGTGCTGAGTAGAATTGGTTTCGCGACCGATCAGCACCTGCACGAGAGTTTCGACCGTACCTTCTAGTCGAGAGACGCAATCTGATAGACTTCGCATATCTCTATGTAAACTCCACAGGAACGCAATGATTGCCAAGGTTCCCGCTAGAGTGATCCATTCTGGATGGCAGGCGGATCCCATGCTGAAAAAACTGTAATATTTGATGGCGCGGCCGTGATCAT
>JAPORU010000204.1 GCA_026710045.1 Aestuariivita sp. | reverse complement strand
GACTGACACGTGTTGTCAATAAAAATGTGGCAAAAAACAGCGTGGGATTGCCTTGCATTCCCGACCGGGAGACATTGACGCGGGAGGTGCGCGTATGGCAGGATCAGCGCAACGCCGACACAAAACCCGTCGAGTGGCGGTTCACAGCCGACGACGCCCGCATCAAACTGAAATCCCTCTATCCATCAATACAATGATGTTGGTATACTAGGTGAATGTTAATCCTATTTCGTTGATTGTATTGTATATTCATTCTGTGGAAAGGATAATTCGAGAATGTTCCACCCGTCATTCCGGATCAGGCGCCCATCGGAGCGTTGTCCAAAATTCGCATTGATATGAAAATTACGCAGCATTCCATATTATTTTCGGTCACACTTATGATTGTGATCATATTTTCTGGGTCTGGAGCCCACGCCGAGTGTGTCGGGAATCGTATAAGTTTGAAAGGAAATTGGGGACGAGCAGACTTTTCTGTGGAAATTGCGGATGAGGCGCAGGAACGTGCGCGTGGTTTGATGTTTCGGGAGGAATTGCCGCAATCGTCAGGTATGCTGTTTGTATTTGATAAGCCGGGTTCTGTTAGCTTTTGGATGATGAATACGTTGATCCCGCTTGATATGATATTTCTTGATGAAACCGGAACAGTAAAAACAGTTCATCATGATGCGGTGCCACTTGATAAGACGCGTATATTTGGAGGCGGAGATATTCGCTACGTCCTTGAGGTCAACGGAGGTTTATCAAGGCAACTTGGAATTGTGCCGGGCTCGGTTGTGCGACATCCGTTAATTGAACAGGCGATGGCGGCTTGGCCGTGTTAGGGCCCGTTGACATCTACTCTTGAAATTTCGTGGACAGTTGGCATGATTGTTCTCAGAGTCGCCCGGAAAAGAGGCGACGGACAGTATTGAGAGAGCCGAATCATGAAAAAAGATCGAACCGTCTCATATGATCCAAAAACCAAAAACAGAATCAGAGGGGTTGTGGATAAGTTGTCGGGGCGAATCCTGTGGATAACAGGGTCTTGAATCCGTATCCTTTCTGAGTGATTTTTGGGGCAGGGATCGCGCTGACGGACGCCATTGGAAAACTGATCCGTTTTGTTATCCTACCGGGCCCGAGCCATAATCTCGTGGCGATACCGATGCTCCTGGACCCTGTGGATTTCACGACATGGATCGGCGACACGGCCTGTGACTCAGACGCCTTACTGGATGCGCTTGCGGACCGCGGAGCAGACGCCGTGATTCCGCCGAAGAGGAACCGAACGCTTCCGCGCACCTTTGACTGAGACCTTTATCGGGAATATCAGGAACGGCACCGGATCGAGACTGTCTTCGCCACAATCAAGACGTTCTGGGCGATTGCGACCCGGTACGACAAGACCGAATCCCGCTTCGCGGCGGGCATTCATCGGGTTGTAGGGATCATCGCCGCACGATAAATGTCAACGGGCCCGAGTATTTTAAACTTTTCAATCAGGCTTTGGTGAGGTAGAGGAACATTTGCAAGTCGGGGCGTAGCGCAGTCTGGTAGCGCACCTGTTTTGGGAACAGGGGGTCGGGAGTTCGAATCTCTCCGCCCCGACCATAATCTCGTGAGCGGGTTGCATCTCTCTATAATTTTCATGAAAACTATTTTTGTGGCAATTGATTTTGCTTAAACCATTATTGAACGGACGTCAGACTACTTCCGGTGCGCGTATGCTATTCGAACCTTATTTTTCGGAGAATGATGGATGACCACGAGGCGTGCTCCCCGAGTTGCCAAGGAGTTTAGTGACCTTATTGGGCTTACTCCCCTCATTCGATTGCAGAAGGTTAGTGAAGAAACCGGATGTGACATACTTGGGAAAGCCGAATTTATGAACCCGGGTCAGTCGGTGAAGGACCGGGCGGCTTTGTATATTATCAAGAACGCGATGGAGCGAGGAGAGTTAGAGAAGGGCGGTACAATTGTTGAGGGTACGGCGGGAAACACCGGCATCGGTCTTGCTCTGGTTGGAGCATCTATGGGGTTGAAGACAGTGATTGTGATTCCCGAGACTCAATCTCAAGAGAAGAAAGATATGTTGCGACTTGCTGGGGCACAACTCGTAGAGGTTCCAGCCGTTCCTTATAGCAATCCAAACAATTTTGTTCATTACTCTGGGCGTTTGGCCGCTAAATTGGCCGAGACAGTGTCTCATGGTGCGATTTGGGCAAATCAATTTGATAATCTGGCGAATAAACGCGCTCATTTTGAAACTACGGGACCGGAGATAGCGTCGTCCAGTCGCCTGGCTGATGCCTTCATTTGCGCGGTGGGGTCGGGTGGTACTTTGGCCGGTGTCGCAGAGTTCTTGCAGCCTAGGGGTGTGAAGATTGGATTAGCAGATCCAATGGGCGCGGCTCTTTATTCTCATTACACGACGGGGGTTCTTGCTTCAGATGGGAGTTCTATTGCTGAGGGCATTGGACAAGGACGGATCACAAAGAACCTAGAGGGTTTTACGCCAGATTTCTGTTATCAGATTCCGGATGAAGAAGCATTGCCGTACGTCTTCGATTTGTTGAGATACGAAGGTTTGGTCTTGGGAGCGTCATCGGGCATTAATGTCGCAGGTGCTGTACGACTCGCCCGTGAGATAGGGCCTAATCACAGGATTGTGACCGTTCTTTGCGACCATGGTTCGCGATATCAGTCAAAGTTATTCAACCGGGATTTCTTGCTGCAGAAGGGGTTTCAGGTGCCGGACTGGATGGCGACCGATACGGCGCACATTCCCACGGTTTTTGAGCTCGAGTAATGCACAGAAATCTACCAACGTTCATTTGCTTCTTACTTCTTGCGTTTGCGGTAGGTACCTCAGTTTGGGCGCAAGAAGACGCGGATAGTACGGTACCAGATTACGAAGCCTGGTCAATTCTTGTCAAACGTGCGGAAGGTGCGATTGACACTGGTCGTGCCTCGGATACAGCGTTTGAGTCGGTTCGAGAAGAAATCGTTCAATTTCGCCAGCTCTTTCGCGCGTCTCGCGATGGAAATTCAATTCGCATTGAACGATTGCAGTCTCAAATTGATGCGTTGGGAATTGTTCCCGAGTCCGGAGACGAGCCTTCACAGCTTGCGGGTCGACGCGCAGAACTTACCCAGCAATTGCAGAATCTTCTTACTCCGAGCCTGGCTGCACAGGAGGCTTTTAGTCAGGCCGATGGGTTGATTACCGAGATCGATCGTATTCTGGTTGAGCGTCGAAAGAATGAAACGTTGAAACGAGGGCCTTCACCGCTCAATTTGACGCTTTGGCCGAAAGCGTGGGGAAGTCTCGTTTCTGCCAGTCATACACTCATGATCGAAGTTCAGGCAGCGCTCACCAATCCATTGCAGCGAGACGAGTTCAACTCCAATTTGCCTCTGTTCGTACTTTGTTTCGCTCTTGGGAGTGTATTGATCTTGCGTGGCTATCGCTGGTCGGAGCGATTAGGTGACGTCATCGGGCTTGGTCACGGCGTTGAGTCAGGTGTTGGGGGAACTTTCGTATCGATATGTCGAATCGCGTTGCCAATAGCTGGCGTCATGATTCTGACACAGTCCCTATTTCTGACAGGTCTTGTTGGTTTGCGCGGCACACTCGTTGTTGACCAAGTTCCAGTTTGGGGCGCTGTCATACTCGGAATCTATTGGTTGTGTCTGCGTGTGTTTGCTCAGAATGACAATGTTGCACTGATCCCTTTACCGTCGTCGCATCGAAGGAGACTCAGACTTTACGGGACACTTCTCGCGGTAATGTATGTGCTGCGCGAGTTGACAAACACGCTGATGGAAATCGAGAACGCCAGCGACACATCTATTGCGGTCGTCAGCTTCGCAATGATTCTTCTCTCGTCTCTTCTTTTATTCCGTTTCGGGATAATTTTTGTGCAAGGTCAGCCTTTTCGGTATTTTCATATGACCGATAGTGCACCTTTGGCTCTAACACATCGTATTATCTATACTGTCGGGCAGGCGTCTATCGCTATCGTAATGTTTTCGGTTGTGATGAGCGGGCTTGGTTATGTCACGTTAACGGAGGCGATATTCTATCCAACAATCTGGTCGTT
Organism: Aestuariivita sp.; assembly: GCA_026710045.1. GTDB lineage: Bacteria > Pseudomonadota > Alphaproteobacteria > Rhodobacterales > Rhodobacteraceae > JAPORY01. Next base: position 6,225 of record JAPORU010000204.1, on the reverse strand, counting down.
AGCACTTGGTGGCTCTGTGAAGGTTCTACAGCGAGTTGTGACAGACATTTATGAATGGCTTTCGGGCCGGGGCGATGAGGCCCGTGGTGCCTTGGTTCCTACGTTGCTTGGGTTTTTATTTGTTCTCGCATCTCTTCCGCTCCTGGCTTTAATCTGGGGTGCACGACCCACCCAAGTTGTTGAAGTGTGGACCCGCTTTAACGAAGGGATTTCATTTGGTGATGTTCGAATTTCAAGTGCTGATTTTTTGATTTTTGTCGTCATTTTTGTGATCGGTTATACAGCCACACGTTTTGTGAAGGGCACGCTCAAGACTTCGTTGTTGCCAAAGACCGGTCTTGATCCAGGTTCTCAAGTTGCGATTGTATCGGGCATCGGTTATGTCGGTGTCTTCGTGTCTGCTATTGTTGCGATTGCCGCTGCTGGAATTAATTTGAGTTCTCTCGCGATCGTTGCAGGCGCGTTGTCTGTGGGTATTGGTTTTGGCCTCCAGAATATTGTTTCGAATTTTGTTTCAGGAATTATTTTGCTGATCGAGCGACCAATCTCGGAGGGAGATTGGATCGAAGTCAACGGGAAAATGGGGTATGTTCGAAATATTTCAGTTCGTTCGACGCGAATTGAAACCTTTGATCGAACCGATGTTATTTTGCCGAATGCCGACTTAGTGAGTGGTACGGTTACGAATTTCACGCGTGGAAATACAATTGGGCGTTTGATTGTTTCCGTTGGCGTCGCCTATGGTACCGATACTTATAAAGTCGAGTCTCTCTTGCGCGAGATTGCAGAATGTCATCCGCAGGTATCGAAATCCCAGCCACCGAGTATTATTTTCCAAGGTTTGGGAGCCGATTCTCTCGACTTTGAAATTCGCGCCATATTAGACGATGTGAACTGGTTGTTGTCCGTTAAGTCGGATCTTAATCACGAGATTAATCGAAGATTTATGGAAGAAGGTATTGAAATACCGTTTGCGCAACGCGATATTTGGTTGAGAAACCCAGAAGCGGTTCAATATTCCAATAATAAGATCCCGGTTTAAGTCGGGAATATGGCGACCAATGATCATGTATGCGAGCAAGCAGAATTCACGGCTGTGATACGCAAAAGAGTGATTAAATGAAGTCTTTTTGCGTAATGTGTTTCGTCTCTGATATATTTGTAGAGTAAGCGGTCGATATTCCGTAAACGGTTCACGGATCTGTATCGTCATCTGTGCGAGTGACGAATAGCGTTATGTTCATTGTAGGGATGCGTATTGCGTGCGCTGACGCTCGGTCTTGAGGATATTCGAATAACGAGATCTCAAGTCGCCTGTTGCAAAATTATATTTCGAGAGTATTTTCTAAAGTTACCATGGAGAGGTGGCCGAGTGGTCGAAGGCGCACGCCTGGAACGCGTGTAGACAGGAAACTGTCTCCAGGGTTCGAATCCCTGTCTCTCCGCCATGACCCCTTTTTCTCGAGTTTATCTGCATCCTGTTCATGCGTCCTAATCGGACATCTCCTCAATAGACTGTCTTGTATCAAGACCGCCGGTGCCGAAAGCATGGAACACATCGTTACCAAAATGAAATCGTTACCCATCGTTAACGACTTAATCCACTTTGCATTTGCTTAACAAAATGACTTGAGAGTGTTCAAATGGAGGAATCGGCGGTAAAGATATATTCTCCTCATATACGTGGCGATTGGCATTGTGACCGGTATGCCTGATGCTCTCATAAATGTCCAATTGTGTTATACCTTGTTTTGGTTGCAGTTTGATCATCGAAATTGCTGAAATGAGGGGTCGGAGTCAATTTTCTTGCCGCCTTTTTTGAAGCTGATCAGCAATAGAACATATTCTTGGTTTTGTGAAATGGATACTGAAACGCCTGGTGAGACGCATTATAGTTAGCACGATTGATCGTTTTACAGGCAGCTATTTTGATTATCACGCAATGGATTTCGACAAGTTGCACCGAAAAAAGAAATGGAGAGCGATAGTCGAAATTTATTCAGTCTCGTGACGTTTATCAGTTTCGATATCCGATGGATTTCCTTGATGTGAGGTGTCGTGCATTAATTCTTCATCAAGAAGTTCATCTTCTTCGAATTGAGCGGCGCCAATCTCGTCAAACAATTCTGCGATTTCAAGTTCTGCGGCTGCTGTCTCTTCAGCTGACTTTTCCTGAATGGTTTTGCCCGATGCCTGCAACTCTGCTTCGGCTTCCGATCGTGCAACATTCAATTGTATGGCTGTTGAAACCTCTGGATGCAATGCGACCGTAACCTTATGCACCCCGAGTTCCTTGATGGGTCTATCAATAATAACTTGCTTTCGATCAAGCAGGAATCCAGCACCGGATGCAGCTTGTGCTGCATCTCTTGAATTCACTGAGCCATAGAGACTGCCGTTCTCGGAAGCCGATCGAATGATAATAAAGGTTTGATCGACAATGCGCTTGGCAAAGTCTTCAGCTTCCTTTCGTGTTTCAAGATTTTGCGCTTCAAGTTGTGCTTTCTGCGTTTTGAATTTTTCAACATTCGTCTTGGAAGCTAACAGGGCCTTGCCTTTCGGCAATAGGAAATTACGAGCAAACCCCGGCTTGATATCGACAACGTCACCCATCTGTCCAAGTTTCGCGATTCGCTCAAGTAGGATTACTTGCATGTTTCGAAACTCCTCATTTAACCGCGTATGGTAACAAGGCTAAGAAACGGGCCCGTTTGATCGCCCGCGATAACTCACGCTGCTTTCTTGATGATACCGCAGTAATTCGTGATGGAACGATCTTGCCACGTTCACTGACATAGCGCTGAAGCAAACGGATATCTTTGTAATCGATTTTTGGGGAATTATCTCCTGAGAAGGGACAGAGTTTTCGGCGGCGGAAAAATGGTTTTGCACTCATGATCTTGGTTCTTTCTTCTCTCCAGACTGTGAACGTTGCTCTCGTCGCTCGGTTCGATCATCCTGCTTCTGCATCTGAACAGATGGGCCCTCATCATGGGCATCGACCTTAATTGTCAAGACTCGAAGCACATCGTCATGCAGTCTCATAAGTCTTTCCATCTCATGCACGGCCGTCGCGGGAGCATCCGATTTCAGAAACGCGTAGTGTCCCTTGCGGTTTTTCTTTATTCGATAGGCTAAGGTCTTGAAGCCCCAGTACTCATGATCAACGACTTTCCCGCCGTTATCGACCAGGATCGTACCAAAATGGTTGATTAATTCTTCGGCTTGCGCATTTGATATATCTTGACGCGCGATAAAGACATGCTCATAGAGTGGCATGAATTTCTCCTGACCTTTTCAAGGCGCATTTCAAAGATGGGTCCAAGATTTCCGCGATCCCATCACGAGAGACTGCGCAGTTCTTTTGATTGCGGAACTGCGGTTTATATATTTTTGTCTTCCAAGAGCAAGTCTCTTTTTGCTTGGGTTTAATCGATAGCAGGTTATGTGCATTTTTGTTCGGACGTGTGATTAATTGGGATCGAACTTTTAGGTTTTGAGACAGTATTTTATCGCATGTGATGTCCGTCTGACCACGGGTGGGTAATGATCAACGTTGTCAGAAGACGAATATTTGGAAGGTAATATGGAATAAAAAATCGGAACACTGGCGACAATTCTCTTTAAACGTAAAAGGCAGTTCTTTTAATCTTTAAGGAGAACTGTCCATGAAGAAACTTGGAATAATCTTGTCTGTCCTTGCCATGTCAATGGGGGGGGGTAGCCGTTGCTCAGAACTGCGGAGAACGACCGGCGATTGAAATCGGCTTCAAGAAACGGAGCATCACTGTTAACGAAAGCAAGACCGCAAGCCTGGAAGTCACCGCCGTTACGAAGGGCGATCATAGCGAGGCCAATCCGGTAACAGTCACCTACAGGGCCGATCTGGACGCCTGGTATCAGCGAGGGCAGTTCAATGAATCCCGTCTATTCACTGGCACGGCGTCTACGAATGATTTTACCGCAACCTCCGGCACGATCAGCTTTTCTCAGTCCGTAACCTCGCAGATAATAAACGTTCCTGTCATAAACGACGGAGAGAACGACGATAACGAGAAATTCTACGTGAACCTGGCCATTCCTACCCAAGACCCCGCGAGCGTGACCAATACCCATAGGGCAAAGGCGGAGACTTGCGCCAATCCGATTGTTACCTTCAAGACCTATGGTTATTTCGCGGCCGTCAACATCCGGGATAGTTCCTGGTCCAATCACTGGCTCTACGGGAACAACTGAATTCGATAGTCTGGATCATCGGATATGATGACAAAGAGCGACCGATCGGTCGCTCTTTCCTTTGGTTCTGAATGGATTTGTGTTCAGCTTCCCGGTCCCTGACAGGGTGATTCCGGGTAATAGTTCAAATAATCCGTGCTCGAACGCAAGGCTCTCGAATTTAAGGATGGGTCCTGTTTGGGCGTGACATAGTAGTCAGCGATGGTATGCTCCCAGTCTGTCTTGTCGGCCTGCTTAACCGTTCCCGGATACAACTCCGCGGCTTTAGCGCGTGTCGTACATTTGTACGTGTCATTGAGATTGCCGCCCATTGACATATACACGACACCGCCAAGGGTACCAGCCGGATTGGTGCAATCGTCATTTTCCTGTATGTTTATGGTTGCGGTGCGCATGTCCGGATCGACTCGGTAGCCCGCTCCCGGAAGCAGAACAACCTCGACCACACTATTGCCCGTGTCCAGCGTATCATCGAGCCAGCAGATGTTCGTTTATCAGCCGGAATAACAACGTTCTGCCAAACTCTGGCCATGAAATTTTGGATAATCTACGTTCGCGATCGGGCATGGTGGCCGTCCGAAGACGCTCTTGAACCTTGGGCGTCACTTTCCCATGGATCAAGGCGACTGGCCGCTCTTATGCCAACGCGTCGATGCGTTGATGAACACCAGACGACGCTCAATTTCAGGATGCGTCCCACGGTGCTCGAAACGTCAAAGGACATGCGGCACGGCGGATTGTCAAACGCTTGCTGGATCTTCCCAATCAATTGTGTCCACTCGGTCTCAATAAACGGCAACCGGGCTGCGCGTTGACCGGTTGAAGGCCAACAGCACGGGGAGGAGGACGCAGCCGGGGCGGGGGATGGATCGAAGCGGGCCACCAATGCCGGGCTCCGCACATGAACCGTATGGGCAGCGCCACGGGTGAGCGGCTGGGGATCGACTTTGGCGCCCTCAGTGACATGGCTCTGTATCGCGCGTCCGATCATCTCTTCAAGCACAAGACCGCGCTTGAGGACCATATGTTCGGGACCGTCGAGACGCTGTTCAACCGGCCGCCGGTCGTCACGCTGTATGATCTGACGAACACCTCTTTCGAGGGTGAGGCGGCGAGCCAGCCCAAAGCGAAGCACGGGCATTCGAAGGAACGGCGCACCGTATCCGTATCCGATGCGCCGCTCCTGACGCTCCCGGAAGGTCTGGGTGAAGGTCTGGGTGCGGTCCTCGACAGCCGCGGTTTTTTGCGCCGCACGGGGATTGTTCAGGGAGATCTTCCCCGGCACCTTTCCCGGCCATAGCGTCGAGGCGCACACACGGGAGACGATGCTCACGTCCCTGGAGGTTCCTGGACATGCCTGGACATGCCCAAGGGCGGGATTGTCGTGATGGACAGGATGGAGATCGGAGGCATTGCCACCGAGGAGACCCCCGCGGACAATCGCGCCGGGATGCGGGCGCAGGGGTATATCTATCGCGTGGTCGCGCGCAGCCCCACCCGGGTGTTCGACCCCGATACCGACACGACAAGGGTGTTGACCGCGTCAAAAGGGGAGGTCACGGTCTATCGCGATCGCATGGAAGATCAGGAGAGGGCCGGGAGGAGGACAACACCCCCGACACGGAGGTTCTCCTACGCTGTCATTCGCACGCGCGCGAGAAGAAGGAGGCCGCGTAGACCGCTCCCGAATGCCAGACAGCCGTGCTGTCATTCGCACGCGCGCGAGAAGAAGGAGGGTAGATCTTTAAAATTTGGTTTATGCTTTAAGGCTGTCATTCGCAAGCGCGGGAAAAGAAGGAGACCGGTCTGATGACGCACTTTCAGGACCGGTTCGAAGAGGGATTGCGCGCCCTCCATGACGGTCTCTCGAAACCCCGGACCCGGAAGACGCTGACCTACATCCAGCGCACGATCGGACCGCTCCGTGAGAGGCGAACGCCTTAATGCGCGCATCCGGGTCGCGCAGCACTACGATATCACCGTCACACC
>JAPORU010000165.1 GCA_026710045.1 Aestuariivita sp. | reverse complement strand
AGTTGCGCACGCGTCAACCGGCGTCCCGAAAAGGGGGTGCAGGGAAGATCCCTGATTCGCGAATCCCTGACACAACTCCCGATGTCCCACGGCTAGCATGCCGATTCGGTGCGCGAAGTTAACCCCCGGTTCGTAAAAAAATTTTAACCTATGATTTCAACCGCTTGGAAAACATTTTTTACAACAGATTTTTCTCCAGCTTAAGCGAATGCCATTGCGTTTCCGGGGTGGTCCATCTCGTGGAGGATCCAGGCGCCGAGGAGGATCTTGCGACGGGTGTCCTCCTTGCGCTGCCTTTGTACGACGCGGGTTCTGAGGGCGTGCATCCGGGCCTCGAGCGCCTTTTATTTCCTAAAGTTGGAGTTGGATCCTGAGCATCTATGCGACCTGCTATAAGAAGACCTACCGCTGCGACTGTTTTTCTCAATTTTTTAATATTACTGCAGTTTGCGGACCCTGTTAACTGAACTTCGTCAAATAGTTCGTCTTCCAGAAAAACGTTCTGTAGATGTCTAATTAAATCTGGAGTTATGTCCCTTTGATTTCTGTCCGGCGTTTTGAGATTGGCTGGTCGAGAGGAATCAGGCAGGAAAGGTGGCGAGTGTTGAGAAGATTGCCTACGAGCTGTAAGCGGGAGAGGATGAGCTTGCAATCTGGGCGCAAGTACAAGGAGACGCCTTCTTTCGGAGGCCAGATGATGCTGTTGTACCAGCGCTGCGTACCGTCGGTGAATGAGCGAGTGGCAACGGATACCAGCCGGCCGCTGTTTCGACCTTTCTCCAGATCGCTGATTATTGGCTCGTTGCACACGCCTTGGCGTATGATTGCACCGTTGTTACTTATGAAGTGTTCTCTGATACCGTTCGTATGATCAAGATTCCGAATGTGTGTATTGGTCTCGGCTTACGCTGTGTAAATCCTTTCGAGATGCTTCGCCGTGAACGCGCGAGGTTTGTTCTTCGATAATACAGAGAGCTTACTTGATGGCTGTATGTTTTGCAGATCAACGACGAACGCGACGTCCGATTGTATTACTGTATGCCCTTATGCCCGGTTGTAAGGATTCCTGCTGTAAGGTGAATTCAATTTCCTGCACGCAGATAAGGCGACCATCCTGAGTTATGCGCCCCGATGTACTCTTCGATGCCTGTTTCTTACCTTTAGCAGACATGGCTCGAAGCAGCTCAAATTCGATGAGAGTTGGCTCGATAGCAGCGTCACATCGCAGGGACACTTTTTGGTTGCGGTTTGGAAGGGAGTCGAGTCACCCTTAATTTCGTGTGAGAGGCGCTGGTCAAGATATAATTCTTTCAAATACCCGAACTTGCAGTGATGTTAATGTGTTGTTTCATTGATCGAATTGGGTGCGTCATCTGCTGCTTTATTATAATTCAACCGTAGTCAGGCAATTTTTGCGACATGGCTGTGCGGATGTTACTGGGGCGCAAACTCGTTGAATTCTCTGACGAATTCTCCTATGGGTGTTCTGCGGAAAAGAGGATTGTTGAATTGGATCGCAAAAATCAAGAATCTGGTAGTCAAGAGGTTGTCGCTTCGGAGGATGAAGCGGCGACGTTGGCTCACGTCGAAAAAGACCACGAGGTTGCACAGAATGTTGACGATGCGACTGAAGGAGATTCATCATTAACTCACGACGAATCCAATGCTCCTATCGAGATCAGCGCTGTTGAGTCGAAAGATGATTCTAATGAAGTTGGCTTTGAAGAGGCCGAGCAAAGCGACACCGCCAATGATGGCGAGTTAAGTTCAACACAAGACATGTCGGCTGATGCCGAACCGCCAAGCTCGCGGACTATAGCGCGGCGCGGCGTCTTTCTTGCCTCTTTAGCAGGTGGAGTATTGGCCGGAGCGATCGGTGTCGGTATCGGCTTTGGTGTAAGTGATTGGTTGCGACCAATATCGTATGAAGACTTGCAGGAACGAATATTGACATTGGAATCAAGCATTGTTGCGCAGAGCAGTCAGCTTACAGCAACGACGAGCGATGTATTGGGACGTCTTGACGATCTCGCTGGACAAGTGAGTACATTGGCCGTTGAAGTAGCGGATGCAGAGAATGCAGCATTGCTCAGTCGATTGTCGACTTTTCCCGAACGGCTTGAGAGCGTTGAAGCGCAACTCCAAGAAATAACAATAGAGACAGGAGATGCGGAATCGAAAGAGGTGATGCGTTCGATAGAAGAGGAAGTGACAACTTTGAAGGTGTCGGTGACCAAACTTGAGGACAGTTTGGAAGACATGCTCACGGATGTCGTTCGACGGGAGGAACGTGCGGTTGAGCAGGAACGTAAGGCGGCCGCACGAGCCGTGGCTTCGCGCATATTGGTTGCACTTGATCATGGCGGTGCGATTGAGGACTATATTTCGGAATTAGATTCCTTAGACGTATCGATACCGGAGGAACTTGCAATTGCGCCCAATGGAATTGCAACGCTGGAGCGGCTGCAGTCAACGTTTCCCGACCTGGCACGCCAGGCTCTCTCCCTGGCACGGGGCAGTTCCGGAGAGACCGGCGTGTGGGCCTTTCTTAAGGAGCAGCTGCAGATGCGGTCGGTTACACCTCGAGAAGGTGCTGGAGTTGATGCAGTACTGTCGCGTGTAGAAGCGGAGCTGAATTCCGGGAATGTGGAGAAGGCTCTCGTCGAACTTGAAGCCGTTCCACAAATCGTATTGGAAGAATTTCAACATTGGATTGACGAAGCGCAGACGCGAGTGGCGGCCCAGACTGCCGTAGATAGAGTGTTACAAGATCTCGGTGCCGAGTAGGGGACGTATGTAGATGCTTTGGTCGCTTGTTAAAATTCTTTTGTTTGTGGTTTCCGTCGGTGTGCTGGCATATGGGGCGGGATATCTCTCGGAATCGGAAGGTGGACTCCAGCTGACGGTATCGGGGACCGAATTCTCATTAGATCCGTTACAATCCGCGATTGCCATTACTTTATTGATCTTTGCGACCTGGCTGTTCTTGAAGGTTCTTTCTCTACTAATGATGGTCTGGCGATTTATGAGTGGCGATGAAACAGCGTTGTCGCGGTTTGCTGCGCGAAATCGAGAGCAAAAGGGCACAGACGCGTTGGCGGAGAGTATCATTGCGCTTGTGTCGGGGGAAGGACGTCTTGCAATGACAAAAGCTGTTCGGGCAAGTAAGTTGTTGGACAAACCGGAATTAACGGATCTGTTGATGGCACAAGCGTCAGAGTTGATGGGCGATACGACTGCAGCGCAGACATCTTACAAGAGACTTATTTCGATGGATAAAACCCGATTCGTAGGAATCCGGGGGGTTATGAAATACAAATTGTCTGACGGGGATGATGAGACCGCTTTGCAGTTGGCGGAGAAGGCTTTTCAAATCAATCCAAAGCATCAGAAGAATCAAGATGTATTGCTTAAACTTCAGATCCAAGCCCGAGATTGGGCGGGAGCACGTCGAACATTAAATGCGCAGTTAAAGTACGGAACTTTGACGCGAGATGTGCATACCCGGCGGGACTGTATTCTTGCAATTTCTGAGGCTCAGGATAAATTTGAGAGCAATCCCCGTTCTGCGCAAACTCTCGCCATAGAGGCGAACAGAAAGTCACCGGGACTGATTCCTGCCGCCGTTTTGGCGGCACGGGCCAGCGCCGCAAAAGGAAAGATCAAGCAGGCGACACGTGTGTTGCGAAAGGCGTGGGAAGCTCAACCTCATCCAGATCTGGCGGCGGCCTTTGCGGACCTTGCGCCTGAAGAGACACCCGCAGACCGAGTTAGGCGATTTTCGATATTAACACAGTTTCATTTTAGGCATATTGAGACGTGTTTAGTGGCTGCAGAGTTGAATCTCGCAGCGGAAGACGTATCCGCTGCGCGAAAGGCACTTGAGGGCGCGACTGATGATAAAGCGGACGCACGTGTTTTTACAATGATGGCGGCAATAGAACATGAGGACGGAGCGGCCGACAGCCGAGTCAAGGAATGGCTTACGAAGGCCATTGCGGCCCCACCCGGGCCGCAATGGGTGTGCAGCAACTGTGACAGCGTTCAAAAGACGTGGGCTGCATGCTGTGAGAGTTGCGAAAGTTTTGACACATTGAGTTGGATTGTTCCGCACGCTTCGAAAATTTCGACGTCGACGGGCGTGGAAATGTTGCCGCTAACGGTTGGAAAAGATGCCGTAGAGCAACGCGTTGTTCGGAAGTCCATCGATGATGCGATTGAATAGATTCTGAGTACTTTAGAGAAGATATTGATGTGAGTTTGGTATCATTTGATCTTCTCTGCAATGATGGTTTTTCGGGGTTTTTCTGTAAGCCGGAAATCTTTACGATAGAGTTAAGATCCGGTGGGCCGATATGTTCAAACGAGATATTTTAAGTATCTTAAGGTAGGGTGCATTCAATTAAGCCGCAGTAGCTCAGTTGGTAGAGCAATGCATTCGTAATGCATGGGTCGGGGGTTCAAGTCCCTTCTGCGGCACCACTACCACTTATTATTGGGGACTTGTATACTTAAGACACTGGGGTCCGGTGAGAAAGGCTCGGGGTGCACTTCGCTGTTGAATCGGAGCGTTTTATAATGGGTAGTGAGGTGATCTTTCGTATCTTCCTTAAGAAGAAGACACGTCGCGATTCATCCTACAGCGGGTCCATCCAGTTCTTGCGTTTTCCGATGAACAGAATACTGGACTTCTTTCTTAAGTTAGGCCGTCGACACCTGCTCACCTGAACGTTGCGCAGGAATTTGTCCTCTGCCGTGCACTCCGCGTTGGACCAGCGTCCAGTCAGCTCAGCTGCGGGTCGCTGGCCGAAACACCCTCCCTTTCTTGAGGCAGGCTCATTTCGGTGATTCCTTCAAAAGTAGATCATGTTCAGACGATCACTGAGATCCCAACATCATCGGAGGAATCTGGCTCGGGATTGCGGAATTGATCGTCTTTATTATTATGTGACCATCGACGATATGATGTTCAGATGCGATCTGCAATTCCTAAGAAGCGAGTAGTGTGCCATGGACACGGGGGGCGACTCTCCGCTCACGCGCGGCGAATCTCTCCCCGACCTTTTGTTCTATGACAGACGGTCCGTTCCTGCGTTGTGTCTTTCGGTGGCGTTGATCAACAAGAGTGAAACGGGTTCATGAATGGACCACGGTCTCAAGACTTAAATATGTCGTCAATCTTCCGGGCATGCACCAGCGCTTCAAGCCAGCGATCGACTTTGTCCTGTGATGCCTGGCGTACCGTGGCCGCGATCTCCTGCGGCACCGCGCCATACTTGACCTGCGCCAGTTTCAGAAACGCCTCCGACATCCCCTCGGTACGTCCTTCGGTCAGGCCTTGTGTCCGTCCTTCGGTCAGTGCTTCCTCGTAGAATGACCCCATGATGGCCTCCACCTGATCGGGTTTGACGATCCGGAGCGCCTCCTCCAGGATCGCACGGGATGGTTGAACACCCCGCACTATATACCCATACCCCACTTCTTCCAAGTCGGAATTCTCCAATAGCGTAAAGATCTCCGCATACCGCGCTACTGTCCGTTGTGTCCCCTTCACCTGAGAGAGATATAACGCCAGAAAGATACCCCGCAAGTCTGGGTAGGCGGCCAGCTCCAGAACTCCATCCGGTCCGACATGATGCACCTGATACCCCGGCGACCGGGTCACCGCACGGATGGCATCCTCGTCCCTGATCATCTCGGCGATCGAGCAGGGCACCGTCCATGGCCGGTCGCCGTGATAGAATACCAGCGCCAGGATCGGTGGCAACTTGAAGGGATGTGTGGGCTTCTGAGTATATTCCCGCCGCCAGATCTTTAGCTTGTACTCCTCGATCTGCAACGGTGTCAAAGGATCCGGGGTCGATTTGTGTTCGAGCAGGGTGTAGATCAAGAGAGGTGTTCCGGTGGCAAGCGTCATCTCGAACAGGAGGTCGGACCGGCTTTCTCGCAGGGCGGGATCAACAAAGGAGCCGTCCACCAGTTTCGGTGGATCATCCGACAGCCGGTCGGTGATCGCCCTGGGAAGGTAGGTCTTCAGAACCGCCGCCGCGCGGGCCGGGTTCTCCAGAACCCGCCGGAACAAGCGGTCGTGCGGTGATGGGATGCGCTTCAGTCCCTGTCCCGGGGTCTCTGCGGTCTCTGCTATCTCGGAACGGGCACTCTCTGCCGGCTCCTCTCCCTCCTTGGTTGTCATATCACAGTGCTTTCCAGTCGGTATGTCCTGCATGCTGGTGAATGACTGCGCCTCCCGCGTCAAGCCCACACATTAAGTCAATACCCTGAAGATATCAGTCTTTCCGAAGCTTATATACAATAAGTTGCGATACCACATGATGTTCTATTCGGTCCATTCATTGATATCAACCCCGGAACATGCGGCCTACCAATCCGTCATCAGGGTGCGTCTCTCCTCTAACAGGTCACTGCGCTGGTACGCGCGTGTGGTGGCGTCTCGAACGCGATACATCAGGGCATATTCGGCGGCTGCCCAATGTTCGGGCCCGGTTTTGGTGGCCCAGTCCCGAAAGGTCGACCGGAAACCGTGCCGGGTGACATGATCATGACTCATCAACTTGAGGGCCTTGAGCAAGGTGTTCTCGGACAGTTAAGCCTCGTGGTTTCTCCCGGTGAAGACACGCGGGCTATCCTTTGTCTACTTGCCCCGCATTTTGGTGAGAATCGCCCTCATCCGAGGTGTGAGCGGGACCTGGTGTTCGCGCTCTGCCTTCATACGATTCGCCAGGATGATCCATACCTTCTCGTTGAGATCCATTTCCGACCATATCGCCTTGTGCACTTCGCTTGAGCGCGATTCGACACATCGTCTCGTGCCCGGAGTTGCGCCATGAACGGAGCGATCTCCGCGTGAGGGAGCGCCGGGAGATTTGTGACCATCTTCCTTTTGGTCATAGCCGCTCCTTCCGGAGGCTCGGAGAGGCTGGCGGCGTACGGTGGTTGGCGTGGATCAACCTGAGACGACGCTCTCACTCGGACAAATGTTCGCCTTGCCGGGGCAGTTGTTCCTCCAATTCTCGGATGTCCGGCCTGCTCTCGTATCAAGGCATCAAGGATGGCTTTTGCCGTCTCATTTGAGGGCCGAACAGACCATAGCTCTCAAGATGTCAACATAAATACGCGAGACACCTTAAATGTTGTGCATTTGTGATGCTGCATAGTTTGTTTTTATTCTTGACGGAAATCTACGGAATTTTGGACTGACACACTCTAACCTGGAAAATCTGACACACTTGATCAGTTGTCTGCAATCACTTGATCACCGGATTTTGAGAAAACATTCGGTTTCCTTGGGTGGTCAGGGTGTGAGTGGGTGTCTTTTCAATTAGGGTTGACATCGATAGCACGGACTTGTTGTCGATCAATTTTTCTGGAACCGTCGGGTCTCGTTACAGGGGAGCTTCGAATCCACCCCGTCCGATGATGTAGCTCTGGAAAGATGGGATTGGGCACGTCAGAACATGGTCATCTGGGTCTGTGGACTGCCGCTGCAACGCACCACAATGAATGAGATGGGTCACATAGGTTTCTTCATCATGGTTCTTCGGCAACCTCCACTCGCTGCTCGTGTCATGCCCTTTATATGTCTCCACGACATCCTTGACCTGGCCAAAGGTCAATCCGGCACCTCTTCTCTCTGTGCGCGCTACCTCGAGCATTACCCGTCCGACAAGTTTGCAGGACGCCACCATAGCATCGCTGAATTGAGCATCATAATATCCTCTCCTAAGCTGGTTGCTCCGGCCGTGGACCACTTCCCAATCTTCAATCCGGTCGGCTACGCCGTAGACGCTTTCTTGGAGAAGTGCTTCTGCCAGCGCCTGCTGCGCCCAATGGACATGGCGTGGCCAACCATCGGTCGAGGCCATGAGATCATCGATCCGGTGGCGCTGTGCACCCACCGTGATCCCGAAATGAGCACACCATGTACCAGTCAATGCGTCGAGTTCCCCGGCGGTAAGGCGCTCGAGAGAATGGGCCGTTACGCCATGCGTGAGACCAAGAGAGCGCAGGCGTAGATATGTATCCCCTAAACCCGCGAGGACAAGGGCGATAGGAAGACGGATATCGTCAGCATCATGAATCGTCTGGAGAAATTCTGCGTGCGCCGTTGATTCGCCGGGAGGAAGGCGCTGGGCTTCATCGATAGCCAGAAGAATGGGTGCCTGCCATTTCTCGGAAGGTAGATGGGATTGGAGGTCTGAGAAGGACGCTGGCGCATCCCGTCCCATGAGACGTTGCAGATCTGTACTCATTCCCAAGACACTAATGCGTCCGATTCGGTCACCCCATCGGGATCCAAAATTCCGGAGAGCCTCGCGCCATGTTTCTTGTGGCGCCCGTGCCGCAAAGGCAATCTTCTGTAAAATCTTTGAAGGATGGTTCCGGAGAAGGACATTTGTGATCTTGACAACACGGCCCCCCACCTCAGGTGCTCGTATCTCTAACTCGCTCAGCAGAGAACTCTTTCCTGCGCCTGGTGCGCCTTGGATGACGGTGGTGTTGCCGGGGATGCCAGCCTTACGCGCGCCGGTTCGTTGGATTTTTGTGAGAACGTGCTGCAAGATATCGTCACGTCCTGCAAAGACCGGTGGATGATCCTTCTCACCGTCATCGACGAAGTTTTGTAATTTCTCTTTTTGAAAACCGTCCATTGGATTCATATTCCCGTATCGTCATCGTATATAAGTGAAAACACGCTTACTGACAAGAAAAGGTGAGTCTGGCTCTGTTTGAAAATTGTTAAGATAACTCTGTGCCAGGTATGGCGTGGAAAGGACTGCCAGATCCAGCCTGATATGCGTGTTCGCGCTGTGTCGATGATCCCCTGCCGTTCGTGATCAATTCATGCGTTGTTTCGATGCCGTGTTATATTGCTGGGCTAGATCATATTTCATTCGATTGACCCTGCCGAGTTTGAAGACTATATTGTGAGGTATTATGGATAAAATGAGCGCAAAAAGCTTGGTTTGCAACAAGTTGCGTGATTGCACAGGGAATTCGCGCAGCGCCCTGTACCCGGTTTTGATCGTCCTACCATTATGTGGATCATTCGCGGTCTAGCCACATGGGAATGGCGGCTTTTGGCATTATTTGGAACGAGATTATTACCTTCGTATTGAGGTTAAAGATATTCGTATCCAGGTTGAAGACATGCGTGCTGATGTCACGGAAAATTGCGCATGCATCACAGACGTCGCAAACAATCTTATGCGAACAGAAGCTATTCTTGAAGATCGGTTACCAAGACACTGAGGCGCGACGGCACTGTGAAAGGTGAAAGCGCGCCTATCTTTGGAACCTTTACGACGTGTGGTTGGTTTTGAAAGGCCTGTAAGAAAGAAGAACGCAGAATGTCGGCGTTGATCAGACGTGAGTCGATGGAGGGTAAAATTGGCCTATTGGCTATTTAAGTCAGAACCGTCAACGTGGAGTTGGCAGCAGCAGCTCGATAAGGGAGAACACGGCGAAGAATGGGATGGGGTTCGGAATTATCAGGCTCGTAATTTTATGCGTGAAATGACGGTTGGAGATCGAGGCTTTTTCTATCATTCGCAGACGGAGAAAGCGGTCGTTGGTATCGTTGAAGTGATTGCGGAGGCACATGCCGACAGTACTACGGACGATGAGCGATGGGAATGCGTTGATATCAAGGCTGTCTGCTCGGTAACGACGCCTGTCACGTTGAGCATGATAAAGTCTGATTTGCGCCTTGCAGAAATGGTATTGGTTAGAAACTCACGTTTGTCTGTACAGCCCGTTCGAGAGGCTGAATGGAAAATTATCTGTGAAATGGCTGGCGTTAGGGCGTGAGTGTGATTCAGAACGGATGATGATTGTTGCCGGAATGATGAGCGGAGCGATGCCTTCATGGTGCAGAATAAGCCTGTTTGCGAGTCATCACTCTGTAGCCATGATTTGTTACAGGAGCCCGAAGACCTGTGGTAAAATATATTCTCTGAGAGATATGACGACAATCAAGACAACCAGTGGTGCGAGATCCAGCGTGGTTGTGATCGGAAGAATACGACGGACAGGAGCATAAAGGGGCTCCAAGAGTTGGTTTAATCCGGTATGAATCTGATAAACCAGCGGTTGGCGGTCGTTAAGGATATTGAAAGCGATGAGCCAACTCATAATCACTTGAACGATAATCAAGAAGTAGACAACGCTTAGAATAAGTTGCAGTGGTCCATATATGGCAAGCATTGAGTAACCTTTTGAGGGCGTGATTCTGGTGGAGCGCACAAGACCATCATGATGTCAGAAAATATAAGTGTGTTTTATCGAAATTTGATGATTGTTTCGTGCTTTGGTATTAACCCGTGGAGATTTCCCCCTATTTCGGTGATTTTACGATATTGTTCAAGTGAGCATTCATTGATAATCGGATCGATATCAAGAAGATGGTTTGATGCCGACAGGCGTCGTGCAAATGCGATCTAGGACCCGTTGACATCTACTCTTGAAATTTCGTGGACAGTTGGTATAATTGCTTACAGAGTCGCCCGAAAAAAGAGGCGACGGACACTATTGAGAGAGCAGAATCATGAATAAGGATCGAACCATCTTGACGGATGCGATG
>JAPORU010000064.1 GCA_026710045.1 Aestuariivita sp. | reverse complement strand
GTTATTGCAAGATTATGAATGTTGCCGATTTTATTTACATTCCCGAAATGAGAACCTGCCAAATTAAATATTTCGCATTAAATATAGTTCATGAAAAATGTTTTTGGAATAGTTGATCTTTTTGCTGGCCCAGGTGGTCTTGGTGAAGGATTTTGCAGCCTGAAACGCGATAAAACCAACGCCTTTGAGATAGATGTTTCGGTAGAAAAGGACGCGGTTGCCCATTCAACGCTCCGACTGCGCTCCTTTTTACGCAAGTTCAATGGAGGCTTACCGAAACAATATCTGGATTTCCTGTATGGTAAGATAGAAGAACCAGATTGGTCGAGGCTATATCCATTACAATGGGCGCAAGCTGTAAGGGAAACACTTTATCTCACTCTCGGTGAACCTAAGACCACTGAGATACTAGAAGAGCGTATTTGGGAAATCCGCCAACGACGCGGTGATAGATTGATTCTGATCGGTGGCCCGCCATGTCAGGCATATTCACTTGCAGGACGTGGCCGCAAGCCAAGCGACCTCGGTTATGTGGCTCATGAAGAAAACCGGCACTTGCTGTATAAGGAATATATATGTGTGCTCAGAAGTCTCCGACCAGCTGCCTTCGTGATGGAAAATGTTAAGGGAATGCTCTCCTCCAGTATCGAAAGGGGGATGGTATTCGATCTCTTGAAAGCAGATTTGGAAAACCAAGGGGGAACGACACAATATGCGTTGTTTCCGTTATCAACATCAATTGAACAAGGGCGGGATGCAAGACCTCAAGATTTCATTGTAACGGCTGAACATCATGGCGTTCCTCAGGCAAGGCACAGGGTTATAATTGTTGGATTTAGGCGTGATTTGCTCAAAGAGTTAGATGATTTCATGCCCCCCAAACTACGAGAGTTTGCGTATAAGGCCACGGTTCGCGACGTGCTTTCCGAGATGCCCGTGTTGCGGAGCGGCATCAGTAGCCGTGGAGGTCGCAAGGATGACCCAAAGGTTTGGCGAAGAACGGTTCAAGATGCAGCAAAGCATATCAAAGAGATGTCAATTTCCCTTACCGGCGACCAGCGCACACGCTATTTAGCGATGCTGAGGGAGATTTCCGAGCTATCGATTGAGTACGGTAAATTACGTAATAACAGCACCGGAGGAACCCGATTGCCAAGTAACTGCCCCATTGATCTCCGGGCTTGGCTGGAAGATGAGAGATTCGAAAGATTGTCCCTGCATGAAACGCGTGGACATATGCCTGACGACCTCAAGCGATATATGTTCGCTGCATGTTGGGCGATGGCGACAGGTAATTCACCTAAGGCTCGCGATTTTCCTGATGAACTGGCGCCGAATCACACCAACTGGAAGTCTGGAAAATTCAATGATCGGTTTCGTGCCCAACCTTGGGAGATGCCCTCATCTACCGTAACATGCCATCTTGCCAAGGACGGACACTACTTCATCCATCCAGATCCGGCACAGTGTCGGAGCATGACTGTAAGGGAAGCGGCTCGGTTGCAGACCTTTCCTGACAACTACTACTTCAAGGGCAATAGAACGCAACAATACATACAGGTCGGGAATGCAGTTCCGCCATTTTTGGCGCATCAAATTGCCAGAACCTTGCACGATGCGTTGCTACAGATATTTCCTGACATAACTCTATACCAACCGGTCCCCAGAAAAGAGAACATTCTGGCATGATTGATGGAGAAGGAGCACTACCGATTGAGCAACATGAAATCGTGCCGAATGCCAACGCTTTGATAGAGAGTCTTCGCGACATTGGGTATAACTTGTCGAGTGCACTGGCTGATATTGTTGACAATTCGTTAACAGCTCAAGCTTCGAAAGTTTCGATTAGGGTAGACGTGAAATCGGAGAATGCCGCGGTTGCCATAATTGACAATGGTATCGGTATGTCCCGCGACGAAATTCTCAACGCGATGCGCCCAGGGTCACGTTCGCCAGCAGAGATACGGGATAAGTCAGATCTCGGGCGTTTTGGATTAGGCCTAAAGACCGCTTCCTTTTCTCAATGCAGGCGTCTTACCGTGTTAAGTCGGCGCGGCAAGTCGGTATACGCCGCAACTTGGGATCTTGATCTGGTTGTTGAGAAA
The DNA here is from genome assembly GCA_026710045.1 of Aestuariivita sp. Lineage (GTDB taxonomy): Bacteria > Pseudomonadota > Alphaproteobacteria > Rhodobacterales > Rhodobacteraceae > JAPORY01. The sequence goes on along the minus strand of JAPORU010000064.1, from coordinate 8,592 downwards.
AATGCATGGATTGTGGAAGGCACCAAAAAAATTAATGGGATCAGGTTTGCCGAATTGCTGGTACAGGATGGAACCATGGTCCTTTGGGAGAAGATTGACCGGGTCGGTTTGCAAAAGGATAGTAGCACCTTTATCAGGCTTGTTGATGATGCCACTCGACACTTGGAATTGGTTTTTCACAGATTCATGAAGGTCGAACCAGGCTACAAGCCCGTGGTTTTCGATGTCAATGGAAGGGATCTTGTCCCAGTAGACCCGTTTGTTGAGTGGCACGATGCCACTATCCGGCGTCCTGTAGATAGACGCGTATTCGGTACAGGGACTGTGACTATTCAACCATATATTTTGCCGCATCGTAATAAAGTCGCGACGGATAGAGAGTGGCGCAGAATGGGGCTCGCACAAGGACATATGCGATCTCAAGGGTTTTATCTTTACAGGAATCGCAGGTTGATTAGACATGCTACGTGGTTTCGTCTTGCCCCAAAACATCGCCTAACACAACTTGCTAGGGTGAGAATCGACATCGGGAACGAAAGCGATGCCGATTGGAAGATTGATATCCTAAAGGCTTCTGCGTCTCCGCCATCGGCGTTGAGGGAACATCTGAGATTGCTTATTGGAGGGCTAGGTGAACGCTCGAGGCGAGTTTATAGGAAACGCGGCACCAAACTTACCGATGAGAACCCGTTACCGCTTTGGCAGCGGATTAAGATTGATAGCCGCATTGCTTATGATCTCAATCAGGAACACCCTGCGATAGCAAACTTCGAGTCGTCGCTCTCAGACGAGCAAGTCCGGACGCTCAGGAGCGTCTTGCGATTGATATGTGCGAGCTTGCCGCTGGAAGCTCTCTATCACGACATGGCTGACAACTATTCAGCAATGGAACAAAATTCGCTAGATGAACAGGAACTTTTGGATGTCGGTCGGCAGCTAATTGAGCAACTCATAGAATTTGGAAACGAATGTCAGGATATTGAATCTATGATAAAAAAAATTCCGCCTTTTTCAACCAACATTCCAATTGTAGCGAAATTGATTAACGAGGTAAGACCAAAATGAAATATTTAGACTTAGAACAGTTACGCATATTGGTCACTGAATTCATGATCAAAGATATGCGAACCGAAGATGAACTGAAATCGGAGATAAAAAAATATCAACCGATTCTCAAGGACGAGGTTACACCTGCACATCTTGACGAGCTTTTTGATGAGATGCGCTCAACACACTCTGTACTGATTGAGGCTGGCGCAACGCTCATTGCTCCAGGGTTCAAGAAGTGGTTTGATGCGGACCGGCGGCGGGAGACAACATGGTTCTATTGGGAGCGATACCGTAAGCTTCAAACTCGTGCGGGCCTGCCGGGACCGGTACTTGAAGCGATGAATGAAAAGACAAACCAAGTTATCGGACTATGTGGCGATCCGCGTTCACCCAAGCGGTTCGACCGACGTGGCATGGTTATGGGAGATGTCCAAGCCGGTAAGACCGGTAATTACACTGCGCTTGTTAGCAAAGCCGCAGACGTCGGTTACCGTGTCATCATCATAATCGCTGGAATCCATGAGAATCTAAGAAGTCAGACACAGAAAAGGATAGATGAGGGATTCATCGGTCGAAACAGCAACCTCTCCCGCCTCGAAGTCGCTGAAAACCAAAGATTGGTTGGTGTTGGCAGGATAAACTCCTCTCGTGAACCAAGCGCGATGACTACTCGAAAGGCGGACTTCAGGAAAACTCAAGCAGATCAGCGTATTCCATTGGCGAACCTTCAGACGGAGCCAATTGTTTTTGTCATAAAGAAGAATGCAAGTATCTTGAGGAATTTTATCACTTGGTTGAAGGCAATCAATCTCTCTCGCGATGGAGGCACAATAGATTTTCCGATGATGTTGATTGATGATGAGGCGGATAACGCCTCGATTAACGTTGCCAAGGGCCAAGATGCGATTTCTCGAATCAATGGCCAGATCCGGACCTTGTTGAATCTCTTTGGCAAGAGCTCTTATGTTGCATTCACCGCAACGCCATTCGCAAACATTTTCATTGATCCTGATCGGCAAGACCCAGAAGAAGGTCGCGACCTTTTCCCTGAACACTTCCTAATCGCTCTTGATCGCCCAGGTAATTATTACGGAGCAGAAAAGGTGTTTCTAAGCGATCCGGATGATGACCGATCTCTTCCAACACGTGACATAGAGGACAACGAACCGCATTTGCCGCTTAAGATGCCGAAGGGTAAGCAAGTTTACGATCTACCTGAAAGTTTGCTGACGGCGATCAGGGCATTCATAATAACCGGAGCGATCCGAAACCTGCGCGGGCAGAGTGACAAGCATCACTCAATGCTGGTAAATGTTTCGCATCTTACTTCCGTTCAGACAGATGTGACGAACCTGATTCGAAACAGGATGAGCGAGAAAATTTATCCGTCACTTAAGTTGCATTGCAACCTTTCGGTCAGCGAAGCCGAGAAGGATTATGAGATCGCGTCCATCAAGTGCGTGTTCGAAGAGGAATTCTCTGATTGCGGAATAGATTGGGTAGATGTTCTCCCTGCTATGGAAATAGTGGCAGCCAAGATCGCGGACGGTGGTGTATATGAAGTGAACAGCAGGTCCGGCGAGAAAATCGAGTACCCAGAAGTCAGTGATATCGAAAGACATCAGGTAACGGCTATTGCTGTAGGTGGATATTCACTGTCTCGTGGTCTTACGCTCGAAGGTCTGACGATTTCTTACTTTCTGCGAAATTCTAAGGCGTACGATACGCTTATGCAAATGGCGCGTTGGTTTGGATACCGACCGGGTTATGAGGATCTCTGCCGCATTTGGATTAAGGATGAGGCACGTCGCTGGTATGCCCATATCGCAGAGGCTTCTGAAGAATTACGGCAGGATTTGCGATACATGGCAGCGTCGGATGCAAGCCCACGTGATTTCGGGCTTCGCGTGCAGCGTCATCCCTCAGCTCTAGAGATCACTGCGAGAAACAAGGCCGGCAGTGGGCAGGAGGTTATTGTGGATGTGAGCTTGTCTCGCTGCCGGATAGAGACAACGATCATCCATGACAACGGAGATGCTGCGGACTTGAACAGAAGTGCAGCTCGAAATCTCTACGATGCATTGAATGGTCATCAGAATAGGATTATCGGAGCGAGCGTACTTTTCCCTTCTGTTTCTTCGAAGTTGGTAAAGGAGTTTATCGGAAACTTCCGAAACCACCCTGACGCGATCAGTACCCAAAGCGGCCCAGTGCTTCGCTATATTGAGGAACGGGAAGATGAGAATCTTAATGAATGGGATGTGGTTTTTGTTGGTGGTGATAAAAAGAATGGGATTGTGTGGGAAGGATTGGGCTTTCCACTTCACCTGCAAATTCGGACACCTGCAGAAAGAGACAATGGTCGTGTCGTCGCAATAAGTCGAAGATTTTCCTCCAGAGGAGTCGTAAGGTTAGGAATGCATAGAAAAAGCATAGAGCAAGTAAAAAAAGAAGCTGCTGATAAAGGGACCAAGAACATTGCTGACAGTGAATATCTCGGAGTTCGCACACGACCTCTGCTTGCGGTTCACATGATTGCACTCATTGATAAGGACACCGGTGAATTTGATGATGGTCCGCCGGTTACTGCATGGACGATCGGGTTTCCGACCTCGAAGAAGGTTGGAATGACTGTCAGCTATCAGGTCAACAGGATATGGTGGCAACAGAACATAGGTGAAGTTGATGAAGAGATTGAGGAGGCGCTTGACCGTGAGGAGTGAAGACCCATGGGCCGACATCGACAAGCCGCCATCTGATCAAAAATTCAGTGGTAGGCTTGCTCCAGAATGCCATCCACTCCAACTTTTTCGCGGATTGGATCACTTGGGGAGACGCAACCTTTTTTTAGTACATGACAGGAAGTCCGCCAGCAAAACAAAATTGCCTGAAATGGCAGGCCTGATTGTTGAGAAACGTGAGAGGTCATACGAGGACAAGCTTTTGGCATCGGTTATCCTCGAAAGCGAGGAGAACGCGGACATTTTTATTAGGCTAAGCGAAGATATTATTGATGTGGTTGCCAACGCTGAAAACGAACGTGAAGCCGTGACGTTATTCATTGAGCGCACTTGGAAATGGCATGCTTTGTTGAGAGGCAAGCGTAAGAGTGTGTTGAACCGAGATGCACAGATGGGGCTTATCGGTGAAATATGGACGATTTTACATGTTCTTTCTCCAAATGTTGGTATTGATATAGCTGTGGCTGCTTGGCGGGGAGCAGAGGGGGCGCCGAAAGATTTCGAGATGGCGGGTGCTTGTATCGAGTGCAAATCCAAAGGAGCGGCAAGTCGGTCGGAAGTCCGTATATCATCGGAATATCAACTTGAAGACGTTCTCGGAAATCGGCTGGTGCTTCTCGTCCATTCTTTTGCCGCTTGTGCCGAAGATGAGCTAGGAGCATTTTCATTGCATGATCTCGCTACCGAAGTGCGAAATGAAGTGATCAGCAAGGCGCCACAATTGATACGTTTACTAGACCAAGGCTTGGAGGATGCTAAATACGATATATTGCATGATTATGAACTTGTGGTGCGGCATTTATCGATGGATGCATTTGAGGTCAAAGGTTGCTTTCCAAGAATTGTGCCGAGTTTGATGCCGGATGGACCGATTAAAGTCAGTTATAATCTTCCGTTGGAAAAGTTGAATCCGTTCAGTATTGATCAGCAAGCTTTAGCGGATATCCTGACTTCAGGCGGGTATCAAAATGTCTGAAATAAATGAATTTATATTGACGCTAAGCGAAGACGTTCGCCTCCTTTCGGAATCAAATGGACTGTCAATGGAAGAAGCCTTCTTTTGGCGGATAAGTGACACAATAACCGGTTCTGGAGAAGTTGACCTCCTTGAGTATTTTCATCATCGTGGATCATCCCAATCAGGAATCCGAGTTGATGGTTGGGGAGGCGATCCAAAGCAAAGTAGGCAACTCACCTTATTTGTCGTGAACCATGCGGACGCTATTGATGCGCCCACATTGACGGGAACAGAGTTGGAAAATCTATTCAAGCGCCCACTTCGGTTTCTCGAAGCTGCCTTAGACGAGGGTTGGCGAAACAGGTTGGAAGAAACTTCTCCCGGCTTCGAGTTATCAGAGATGATTGCTGCAAAATGGCCAGCGATAAGAAAAATCAGTTTGTTGCTAATAACTGACAGGAAACTTAGTAGTCGTGTCGATGGCCATGAGATGACTGAGTTCCAAGGTCGATCCGTCAGCTACAGCGTATGGGACATCAATAGGCTGGCACAAATTGAAACGTCGGCCTTAGGTCGCGAGGAGATTATTGTTGATCTTAATCAGCATGGCGGCGCACTCGCGGTACTGCCCGCACACATGCCGGACTCGCCATATAACGCCTACCTTGCCGCCATCCCCGGTACGGTCCTTGCATCTATATATGAGCGTTGGCAGGCGCGTCTGCTTGAACAGAATGTGCGGGTCTTCCTCCAAGCTCGGGGTAACGTCAACAAGGGCATTCGAAAAACGATTGATGAAGAGCCGACAATGTTTTTTGCCTACAACAATGGGATTACGGCAACAGCTGAGGCTGTGGAAATTGAGCATAGCAACGGCGTTTCCACAATGACCACGATCAAGAATCTGCAAATCGTCAATGGTGGCCAGACTAGTGCCTCGATCCATGCGGCTTCGCAATTAGGGAAGGATTTATCGAAGACCTTCGTTCAAATGAAACTGTCAATCGTGGATTCCCATAGTGCTGAGAAGATTGTCCCGGATATTTCGAGATACGCCAATAGTCAAAATAGGATTGCTGCAGCTGACTTCTTTTCAAACCATCCATTCCATATCAGGATGGAAGAAATCTCACGGCGCATTTTTGCTCCTGCAAAAGCCGGTCAGTTCACCCAAAGCAGATGGTTTTATGAGCGTGCCCGTGGACAGTTCGCAGACAGGCGATCAAAACTCACGTCGGCGCAAAGGCGAAAATTTGACCTAGAACATCCTCGTTCGCAACTCTTCACTAAAATAGATCTTGCAAAGGCGGAGATGACATGGCGGCTCCACCCAGAAATCGTGAGTTTGGGTGCGCAGAAAAATTTTGCTCATTTTGCGCATCAAATCGGAAAGGAATGGGCCAAGAAGGAAACTGCATTTTCCGAAGAGTGGTTCCGGAACGCCGTAACGAAGCTCCTTATCTTCCGAAAAACCGAGCGGATTGTGTCCGATGCAGCTGGTTCTTGGTACACAGGTGGTCTGCGTGCCAACACGGTCTGTTATGCGATCGCAAAACTTGTGCATGACCTACGAGAAGATCGGCGATCCATTGATCTGCAGAGCATATGGTCCTCGCAGGAAATTCCTGAATCTCTCGTAGACGCCCTTGATCAATGCGCAGAGGTCATGCACATGCATCTTCTCACGCCCATGATCGGTGGTAGCAACCCTACGGAATGGGCAAAGAAGAAGGCTTGTGCGGACGCTGCACTGAAGTTTGAAATCGACCTGCGAAGTGATTTAAGTGACATTCTTGTTGGAATTGAGGAAATATGCATGCGCGATGCCGAGGGTAAGCGTGATCAGAAAATGATCAATGGAATTCAAGCTCAGGTAAGGGTTGTCGAGATCGGCTCAGTCGGCTGGAAAGCTCTCAGAGTCTGGATTCGCGATACGTCAATGCGGATCACACCGGTTGAAAGCGGCATCATTGAGGCCGCCATCCGCATTCGCCACAAACCGCTGTCAGAAGCTCAGGCTGTTCGTGCAATAGCAGTTTTTAATCGCGCGACTGAAGGGGGATTTACAATAAATCGACAATATTAAGCTTCGATAATGTGCGCCCAATACACTTTCCAAAACAAACGTGAAGCTGCGGATCATTTAATTAATGGACAACCGATCCAGCAGAATCATATAGTCTAAACATTTCCAATATCAAGTAAACAGTTGCATCGATCTCTGCAGCAATTCCCGCTAGCGGCATTTGAGCCTTTTTTCAGTCGACATGGCGTTTTGCGGGTTTCAGGCGCGCATGGGCGACTGTCCGGAGCGGCTGCCCGGGGCGGTTTTGAACGGTTTTGGCGGGGTTGAGGGTTGAAACGGGCGACGATGCGCGCAGGCGCCTTTGCCTCCACGGCCCGTCTCGGACAAGGACGAACTCGACTTCCCCGGCAAGGGCCCTGTAGAGCGTCTCCCAGTCCGGAAACACGAACCTGCGGATCAGACTCCTAAGTTCGTCCCACAAGTATAGGTTCCGGCCCTCTTGCCTCAGTGCGCTGACAAGGTCGCCGGTCCCCCTGCTATATGCATGGTTTACACTGCTGCACCAAAACCTGTGTCATCGTCATCGGAACTGAAATGCATCTTACCTATTCCTGCGGTGCGGTAGCCGTTTTCCCACAATTTACGCATCCAGCTATCATGGCGACCGTCATATGCCATGGAACTGTCCCAGTACCGCTTTCATGTGGAAAGTGACCGGTCGCCAGACGATCAAGGTTCGGCGTACGGATCACCGGGTGCCCGAGTACCGAAAGAAGATCGGGAGCATGACTCTCGCCAAGAATGAAAAGGATGTTGGAATGGGAGGACATATGAAGTCTTTCCGTTTGCATGACTTTAAGCCGAACAACCACTGTCGGCAATTAATAACGATTAGGTAGAGCCTCTTGCAAAATTAACGGCGATCATGGCGGCAAAAACAGCATTTGCCATGTCGAATGCGGCAGTGGAAAGGCAAATTCAAGGGTCTGAGGCCGGTTTTAGCGATTTTTCATGCGGTTCGCCTGATTTCAGGCAATTCGGGCCCGAATTCGGCCCGGTTCGCCGGATTCCGGACATGCTTCACCGGCGCCCGGTGTCCAGACGCCGAAAACGGTGGAAAATGGGAAGGTTACAGCATGTAGCGCTGCAACTGGTCGATCGCCAGGACCAAAATGCCGAACATGATGTGCGCGAAGACCTTCGCGTGGCCCCGGACGCGAACGTGGCGACCGCCAAACTCGTCCTTCAGCCGCGCGTTGACCCGCTCAACCGTGGACCGGTTGCTGTACCGGATCGCCTTCGGGTCCGGGATGTTGACATTGGCCCGCGCCCTGGGCTCCATCTCCTTGATCTCCTTTAACGCCTTGTCGCGGCGGGGATTGACGTCAATGATCGGAACGTGGCCGCTTTGCTCGCCGTGCCGATGGATCTCGGGCGCGTCATAGGCGGAATCCATCAGCTCGTGGAGATACGTGACGCGCCCGCCGGTCATCTTGGCCAGGGGGATTGCCGCCTGACTGTCGTGCAGAGAGGCGGAGGTTAAAAGACAGCTGACGGGAACCTCGCCGTCGGCGGCGTCGATGTGCAGCTTGTATCCGGTCCATGACCCGCGGCGTCCCTTCGCGTTCCGCTTGCTCCCAACGGCGCAGGCCTTCGGCAGGTCGCCGATCATCTCGTCGAGGCCCATGTCCCGCTGTCGCTCGAGCCGGCGCTCCGGTCTCTCAACCACCTCTCCCTTGCGGGGACGCCCGCGTCCGCGCTTCGGCTTCGTTTCGGGCTTCGGCTTCCGCTCGGGCCTCTCCCGCGCCTCGATGGCG
>JAPORU010000181.1 GCA_026710045.1 Aestuariivita sp. | reverse complement strand
TCTTACCGCCTCCTGACCCTAACACAACATCCATGAACCGGAATCCTCAAACCACTATATCCGCCGTGGTGCACTTCAGAGTTGAACGGACGATTTGAAAAATTTCGGCGCATTCTTTCAAGCCGTCTTAAGATCGTTCAAGACGATCCAAAGAGTGGGGCCACGCGGACTTAGAGGAGGGCGACGGCGCCCACGACAATCGCGGTGCAAGCCAAGACCAGCCCGACGACCCAACGCTGATTTTCCTTTTCGCGCTGGATGGTCTCTTTATCGCGCCGCTCCATATCGGTCCGAATCTGGGCGAGACTTACATCGATCCGAGATTCCATGGCGTTGTTCTCCGCGCACATCGCGTTCATGTTGCCTTTGAGCTCGGCGATCGCGATCTGCTGTTCATCCATCCCCGTATCTTAAGCCTTTTCCGCCCCTGGATCAACATCCTAGAAGGGGTCCTTTCTGGACCCAGTGACTGTCATCGATTGAGCATATCAAAGACCGCATCGGTCAGGGTTTAGATATCGAGGTTATTGATCATCGGATCAATCTAATCGTCCGTGTTGGATCCATCAACCAAAGAGATAATCAGGCAAAACAATCCCACGCTGTTCTTTACCACTTTTTTATTGACAACACGTGTCTGTCTGTTGCATGTGCGCCTACGCGCCATTGATGTCTTCACACCCCCGGCCGGCCTCATCACCTATCCCGGCCTCCGACAGATTGCCCGGATCATCCGCTATCATGAACCGTTGAAGCCCGATCCCAAAGTGACCGAAAAAGAACACAAAGCAGACCCGCCCACCGACACCGACACCGCCTCCATCATCACCTCCCTCGACGCGGACACCGCCTCACCCGAGGATCAGCTCCGATATAACCGCGGGCATGGGCGTGTGGAAAATCGAAATCATCGCCCCGAGGATATGTTCTTTGACATCTTCTTCGGGGAAGATACATGCCCAATACGCACCGGGAACGGCCCGGCCAATCGCGCGAGCCTGAACACCCTCGCAATGACCGTGATCCTGACGAACCGACGCCCGCACGACGGCTTTGCCACCGCAAAACGACGGCTGTAAAACCGGACACAGGACGCCATCAAGGCCCTCGTGACCGCATAACGCGCCATTCATACCCATCCCGCACATCCTGACCGGCAGAGACGGCGGACGGCTACGGCGCTGGTTCCTGGATCGCTCTCCACGCTCGGATCAACCTGGAGCACAGGACCGTCCTCGAACCGTCGCTGTCCCGTTCCAGACCAGTCCCTCCGGAATTCCCGGTCCCATCCGGCCCTCGGTTGCACCGGGTATCACGTTCTGAGGTTGAACACACGGCACCGGAGCGCTATGTACCGTACGTCACGATTTAGCAATCAGAGGATATATGATCATGAAACGCATATTGATCACGACAGCCGCCATACGGCTCGCCCCGCTAACCCTCCTTGCCCTAATGACCCTCGTCGGCTGCGGCGGTAGCTCCGGTGGGGGGGGGATCCGCGTCAAACGGTCGAGGGAACCGTTGAGCACGCCCTAACCGCCGCAACCGATACCCTGCTCACGACCAGCCAGTCGACCACCGTCTCCAATCCCATCTTCGGCAGCGTCACCCAGTCCTACGGAGTCAACATCGCCCGTGTCCGCGCGACCAATATCACCCGACGACCGGACGGCACTTTTGAGATCACGATCATCCGCACCGACGGCAGCCGGACCGTCCTGAATTCCGATGACCATCAAGTCGAGGCCATCCCAGTCGTATCGCTAACTGGACGCACCGCGGAGGAAGCGATCCTGCTCGATTACAGCACCACCCACATCACCGCAGCTTCGGGCCTGATCGACTATGATCCAGACGACTTCGGGGACTGGGTCGGCGGTGGCTACTGGCTGCATGTCACAGGTGACTGGCCGAACAGCCGGGCCAACGGCGTCGAGATCGGCGCAGCAGTGGACGGTCCGGAACTGTCAGGTGATATAGTCCTCCCTGACCAGGGAACCGCCCGCTACCGCGGCCGCGCCGGTGGAATCTACGCGCAATCCTATGGATCAGATACCGCATATGACGGCGCGACCGAGATGGGAGAGTATGTCGGGGATCTTGCGATGCGCGCGGACTTTGTCGCCGGGACGCTGTCGGGGGAGATTAATGCCGGTGCCTTTGACGGCATTTTTGTCTTCGCCGACGGCCAGACCATGCCCTTCTCGGAAACGAATTCCGATGTACGCCTGATCCTGAAAACCACCCGGATAAACGCGGACGGATCCGCCGCGGGAGAGACGGAGCTTATCTGGCCGGGCTTGACGATCACCCGCCAGGACGGCTCCTGGGGCAACCGCCTGTCCTCCATCAAGAACACCGCGGGACATCCCCGGGGTCTGGCCGGCACGCATGGCGGGTCCGCAGTCACAAGCGGAGGCTCCGAGGTGGTGTTTGTCGGCGCCCATGCCGGCGTGGCCTTCTGACGACGTCACACACGATCCGCACCGGGATCTTCCGTGACACGTATCCCGGCGCGGACCCCGTCAGCCATTCCGGTGCAGACGGTGTGAATGGGTGCAGCCGGGCCGGGCCGTCGTCTGCTTACATCCCTCGCTCATAGGCGTCTTGTCGGGCCGCGCACCATCACGGTCACCTTCGCATCCCGCAGGAACGCGACCTGGTTGCGGAAGGTCTCTCGCCATGCGGGCGACGGCGAGATAATCCGCATCAGCCAGTCGAGCTGGGCGCTCATCCGGTTCTGCTCCGCCGCATCCAGCACCAAGGGCTGCGGATGCATGTTGAGCCCGTCCCGGCGCATCTTATGAACGACAAAAGAGACCACGATCGCCTTCAACGCACATCTTTGAAGATCAGTACTCAAAATCGAGAACAGTGTTTCATGACAAAATGCGATTCTGAGTGAGAAATATAGGGAGGAAATCACGCACAAGAATCTCTTGTTTGTTGACAACAATACATTTAACAATAAGAATGATAACAATAGGGCGCGCGTATGCGCGCAGTAAGGACTCTTGCAATCGGGAGAAAACAGTGCCGCGTCAAGAAATCGAGGGTGACTGGTATATGGGTTGGCCGGATCGCAAACGGCACACAGCCTCGACAAGTGAAGATAAGGATGGACGGGTCATACATGCCCGGTGCCCCTTTTGGGAGCACGAAGGTTTAATTACGCCAACCGATGCCACCTATGTGATCGCTCAACTTCAGGTGCCGGAACCGATCCATCCGGATGACTATGACTTTGAGATTATTGGCAAGGTAAAGAATCCCAGTCGATTCACGGTTAACGATTTACGCCGAATGCCCGGTCATACGGTCCGGGCAATCGCAGAGTGTGCGGGAAACGATACAGATTATTGGGACTATCTTGCCGCGCGTAAGAAAGGAGGCAATCTCCAAAAACCAAGCTACGAACTACAGCCTGGCAAGGGAAATGAATGGCGCGGCATGGCCGATCAGGCTGACTTTGACTACAGCAGCATCGCCGAGTTGAATCCGTCCACAGGATTTGTTTCCGCCGGAGAATGGACCGGCGTTCGGTTGCGCGATGTATTGGAAAGGGTTGAGATCCGAGAGGACGCCGTCGCTGTGCGATTCGAGGGGTTCGATGAAGGTCGACCCGATCCAACGGTACAGTATCTTTCAGTAGGAAGATCGGACTTTGAAGTCTATGACCCGGGAATTATTAACTATGATAAGGGGTTACCGATTGAAAAGGCCATGGAGCCGGATACTATTCTTGCGTGGGCCCACAACGGAGAGTGGTTGACTCACATACATGGTGCGCCGCTGCGGTTGATTGTTCCGGGTTGGGCGGGAAATTGGTGGGTCAAATGGATCAATACGATCGAGTTAATGGATCATATGCCCGATTGCTATCATCAAACACACTATTTTGTCTCCGGTCGTTCACCCGATGATCCGGACAAAAAACCCATGACGGCGATCGGCGTAAAAACCCTCATTACGGATCCAAGGGATACCGACTCGCCTCTATCACCGGGTCAATATGTCATTCGTGGTCTCGCCTGGAGTGGGTATGGTGCCGTCAAGACCGTCGAAGTATCAACTGATGGAGGCCAGAACTGGCAGCCCGCTCATGTTGAGGAACATGGGGACCGCTTTCTTTGGAGGCGATTTTCGCTTCCCTGGGATGTTTCAGAACCGGGAGATTATACACTAATGTCTCGGGGAACTGATGAGGCAGGGAGACAGCAACCGACCGTTGAATGGAATTTTCAGCGAAAACACTTTGACGGAATAATCCCCGTTGACATTTCAATTGAGCAGTAAGGCCACGTGCACATCGTTGTCTGCATAAAATTGGTGCCTGATCCTGACTTGCCGGCCGTGCTTTTTGAAGTGGTGCCCGAAGACAATTCCGTTCGGGTGGCAACGGAGGCGTCGCCGGTTATCAGCCCGTATGACAGTCAGGCTCTTGAGGCCGCCCTGCGTCTTCGGGATGAAGAACCCGCCAGCAATGACGTTAAAATCACGGCAATATGCGTCGGAGGGGCTGCGCATCAGAAGACCCTTCGACAGGTTCTTGCTCTTGGCGCGGACGAAGCGATCGTCATTCACCAAGCAAACCTTCACGAACTGGATGCAGCAGCCACATCACACATTCTCGCAACCGCAATTCAAACCTTGACAAAGGTAGATATTGTTCTCACAGGTCGGCAATCTGCCGATTCCGACGCAGGCCTTGTTGGTCCGCTCGTTGGCGAAAAACTTGGCTGGCCAATAATCACCTTAGCCGGATCGGTCAAACGCCAGAAAGACCGAATATATGTTACACGTTCCGTTGGCATGACGACTGAGGATGTCGCATTGATTCCACCGGGACTGATCACTGTCTCTCACGAAATAGGCACGGTTCGGACGGCATCCTTACGAGACCTTATGCGATCCAATCGAAAACCAATCCGATCATTAACGCTGGACGACATCGGTCTTGATCCGAGCGCGGTCGTTCCACTGCAGAGGGTGGTTCGGCGTTACCGACCCACGACCACGGTCGACTGCGAATTTATCGAAGGGGCCGACGATGAGGAAATCGTAACACAGCTTGTCAAGAGATTGGAAAGCGAAGGTTTGATTTGATGCAGGCGGGCGTTTTAGTTGTCTCGGACATGTCGCATGATACGTTTGTGATACCGACACTGGAAGTCATTACAGCGGCCCGCCAAATTGCGGCTAAAGAGGGCGGGACCGTTACAGTCTTGATCCTCGGACACCGACTATCGAAGACAATACAAAATCGAATCACCCAGTGTGGGGCCGACCGATTGCTGTACATAGACGATCCTGTGTTGGCCAACTTCAACATGGATTCCTTGTTGTTGAATGTGCAGGTCATCGCAGAGGAAATGTCTCCCAAGACCATTCTCATTCCACAGAGTCTGCCATGCCACGAAATCGCACCTCGTCTAGCGTCAAGACTTGACGGCGCTGCGGTAACGTTGGTCTCTGGCATTGAAACAGACGATACCGATATTGCCTGGAGACGGCCGTGCTACGGTGGGAAAATAATGGAGGTCGTTACTTTTTCCACGACGCCCGTAGTGGCAACAATTGCGCCAAAATCGTTCGAACCGGCGACGAAGAATGAGCCAAGATCCACAACGGTTGAACAGCGAACAGCAAGAACCCCGCCGACTGCGTCTCAACTGACAACCATAAAGCGAACGGAAATCGACAGTCGCTTTGAAAGGCTTGAGAATGCTGACGTCATTGTTGCCGGAGGACGTGGAGTGGGAGGTGCCAGTGGTTTCGACACCTTACGTGATATTGCAGCAAGCCTGGGCGGCGCCGTCGGAGCCACCCGGGTTGCATGCGACCTTGGTTGGTGTGCACCGGACTTGCAAGTCGGTTTATCGGGACGAACCGTTGCTCCGCAGCTCTATCTGGCCATCGGAATTTCCGGTGCATCCCATCATCTTGCCGGATGTGCGAATTCCAAAGTTATCGTCGCGGTGAACAATGATCCTGAAGCTGAAATATTTACAGTTGCACATTTGGGTGTTGTTGCTGACTGCTTGAAGATTCTGCCGTTATTATCCGAAAGATTGAAGAAACGTACAGCAACAATCAAGACGTGATATGTTCACCACGTTGCATTTGAACATTCGTATTTTTGTAGCACTGTCTACAAGGATAAGGTGGGCCGAAGTTGCCCGGAAACTCAATTTTTTCAAGGAAGAACGATGTTCGCGAACCATGAACTGTTGATTGCAGGCGATTGGCAACCTGCATCAGGAGGGAATACGTTCCCCATAAACAATCCGGCAACGGGGCAAAAAATCGGGGTTGCTGCGTCCGCGACATCCGAGGATATAAAGCGCGCAATTGACGCCGCGGAGGCGGTTATGCCGCTTTGGGAATCAACCTCTCCCTGGGAGCGGAGTGACATTCTACGGAAGATTGCGCAGAACATGCGGGATCGTGTCACAGAGATTGCCGAGTTGATTACGCTCGAAATCGGAAAGCCGACCGATCAAGCCATGGGTGAAGTCAGGGGAAGCGCCGAACAATTCGATTGGTTCGCTGACGAAACCCGTCGCATTCTTGGTCAGATTGTTGAAAGCAGACTTCCGGACACCCAGCATTTTGTCAAGTACGAGCCCGTCGGCATCGTTGCCGCGTTTTCACCTTGGAACTTTCCGGTTGCATTGGCCGCGCGCAAAATTGCACCGGCACTCGCAGCCGGATGCGCAGTCATCGTGAAAGGTGCGAGCGAGGCTCCCGGTGCAACGAAGGTGTTAATCGAGTGTTGCGAAAATGCCGGACTCCCTGCGGGCACAGTTTCGTTACTGAGTGGCAATGCAGACGCGATCTCAAATACGATCATGGAGGATGCGCGTGTACGCAAAGTGAGCTTCACTGGTTCAGTACCCGTCGGCAAAACGATTGCCGCCGCCGCCGCACAGACCTTAAAAAAGGTGACAATGGAGTTGGGTGGCCATACACCAGTGATTGTTATGGATGATGTTGATGTTGCTCACGTCGCCAAAATGTCGGCGCAGGCCAAGTTTCGTAACTGTGGACAGGTATGTATCTCACCCAGCCGGTTCCTTGTTATGAAGACTGTTGCTGACGAATATATCAGGGAATTTACCAAAACGACCGAAGCTCTGAAAGTTGCAAATGGATGCGAGGATGGAGCGGACGTTGGTCCTCTCGCAACCGAAAAACGCCGTAACGCGATTGCTAAATTGGTTAATGACGCCATGGCACAGGGAGCAACGCTGGCAACCGGTGGAAAAATACCAGAGGGAATGGACGAAGGATATTTTTATGCGCCCACTGTGCTTGTTGACGTACCGGACACGGCACGCCTGATGCAGGAAGAGATATTTGGACCGATTGCCGCGATCCGTACAGTCGAGTCATTGGAAGAAGCGATTGAGATTGCCAACAATACCGAGTTCGGCTTACATGCGTATGCCTTCACAGCGTCTCTGCGCTCGGCTCATAAGATCGCCGATGGGCTAAAATGCGGAATGGTAACAATAAATTCATTCTCTCCGGCGATGACAGAAGTTCCCTTCGGTGGGATCAAGTCGAGTGGTTATGGCCGCGAGGGAGGGTCACTGGGCATTTGGGAATATCTTCAGTCCAAATCAATCACCCTCACGCTCTGACACTCTGACGTGGGCGAGGTCTTTGCGAAGTTCGCGTCCGATCTGCCTATTCCACTCTGAAACGCGACACCCAGACCATCAAAACGAAAGAAGCAAACCAACCTGCGTGTTTTCACTCAAAAACAGTGACCATCTCAGTGTCGTGTCCCCACCGAGATGCAATATAATATGTGGAACCCTCACTGCACCGAAGTTCACGTGACTTATTCGAAGTGTTTATAGTTCGACAGGGCTTTGTGTATTTCTGTTTCTTCCACAGCTGTCTTTGGAAGGAAAGGAACCTTTGGATGACCGATGTCAATTCCACGAGCCCGCAGGGCCGCGTGGTAAAATGGAACCGGAATGCCGGAACCCGTCAACTTGCGCAATTTATTGGCTTCGCGCTGGAGTTTTAAAGCTCCGTCATAATCGCCGCCGTTGGCCGCATCAAAAATACCGTTCACCACTTTGGGGTACAAGTTTGATAATCCCGAAACACAACCGGTGCCTCCGCCCACAAGGGCGGGAAGCAGAATGGTTTGTGAACCGACAAGTACATTGAAGTTTTCAAAGTCACGCGTTGCGGCAACCAAGTCGAAAAAAAGTTGTATTGAAGCGGAGCTGTCCTTAATTCCCTTAAGGCCGTAATCGGCCAAGGCTCGCACCTGCTCAGGAGTCACGCAGAAATTTGTATATTTCGGATTGTTGTAGAGATAAACCGGCGTCTCGACAGCATCAATCAGACGATGGAAGTGATTATTCACTTCGCTTTCACCATGAAGGTAGTAATAAGGTGTCAGCGATGCAACGGCATCAACCTCCCGTGCTTCTGCGAACTTGGCAAGAGCAATGGACGTGAGTGTATCCGGATCGCCGGCATGTGCGATGATCGGAATGCGCCTGTCAACTCTTTCAGTGACGACGTCAATCACCCGCTTACGCTGGTCGACCGACATAATCGGACCGGAGCCGTATGAACCAACAATATAGAGACCGTTCACTTGAGGAACCAGCCAATCGAGAAATCGATTAAACTTTTTAACGTCGATGTTTCCGTCCGTGTCGAATGGCGTGATCAACGCCGGCATGGCGCCTTTGAAGTCTTTAATGGTCATTCAAGAAGTCCCTGTTATAATCGGAGTAATCGGAGTACATCGGTGAGCGGCGCTGCGATCTATGCTTCTATATTTTGTCAACTTACACATTGTCAACAATAGTATATTCCCAAAGTACCGCCGAACGTCCATTCCCGGTCGCTCATTTCTCATGTGTTACGCTTGCCAAAGGCGTGTCAGTGGTATATTGTCGACAATGCAAATGTAGTCTTAGGCGGATATGAATGCTGGAAGCGAATTCTTTGTTCGGTAACAGCCGATCTCAGGTATCAGGGATTCTGGGAAGGTCGACTCCTCGGAGAACGATGTCTTTAGCGGAACAGGTAGCGTTTCAGGTTTCTCAGGCAATTGTTGAAGAACAATTGCCTCCGGGCCAGGCCATCACCGAGCAGAGCCTTTCGGAAAATTTCGGCGTCAGCCGCGGACCCGTCCGCGAGGCGCTTCGGATCTTGGAAAAAGAAGGACTGATTGAAATCATTCCGCGTCAAGGTGCACGGGTCACACGTTTAACGATTGATGAAGTCAATCATGTTTTCGAGTTGCGCTCAATCCTTCTTGGATTTGCCGCTGGATGCGCCGCGAAATCCAAAAACGAAAAATGTCTTGCCATCTTGCGTGATGGGTGCAACCGCCTGGAAAAGAACCTCGGTTCCGAGAATTCACTCAGCGTCCACGCCAAAGTCAGTTCGCGTATGAACGAAGCGTTGGTTTCCGCCTCACAAAATGAGAGAATCAACCAGGTCGTGTTTCAACTGGCGCGCCAGACGGCCCGGTACACCCGCCTCGGTCTGTCAAGCCAGCATGTTCGTCGTCGCAGTGTCCAAACGTGGAAAGAATTAATCAAGTTTATCGAAGCCGGACAGGTTCGCGAAGCCGAAATGCTTGAGCGACAACGGGTTCTTGATGTGAGAGAAGCCGCATCACAACGTATTGATGAGGCCGACTAGAGAATCCATTCCAGAGTTTCTCATTTTCTTGTGATCGATAATGGAATCCCGTAGACAGGTGGCTGGGGATCGGGTCAAACACAACCAAAGAGAAGGTAGGGTCAAAAAAGCTGTAATATGCCAATCACACCCCTATTCCTCAGTTGCATACTCAATCACCCAGACGATCTGCATCATCTTCAGATACATAAGCAGATCCACCAACCACCAGACGCTCAATCCGGGCTCTGATTTCCGATGGAGGCAAGAACACCGTATCGTCCGACTGCCACACTTTGAGTGCCCGACTGAGAAGTAACTTGCTGCACACTTCCGCGGCTTCAAGCTCATCGACCAACCAGAGTACGCCATGTACCCGCAGTCCGCTTTCTGTGGCAACCTTGCGCAAAAGAGCGTCGCCTGTGAGTAGAACGCCGATATAAACCCTTGCCGTGACGAGGCAAAAGCAATCGTTCACAGAGAGATCCGCATGACGCTTCTTCACCATCAACGCCTGACCGACCTCTTCCGGTGTCAGGTCGTGCGTAATCATATCTGCCGCGTCAAGTACCTGCCATTCGGCCTCTGAAAGATCAAGCACTTCGCCAGCGCGCACGGGCAACGGAATCACGAGTCGCCATGACAGATCGCAAATGACACCAAGCAGACCTCCCTTACGGAGATCAATCAGGCATGAAGCATCATGGACAATGGTGCGGGTCACTAGTATACCAACATTATTGAATTGATGGATAGAGGGATTTCAGTTTGATGCGGGCGTCGTCGGCTGTGAACCGCCAGTCGACGGGTTTTGTGTCGGCGTTGCGCTGATCCTGCCATGCACGCACCTCCCGCGTCAATGTCTCCCGGTCGGGAATGCGTCGCGCGAGGCATTGACGAGACAGGACATTGATCTCGATTTCGGCGATATTGAGCCAGGAGCCGTGTTTCGGCGTATAGTGGACCGCGAAGCGATCCGCGATCCGCTTGGCCTCTCTGGATTGTCCGGGCCGGCGCGAAGGTGTCGGAGAGCGTGGAGAGCTTA
>JAPORU010000023.1 GCA_026710045.1 Aestuariivita sp. | reverse complement strand
GGACTATTGCATCATATATCGCAAAGTTATATGCAATATAGATGTTAGCACACTTAATTTTGGGAGAATTTTTAATGCCAAGAGGACTGAACAGACAAATGCAGGCTGCAGCCGCCGGGTGGTGGTGATGCCGTACAAGCCAACTTGGGTTGCTAATGCTTTTTTGAGTTCAGCTAAAGCTGATGGCGTTAATGACATTGATCAACTCAAAATCCAAAAGCTGGTTTACTGCTTGCATGGATGGTATTTGGCCATCCGCGGCGAACCAGTGGTTGGAGAGCTTTATGAAGCGTGGCCTTATGGCCCCGTTCTGTCTTCTTTGTATCATGAATTTAAGTGGATTGGACGGAAACCCATTGCTGTATATGCAACCGACATTGATCCCCAAACAGGAGAAAAAAGATCTCTGATGGTGGCAAAGAGTGACAAAGATTTTTATGAGGTTTTCGACAGAGTCTGGGACCGTTATAAAGGTTATACCGGAATTCATCTTTCCAAGCTTACACATGCGCGCAAAACGCCATGGTTTAATGCCCGAAAACGCGGCGATGATTATATCTTGAATGACGAGATTAGGTCGCATTTTGTTGCGATTGCGAATAAAGGCGCTGGTGCGTGAGCAAGGAAGATGAAAAAGTCTCTTTAGACGCAATAAAAAGCGCACCTGTGAATTTTTCCGATTTTCAGGACCACAATGCTAATTCAGAATTGAATCAACTGACACATGAACAGGAAACCTTCAAAAGCGAATTGGGCTGGCTTGGGCGACTGTTTGGTGGTCGCAAGGAAAAACCAGGGAACATCTCCGGCTTGGCTTTAGTCGCATGTTTTGCGTTTTTGCTGATAGCATATATTTATCCATCGACAGAA
Organism: Aestuariivita sp.; assembly: GCA_026710045.1. Classification (GTDB taxonomy): domain Bacteria; phylum Pseudomonadota; class Alphaproteobacteria; order Rhodobacterales; family Rhodobacteraceae; genus JAPORY01. Next base: position 9,907 of record JAPORU010000023.1, on the reverse strand, counting down.
GGCTCAGGGGTGACTTTTGAGCGGATTTTTGCAGGATTACTAAGTGTCGTTACGTTGATCTTGGGCTACCTTTTCGGAAGCAACGACAGGTCTTCATAGAGGACTTTCTTTTTGACGGTTAGCCGCATCCGTGCAGATTATGCCACATAACTCTCAAAAATTCTCTCTTGGACACAAGCCTAAGCATGCTGTTAAAATGTCGCGGCAAGCCGACTGCAGCATCCCACATGGTGATGACATAAATGCAGAACCGGTGGTGGGAATATGAAGAATATTATGGCGAAGCGTACGAACAATAACGGGACCGATCTCGGTTTCGAAGACACTCTCTGGAAGGCGGCGGACACGATGCGCGGCAACATGGAGCCGTCTGGCTACAAACATGTCGCCCTCGGTCTGATCTTCCTCAAATACATCTCCGACGCTTTCGAGGCCAAGCGGTCTGCGCTGCTTGAGAGCAAAGACTCCGACGCGGAAGACCCGGACGAGTATCTCGCCGAGAACGTCTTCTGGGTTCCGAAAAAAGCCCGGTGGTCGCACCTCCGAGACAGGGCCAAGCAGCCAAGCATCGGCAAAGACATCGATGCCGCAATGCTGGCAATCGAAGCCAGAAACGCTTCGCTCAAGGGCGTGTTGCCAAAAGACTATTCCCGCCCCGCGCTCAACAAGGTCATGCTCGGCGAACTGATAGACCTTGTAAGCACGATTGGCATGGCCGAGGATGCCAATCGCTCCCGTGACATCCTTGGGCGCGTCTATGAATATTTTCTCGGACGCTTCGCCGGCGTCGAAGGGAAAGGCGGCGGCGAATTCTACACGCCGCGCTCGGTCGTGCGACTGCTTGTGGAAATGCTGGAACCCTATAAGGGCCGGATCTACGATCCGTGCTGCGGTTCCGGCGGCATGTTCGTGCAGTCGGAGAAATTTGTCGAGGAGCATGGCGGTCGCATCGGCGATATCGCGATCTACGGACAGGAGAGCAACAACACGACCTGGCGGCTCGCGAAGATGAACCTTGCGGTGCGCGGGATTGACGCCGACATCCGCTGGAACAACGAGGGCAGTTTCCTAAAAGACGAACTGCCCGATCTCAAAGCGGACTTTATTCTCGCCAACCCACCGTTCAATGTCAAAGCGTGGGGCGGCAATCAGCTTAGTGAGGATGCCCGTTGGACTTTCGGCACACCGCCCGCGCGCAACGCCAATTTCGCCTGGCTTCAGCACATCCATCATCACCTTGCCCCGAACGGGACGGCGGGTGTGGTTCTCGCCAACGGCTCCATGTCCACAACCACTTCCGGAGAAGGCGATATACGGCGGGCTCTGGTTGAGGCAGATGTCTTGGACTGCATGATCGCTCTGCCGGGACAGCTTTTCTATTCGACGCAGATTCCCGCCTGCCTCTGGTTTCTGACTCGCAACAAGAATCCCGGCGGGAACTTCCGCAGCCGCCTCGGAGAGACGCTGTTCATCGACGCGCGCAAGTTTGGGCACATGGTCGACCGGACCCGGAAAGAACTTTCCGACGAGGATATCGCCCGCATTTCCGATGTCTACCGCACTTGGCGTAGTACTACGTCCGCTAGCTCCTACGAGGACAAACCAGGCTTTTGCAAAGCCGTCTCGCTTGAGGAGATCAGGGAACATGACCATATCCTCACGCCGGGCCGTTATGTCAGCGCGGCTGCGGCTGAAGATGACGGTGTGCCGTTTGAGAAGCGGTTCTTGGAATTAAAGGAAACTCTGGCAGAGCAGTTCGCGGAGGCGAAGGAACTGAGTGACTTCATCCAAGTAAAATTGGAGGGAGTCGATGCGCGTGGTTAAACCCTTGCCGGAGCAGAATTATCGAGAGATCAAGTGTCAGAGTATAGCCTTCAAAGAACCGCCAACCAATAGGTGCGAATGGAAAATGGTCAATCTTGGCGAGTGCATAGTGATGAACGCAGCCACATACTCGGTTAGGGAAGAATGGCCATTTGTGAACTATCTCGACACAGGAAGCATCACGGAGAATCGAATCGAAACATTTAACCGCATTGTTCCGGGCAGGGAAAAACTGCCCAGCCGCGCCCGCCGTAAAGTTAATCGTGGAGACATTGTTTTCTCCACAGTACGACCAAATCAGCGGCATTATGGAATGCTACAGAATGTTCCAGAAAACACTCTCGTTTCTACTGGTTTTGCAGTACTGCGTGCAAAGCCTGGAATCGCCGAAACTGGATTCATTTATTGGTTTCTCACCCAAAACTGGGTTATCGATCATCTTCACACTGTCGCCGAGCACAGTACATCAGCGTATCCGTCGATTAGACCCGCTGATATTGAGAAGTTGAAGATCGCACTACCTTCTATGTCCGAGCAACGTGCCATCGCCGACCTCCTCGGTACTCTTGACGACAAGATTGAGTTGAACCATCGGATGAACGAGACGTTGGAGGAAACGGCGCAGGCAATCTTCAAGGATTGGTTCGTCGATTTCGGCCCTGTTCGCGCCAAGGCCGAAGGCTGCGCTCCATACTTGGCCTCTGAGCTCTGGGACTTGTTCCCCGACGCATTGGACGACGAGGGCCTGCCAATCGGGTGGCGAACCTATACGCTAAGCGAATTAACGCATCATCATCGCGCCACCTTGTCGCCCAGCGATCAGCCGAAACACATATTCGAACATTACAGCATCCCGGCTTACGACGCAGGAGGAGAGCCTGCTTGTGACGTTGGCGAGTCGATCAAAAGCAATAAAACGATTGTGCCAGAGGACGCAGTTCTATTGTCCAAGCTGAATCCTGAGATTGAGAGAGTGTGGTTGCCAAATTGCGGTGGAGAAGCAGCAAAAATCTCCTCTACTGAATTCTTGGCCCTTACCCCTCGTGAACCGGCGACTCGCGGCGTTCTTTACTGTCTTCTCAGATGCTCGGAATTCAGAACAAAGATGATTGCACTAGTAACAGGCACGTCTAAAAGCCATCAACGCGTTCCACCCAAATCTCTTCTTGCCTGCGAGGTGCTCGCTGCAGACCGGCAGTTGCTTGCGCTGTTCGACGAGAAGGTTAGCGCAATGATGAATCTGATGCTCTCTAACCGCCGAGCATCCCGCACACTATCACAAACCCGTAACCTTCTCCTGCCAAAACTGATGTTAGGCGAAATCCGCCTCCGTGATGCCGAAGCCGCGGTAAAGGAGATCGCTTGATGATAAAAGATGAGGCCATTCGTCGTCAACTTCATTTAGGCGAGGACAGCCAATGTGAATTCAAGCGTATCGAATTCCGCGGCGATAAACCAACCAGTCCGCGCAGAGAAGATCTTGCAGATGAACTGGGTGCGTTCGCCAATGCGATTGGCGGAGTTTTGTTGTGCGGGGTGGCCGATGACGGAACAATCCAGGGCATGTCGCGAGAACAAATGTCAGCTCTGGACGACCTTCTCGCAGAAATCAGTACTGACACTATTGAACCGCCATTGCGCATCAATGTCCTTCACAGGGAACTGGATGGCAAGGCATTTGTGCTGGTGACAGTGCCTCGCGGCGAAACTCTGCATGAACGGAGTGGGCAGGCATTCATTCGAGTTGGTGCATCAAAGCGACGCCTCCAGAGAGACGAATGCGTAAGGTTGACGCGGAATCGTGCCCAAACCCGCTATTTGTGGTTTGATAAGCAAATCGTACCCGAGACCGGCTTTGAAACGCTTGGTGAGCGCCTGTGGGAACCGCTGCTCAGCGTCGCGGGCGCGGCGGACCCGCGGCGGGGATTGCTGAATCTCCGCCTACTGGCACGGGATGAAACTGGTGTTGATCGCGCCACCGTGGCAGGGATATTGCTTTGCGCCCCTTCACCGCAAGAGTGGTTGCCGCAAGCCACGATTGCAGCAACGCATTATCGCGGATTGGATCGCGCGTCGGGCCAGTTGGACGCGCAGGAGATTACCGGCCCGCTTCCCGCCCAGATAGCGGAAGCGGTCCAGTTCGTCGTTCGCAACATGCGCGTTTCCGCGCGCAAGGCACCGGAACGGGAGGATGTTCCCCAGTACAGCAAAGCCGCGGTATTCGAAGCGGTGGTCAATGCGGTGGCGCACCGCGACTACTCGATATCTTCGCGGAGGATCCGGCTATCCATGTTCAAGGACCGCCTGGAGATCGATTCCCCCGGCCAGCTGCCCAACGGCATGACCATCGAAGGCATGGAAGCCAGTCAGGCCACCCGCAACGAGGTGATTGCTTCCGTGTTCGGGCGCATTCCCGTGGCCAACGTGGTGGGGTCGGATCATCGTGGATACCTGATGGACCGCCGGGGAGACGGCGTGTCGATCATCCGCAAGGAAACGGAAGAAGCCACCGGTGTGCCACCGAAGTACGAAGTGGTCGATGAATCGAGCTTGGTACTCGGCATTCCCGCTGCAAAACTGGAACTTGCTCCCGCCGACGCGACTGTCACGGTGCATTCTGGAGGCGAGCCCCTTGCTGGCATTGATGTCCTCGCGCTCTTTCCCAACAAGACCTGGGTGCGCTCGGCAACCGACGGGGCTGGCAATGCCGCTCTTGATCTTTACACGACGCATCTGCCAATGACGATATATGCAGCCGGGTTGGGTTATGCGGCCGGACTGAAGAAAGCCTGGATGCCAAGTGGTGGTGGTGGTTTGCTACTTGAACTCGAACCGCTCGAACCAGGCGGTGCCGCAATTTTTGCCCAAAGCACGGGGCGCCTTCCCGGCCTGCGCGGGCGGCTGAACCCGATACGCGACACTCATGATCGGACCTATCTGTACGCTGACAACATCGCCATTGACGAGGGACGGCAACAACCGGTTTCGTTTCGACCCGGCAAACCGATGCGGCTAACAGACGCCCATGGCTCGGAATTGTCGGTCATTATCGTGGACATCATAGGCCGGTCCGCATTGGTCGAATACCAACCGTTCGAACCATGATGATCGCCGACGCATTCATTCACGCCGACAACTCGCATTTCGGCCTCGATGTCTGCCCGGCGTTCAAGTATTGGCTTGCCGAGCGAAACTGGGAGAAAAAGGTCGTGAGATTTGAGGAAGCCTCCGATGGGTTGCACACCCGGGAATACGATATGCCGGCCGCACATGACAATGGATTTGTTCCGAAATCGGATGAAACCGTCGGGTCGACCCTTCGAACCGTGGGTGGATGGAACAGGTTCATTCCGATGCCATGCGGAGGAACGGCCTGATGGTGAAATTTGCCGAGAGTGAGGTGGAAGCCGCCGCCCTCGAGTGGCTTGAAGAACTGGGCTACTCGCCGATTCACGGACCCTGCATAGGCCCGGATGGTCCGATGCCGGAACGCGGCAGTCACGACGAAGTGCTGCTGGCCGGCCGACTCCAAGAGGCGGTTCGCCGACTCAACCCGCATCTATCGGATGAGACTCTGCAGGAGGTGGTAAAGAAAGTGCGGCAGACGGAAACTCCTTCTCTTGTCGAGGAGAACCGCCGCCTGCACGACTATCTGGTGAACGGCGTACCGGTCGAGATTGTCGGGGAGGATGGGCGCATTTCCGGTGATGCCGTTCGGCTGATCGACTTCGCCGACATTGAGGCCAACGATTGGGTGGCTGTCAACCAGTTCACAGTGATCGAGAATGGCCGTACTCGCCGCCCCGACTTGGTTCTGTTCGTCAACGGTCTGCCCCTTGCAGTGATTGAATTGAAGAGTCCGACGGACGGGAACGCAACGCTTGAAAAGGCATTCAACCAGATTGAAACCTACAAGGATGACATACCGTCCCTGTTCCGCGCCAACGCCGTGCTGATGACGTCCGACGGGATTCAGGCGAGAATCGGATCGCTTACGGCCAAGATTGATAGGTTCATGCCTTGGCGTACTGTGGACGGCTCCGCTGTAGCTCCGAAAGGCGTGCCGGAAATCGATACGGCTATCAAGGGTGTGTTCGAAAAGAACCGCTTTCTGGCCATGATCCGGGACTTCACCGTTTTCATGGACACCGGCGCAGATCTGGTTAAAATCATTGCCGGCTATCATCAGTTCCACGCCGTGCGCAAAGCTGTCAAGCGGACGCTTGATGCGGCGGCTTCGGAAGGCGATGGACGTATTGGTGTCATCTGGCACACGCAGGGATCCGGAAAAAGCCTGTTAATGGCGTTCTATGCCGGGCAGATCATCGGCAGCCCGGAAATGAGAAACCCAACCGTTGTAGTCGTCACTGACCGCAACGATCTTGACGATCAGTTGTTCACCACATTCTCGAAGTGCAGAGAACTGCTCCGTCAAACCCCGAAACAGGCGGAAAACCGGCAGGATCTCAAAAATGTGCTAGCCGTGGATTCGGGCGGTGTGGTGTTCACGACCATGCAGAAATTCTCACCAAATGATGGTGATACCGCTTTTCCGGTTCTCACTGATCGCCATAATGTAATCGTCATCGCCGACGAAGCGCACCGCAGCCAATACGGTTTCGGTGCGAAGGTAGCCACCCAAACTGGTGAAATCTCATATGGATTCGCCAAGTATCTGCGCGAGGGCCTGCCGAACGCTTCATTCATTGGCTTTACCGGAACACCAATCGAAAAAGAAGACGCAAACACGCCAGCCGTGTTTGGAGACTATATCGACATCTACGACATCAATCGGAGCGTCGAGGATGGTGCGACGGTGCCGATCTACTATGAAAGCCGCCTCGCGCGCATTGAACTTGACGAAAATGAGAAGCCACTTCTCGATGCAAAGATCGCAGCACTAACCGAAGATGAAGCGAAAGCCAAGCAGGATCAGATCAAACTCAAATGGAACAGTTTGGAGAGTGTCGTCGGCGCTGAAAAGCGCCTGCGCCGAATAGCCGCTGACCTTGTCAACCATTTCGAGGACCGCGAAGCCGGTGTTGAAGGCAAGGCGATGGCCGTCTGCATGAGTCGGCGAATTTGTGTCGCGCTTTATGAAGAAATCGTCAAACTGCGCCCTGATTGGCATAGTGACGATGACGCGACCGGAACAGTCAAAGTTGTAATGACCGGATCCGCATCGGATCCGAAGGAATGGCAGCGGTTTATTGGCAGCAAAGCGCGTCGGGAGTTGCTCGCCAAGCGCATAAAGAATACGGACGATACGCTAAAGCTGGTGATCGTGTGCGACATGTGGCTGACCGGATTCGACGCGCCAAGCCTGCATACAATGTATATCGACAAGCCAATGCGCGGGCATGGGCTCATGCAGGCCATTGCACGCGTCAACCGCGTGTTCCGCGGCAAACATGCCGGGCTGGTTGTGGATTATATCGGCATCGCGCAAAATCTGAAATCAGCCCTTGGCCAGTATACGAGAACCGATCAGGATCATGTTGGAATCGACATGGCCAAAGCCATCGAAGTGATGAGGGAAAAGTATGAGGTCGTGGCGGCGATGTTCCATGGCTTCGACTTTCGGTCTGGGATTAGTGGATCAGCAAAAGAAAGGCTCGCAACTCTTGCGGGAGCCATGAATTGGATTCTCGAAATGCAACAGAGGGATGCCGACCGGGAAACCACCAACGAGGGCAAAATTCGCATACGTCGGCGCTTTAGTGACACCGTTCTGACTCTCGTCAAAGCGTTCTCCCTTGCGGCAGCCAGTGATGAGGCGCTCCGCATCCGCGATGATGTGGCTTTTTTTACCGCAGTGCGTACAGCGCTCGAAAAAAATGTTGCAAGGGGCGACAAGTCCCGAAAAGCGCATGAACTGGCAATTCAGCAGATCGTCAACCGCGCAATCGTCTCGACGGAAATCGTTGATATACTCGCTGCCGCCGGACTAAAAACACCCGATATCTCAATTCTATCCGATGAATTCCTCGCCGAAATTCAGGGAATGGAACACAAGAACCTCGCGCTGGAGGCTTTGCGCAAGCTCATTAATAGCGAACTGCGCTCAAAAAGCAGGGTCAATCTCGTGCAAACGCGAGCATTCTCCGAAAAACTTGAAGAGGCTATCGCACGATATCACAGTAACGCCATCACCACAGCGGGGGTTATAAATGAACTGATCGCTCTCGCAAGAGACATCCGCAACGCATATCGGCGAGGCGAAGAGGATGGACTCAATGAGGAGGAAATTGCCTTCTACGACGCCCTCGCTCAAAACAAGAGTGCGGTTGAGGTGATGGGGAACGACCAACTTCGCTTAATTGCCCAGGAACTGCTAAACAACTTGAGAAACACCGCTTCTGTTGACTGGCACCACCGCGAGTCGGCACGCGCCAGAATGCGCCTTCAGGTTAAGCGCATCTTGCGCAAATGGGGATATCCGCCCGATCTTCAGGACGGTGCCGTTCAAACTGTTCTGCAACAGGCCGAAGCACTAACAACGAACTGGGCCGATAACACGTGACACCCTGCTGTCTTCCGGTCTTCCCTGCGCTTCTGCCGTCATGCTTATCTTTGCCATCTGGCATATCAATCTCTTGCGAGATAATGGTGCATGTAACCCGACAGGCTCGAATACGCTATCCCTGATGCAATGACATGTTCCGGGAATCTTCGCCTGTCAGCAAAAAAAGAATAACGGGAAAGTGGAAACGAACTAAAGCCGCACTTCGGAACTCTTTTGTGGACAAAGCAGCGGCAACGACTAATGCCCGATTTTCCGATGCATGAAGTGTCTTTTTTTGCGATATCGCCAACTGCAAATTAACTTCATGGCGCGGTTGGTTTTCTGCAATCGGCAACCATGATTTTATGATCGGACTTTGCGTTTATCGGAGTTAAGCAATTCGAGAACCTTTTGCGCTGCCGCAATCGGTGTATCAGTGCCGTTTGCCACTGACCTTGCACCATTGTCCATTGCGGAGCGCAATTCGGGAGTTTGAAGCATCTTGAGCAATGAGGATCGAACCTCCTCCTCAAACCAGAATTGGGCCTGCCGCTTTCGTCTTAATTCAAAATGCCCCTCGCTTTTTCGCCAATCAATAATTGACCGCATTTCATTCCATGCGGTATCCAGGCTCTCTTCAAAAAGGGCGGACACGGCGATTGCCTTTGGATGGTTTTCAGGATCCTGCGGCCTTTTGCGCAACAAGCGCAATGCTCCCGAATAATCAGCGCATGTGCGTTTTGCCGCCGACTTCAGATCGCCATCGGCTTTGTTAACAAGGATGATATCCGCAATCTCCATTATTCCGCGTTTTACACCCTGCAACTCGTCGCCGCCGGCAGGGGCGAGAAGAAGAGCAAAAATGTCGGTCATCTCTGCAGCAAGCGTCTCCGACTGACCGACACCCACGGTCTCGACAAGCACAATGTCAAATCCGGCAGTCTCGCAAAGAGCCACCACTTCCCACGAGCGTCGTGTAACTCCACCAAGATAAGACTGGCTGGGAGATGGACGAATGAACGCATTGGTCTCACGCGACAAGCGCTCCATCCGGGTCTTGTCTCCAAGAATTGATCCTCCTGATCTAGTTGAACTCGGATCAACTGCGATAACGGCAACCTTCAAACCATTTTTAACGAGCATCATCCCAAAGGATTCAATAAATGTGGATTTGCCCGCTCCCGGTGTTCCGCTAAGCCCGATTCTAATGGCCTGCCTGCCAATCCCGCTAGCCGCCTCCAGTAATAGGGCCGACTGTTCACGATGGTCGGGTCTGGCACTTTCGACCAATGTAATCGCGCGGGCCAGTGCTCTTCTGTTGCCATTGGCAATTTTTTTTGCTATTTCATCTATATCCATGGTTTCTTTCAGATAACGCGATAGTCACCAACCTTTGCAATTCCCGGAATGCATTTACCCAGTCTGTCAAATACTGCGTATAATGTGAAACATAGCGGATATAGATACCTACATGAGCCTCTTGCAATATTATGTGGGAATGTCATGGAAAAACGGCTTTTCGCATATCAGATGTAGGCAGTGGAAAGGCAAATTCAAGGGTCTGAGGCCGGTTTTCGC
>JAPORU010000084.1 GCA_026710045.1 Aestuariivita sp. | reverse complement strand
ATGATCACGGCCGCGCCATCAAATATTACAGTTTTTTCAGCATGGGATCCGCCTGTGTGTCTTGGGATTGAGTCTGATAAAGCCTCTTTATCGGCCTTTGATTTTACTACATCTAATGCGGCGTTATTTATGCAAGTAGCTCGTATGGCTTATGCTGTGTTGAGCAATACAATCTTTAATTGATCAGAGAGAAACATTAAAAGTTATGGATTTGAAAGAGTATGAAGCGAGTGGACATGCGCTTTATTCTGATTTTTGTGCTATAGTTGCTGAACTGTTACATTGCGTCATTCAAGAGGAAGGGAGATATAAACTTCAACACATGCAAGCCCGCACCAAAGATCTATGCTCCTTTAAAAGCCTGATTAGAAGAAAAAAATGCAATTAATTCAGATAAAATTGAGGAATTGCGAAAGGACTTGGCGGGGTGTCGTGCTATATTTTGCTCTCCAGACAGATACGTTCCCGTTCCCTGTCCGTTTCTCATGACTAACGCTTTGAGCTGGACATCCGTACTGTCGAGGGCTGAATCTGAAGCATTTGACAAAAAATCTGATCACTTTAATAGTCCATGCCGCACTTCAAAAATCACTTTTTCAATCCGACTTTGCGTGTTTTTCTTAGCCTTTAATCGCCGATATTTCCCCCATAACCGCCGGATGTGTCCACGCATGTTCGGTTTTCCGTAGGCCTTTCGGGTGCTTCCGAACAATTGGTGAGCATAGACGGGTCCCTTACCCTCATACTTGACCCCGGAATAGTGGACGGGAATAAAAAAATGTGAGGGGAAAATCTCGATATCAGGGTTTCGCGTCTCAATCATCTGCGCAACAAAGAGATTTCCCGTCGTCATCCAGGGGGAACCAATCTCATCCGGCTGAAGGTTTCCAAGTTGATCAATTAAATCACCGACAAATGGGTTTTTGGGATTGGATGCAAGGATTGGCGATACCAATTTTCCTCTCAGGAATTCGTTCTCATACACAGTATACGCGCACGGTCGAGTCCAAAGCTCATCCGTATTTCTCATGCAAACGCTGTCCGCCTCAGCAATAAATCCACCTGACTCAAACAACAATTCATACCGAATCAGATCCGCCGCCCCGGCGAACTGCATGCTGCGCATATACCAATCAATCAAGGATTGATTCTGGAACCGGCGCGATGCGATAAATGCATTATCAATTACATCATATTTCCAATCAGGGTGGAATCGACGCCACGTGTCCATCCATTCCGTGGGAGGTGCGAGATCACCAATCCAGATGTGCATTAACCTTTGAGGAATCTTGACAATAGGATTCAGTGGGGGGGGGCAATGGCATAGCGATTCTGTTCGTAACAACGATAACCAAAGTAAATTACATAATGCGTATTGAGAAACAGTGAACGCACATGTTGAGACTGTAGAAATCCGTATCTCTGATTGATCCAGACACGGAACTCGGAAAGAGTGAGAACCTCAGATGCTTCAAGATCACATTTGGATATTATGTAAACCCATTACGTATGTGTTTAATCTTAATAGGAAATCATGCAGAGTTCCAACAGGAAATTGCGACAACCTGTTGTTGTTAAATCGCACACATTTCAATATTCCGCACTATGACATTACTAATGTTGCGCCAAGGTGAGTGAGACCATGAACTGGATTACCAACTATGTCCGTCCCCGGATCAATTCGATTTTCTCGCGCCGGGAGACGCCAGAAAATCTTTGGCATAAGTGCGACGGCTGCGGAACAATGCTCTTTCATCGTGAATTATCCGATAACCTGAATGTCTGTGGCAACTGCGGACATCATATGGCGATCGCTCCAAGAGATCGATTCTCCAATCTCTTTGACGGCGGTATCTTTACAGAAATTGCCGTACCAACTCCACAGTCTGATCCTCTCAGTTTCCGCGATCAACAAAAATATCCAGACCGGATCAGAGCGGCCCAAAAGGCAACCGGTGAAAAAGAGGCTATGCTGGTCGCGAGTGGTAACTTAGGCCGCACACCCATTGTTGCGGCCGCGCAGGATTTTTCATTCATGGGCGGTTCAATGGGCGGCTTTGTTGGAAATGCCTTTCTCAAGGCGGTCGAGGAAGCACTTAATCTTCATCGACCATTGATCGTATTTTCGGCCGCGGGTGGCGCGCGCATGCAGGAAGGCATCTATAGTTTGATGCAGATGCCCCGAACCACAGTTGCTATCCAACTTTTTAAGGAGGCCGGTCTGCCCTACATCGTTGTATTGACACATCCGACAACGGGCGGTGTGACGGCATCTTACGCAATGTTGGGGGATATTCAGATCGCCGAACCCAATGCTTTGATTTGTTTTGCGGGTCCACGTGTCATCGAGCAAACAATTGGCGAAAAATTACCCTCCGAATTTCAACGTGCTGAGTTCCTGCTGGAGCATGGTATGCTTGATCGTGTGACCCCAAGAAGCCAACTGCGGGATGAGTTGATTTCCATCATCCGCCTGTTGTTAGGACTGACACCACCCGTGCGCGGTGACCTTCCCATGCCTGAGCACCTATCGAATATGGACGACACGACAGCTCCCGTCTAGCATTACTGAAAATTTGATTCTATGACGTCACACACATCGGACGCGTTGCTCTCGCGCATGATGACACTTCATCCAAAAGTCATTGACTTGACGTTAGATCGGGTCTGGAAGCTGCTTGATCGATTGGGAAATCCGCAAGACCACCTGCCCCCAACCATTCACATTGCCGGAACCAATGGCAAAGGCTCAACACTTGCGATGATACGAGCGGGCCTGGAAAGCGCCGGGAAAACCTGCCATGTCTTCACATCACCTCATCTGATCCGATTCCATGAACGCATCCGGGTGTCGGGTGACTTGATTTCAGAGGAGGATCTGAGCGTGCTACTCGACGAGTGCGATCATATCAACGCCCAGCAATCCATTACTTTTTTTGAGATAACAACCTGTGCCGCGCTGTTGGCCTTTGCCCGGCAAAAAGCCGATTATTGTTTATTGGAAGTCGGCTTGGGTGGGCGTTTAGATGCAACCAATGTTATCGAGAGACCCGTGGTAACGGTCGTGACGCCGGTTTCGATGGATCATGAGGCCTTTCTTGGAAACACTCTTTCCGAGATCGCTCATGAGAAGGCGGGTATTCTAAAACCTGGTGTCCCCTGCGTCGTCGGTCCTCAAGCTGCTGAAGTCTGCACGATTATCGAAAAACAGGCGCAAAAATGCAATGCGGTTCTACACGCCTACAATCGACAATGGTCTGTTTCGTCACATTCTGACCGTCTGCTCTATCGAGACGAGTACCAAGACTATTGTTTTCCAGAACCGAACCTCATCGGACCTCATCAAATTCAAAATGCGGGAACAGCCATTGCCGTCCTCCAATTACTGAATTTCGACACTGCGGTGTGTGCTGCGGCTTTGACATCTGCCGAGTGGCCGGGGCGCATGCAGCGCCTTCAATCGGGTCCCCTCGTCACTATGCAGAGATCGGGCGAAATATGGGTGGATGGCGGACATAACCCGGCGGCAGGCAGGGCTCTTGCCCAGGTTATCAAAGGCTTTCCTACACAACCAACCTATTTGGTGTGTGGAATGCAAAATTCAAAAGACGTTGCAGAGTTTCTGCGTCCCATGACGTCTGTGATTCAGGGTGTGACCGCTGTAACTGTTGCATCGGTTGGCAACTCTCATTCCACAGGAACCATTATGCAAGCTGCACAAAATCTGGGAATCAAGGCACACACGGCTCCGTCCGTCACAAAGGCCGTAGAAGCAATCTTCTCCCATCGCTCGCATGCAAGAGTGGTCATCTGTGGATCCCTTCATCTTGTCGGCGAAGTTCTAAGTCAAAACAGTTAAATAACTCGCTGACCCCAGTCCGCGGCTTGCATCTCACGCAGACGCGACGCCGTACGTTCGAATTCAAAGGTACCTTCTCCTTCAACATAGAGCATTTCGGGTTCCGCGTCCGCTGAACAAATCAAGCGAACCCTTGCTTCGTAGAGAGCATCGATGAGAATCACGAAACGCTTCGCTTCGTTAAAGTTGGATCGAGACAACTGTGGAATATCTTCCAGAATGAGCAATCGTATGGCTTCGGCAACAGCGAGATAGTCGGCCGGTCCGAGCGGATTACCACAAAGATCATAAAATGAGGCACGGGCCATTCCGTTTCGAAACGCCGGCAAAACAACGCGTCGACCATGTACCATCAAAACCAACTCCTCGAACTTGTCGCTCGAGAGATCCGACCAAATCGAGGCGATTTCGGAGCGGGCCTCCGGGCCCATTGGAGTAAAGTAAACCCGACTTCCCTCAAGCCTGTTCTGACGATAATCCGTCGGCCCACCCAACTCGCAGATTTCCATCCGTTCCTTAATCATCGCGATAAAGGGAAGAAATAGTTGCCGATTCAGCCCGTTCAGATAAAGATCATCGGGCACCCTGTTTGACGTTGTCACCACGGTTAGGCCAAATGAAAAAAGAGCTTCAAACAAACGTCCAACAATCATTGCGTCTGTAATGTCGGAAATCTGCATCTCATCAAGAGCCAACAGTCGAATATCCCGTGCGATGGCCTCAGCAACGGGCAGAATGGCATCATCAACGCCTTGCTGTCGTGCTATGTGAATGGCGGCATGTACATCTTGCAGGAATGCGTGGAAATGTATCCGCTTGAGCGCAACGTCCGTCATTGACTCGACGAACATATCCATAAGCATTGACTTACCCCGACCAACGCCACCCCAAATGTACATACCTCTCTGCGAAACAGCCTTGGATCGATTGAACAGTCGTGATTTCACGGGTTTCGCCAAGTCATCGGCAAGACGATCAAATTCCGACATCAACGTCCGTTGCTGAGCATCAGACTTGAGGATCCCGCTGGCAATTCTGTTATCGTACAGTTCGGAGATTGAGGGCATTACGAACGATCTGCTTGTGATTCAAAACTCTTTAATAAAAACACATACGCATTGACCGCGTTCCCGCAGCCGTCAACTCAAAAGGGTCGAGAATCCGTCATATTGATCAGATAGACATTCAATTGATCTTAAACCTATCATTTACAATTTGACAAAGTGATCTCAACATGACCTCTTCCGGTGATTCAAAGACATTCATACAATACAGAATGACAAACACAACGGATGATGGACAATTGAATCTGTTCGCTTGCCGGGAAAATGCCGCGCTGCTGATATGATAGTCGAAATCAAAGCAATTGATTCATAAGGTAATTCATTGGTAAAACACGCTCCCTTGTTCACACCAATCCTCGTTGTTGGTTGCATCATCATCTTGGTCAGCTTCGCTGTGCGGGCATCCTTTGGTGTCTTTCAAATTCCCGTTGCAGACGAATTTGGCTGGCTTCGGACAGAATTTTCTCTGGCGATTGCCGTTCAAAATCTCGCATGGGGGATCGGTCAACCCATCTTTGGCGCTCTCGCCGAAAAGACCAGTGATCGAACCGCCATCTTGTTTGGATCGCTCATTTACGCAGCGGGTCTGGTTCTGACGGCCGTCTCAACCACACCGCTGGAACATCAACTCTATGCCTGGCTTGTCGGGTTCGGAATCGCCGGAACCGGGTTTGGTGTCATCCTCGCCGTTGTCGGTCGCGCCGCAAGCGATGAGAACAGGTCGATGGCCTTGGCCATCGCCACAGCGGCCGGGAGTGCGGGACAGGTCTTCGGTGCCCCCCTTGCAGAATGGATGCTCACCATCATGTCGTGGCAAATGGTATTCATCTGGTTTGCTGTCGGTATACTTGCACTCATTCTGACTCTGCCACTGATCCGGTCGCCAACAGTTGCGTCAAAAAAAGAACTGGAAGAAAGCCTCGGTCAAGTACTCCAAAGTGCCTTTCGTGACCCCAGTTATACCTTGATATTTCTCGGTTTCTTTAGCTGTGGTTATCAACTTGCCTTCATTACCGCTCATTTTCCGGCACTCGTCACCGAAATGTGCGGGCCCATCCAGCCTGGAGGAGCCTTATACAGCATTGGGATTACATCGACGTCGGCCTTAGGTGCTGTCGCCATTGCACTGATCGGATTGGCCAATATCGCCGGAACGCTTGCGGCCGGATGGGCCGGGAAGTATTACCCAAAAAAATACCTTCTTGCTGGCATATATTCGGCACGCACTCTTGTAGCGGCCTTATTCTTTGTGTTTCCGATATCACCACTTTCCGTGATTGTGTTCTCGATCGCTATGGGCGCTCTATGGCTCGCCACTGTACCGCTCACGAGCGGACTTGTCGCTCACATCTATGGATTGCGTTACATGGGGACGTTATATGGCATTGTATTCTTTAGTCATCAGTTGGGATCATTTGTCGGCGTGTGGTTGGGCGGCGAAATGTACGATCTTTATGGTGATTACACCGCGGTCTGGTGGATTGGAGTGGCAGTCGGGGCATTTAGTGCCATCGTCCACTTGCCAATTCGCGAAGCACCCTTGGAGAGCACGCCAAAGGTAATGGCCTGAATCGTCAATTGGATGGCGATAGAAAACTCTTCAATATCTTGATGATGTGATCGCTATGGCTGTAGGGCAAGCCGTGTCCTGCATCCGAGATCTGGTGAATCTGGGCGGTCGGATGCCATTGAGACAGTACCTCCCCCACCGATAGAGGAATAATCGTATCCTGTTCCCCGAGAATGAGGAGTGTCGGAATGTCGTGACGTGCAATCGTTTTGTAACTGTTTTCATGATCTTCGGATATGATGGATCGCATACTCGATAGGACCGCAGGACAAAATCCCCTAAAGTCCATTTCCTTTTGTTGGCGATCCACGATGTCAGGAACAGACGTCAGACAGTCCCGCTCAGCCTCCGTTCCCTTGCGATGGATCCATCGATAGGGTCCGCGGGCAAACCAGTCGCCCAAGATGGGCAGCCGCATCACGCCTCGTATAAAATTCATTCCCTTAATGTGAATTCCGGCAGGAGCGACGAGTACAAGCTGTTGCACCTTGTCGGGGTACGCAGCGGCAAACGCGGTCGCAATAGCACCGCCCATCGAGAAGCCGAAAACGGTGAATTTTCGATTGATCTGTTGGGAGCTGAGCAATTCGCCGAGTTGCCTCACGAAGAAATCCTTGGTTTGCGGCCCCGACAAACGATCGGAATATCCACGACCATAGAGATCATAAATCAGGATACGATACCCCATACCTCCTAACCTTGAGGCCAGTCCGTACCACACACAGCACGGCGTCGTTAACCCATGGATACAGACAAGAAGAGGTCCATCCTCGGGACCAGACCATTCAAAGTACGTCGTGCCACTCGATAACGGAATGCATTGACCCGGAGCATCCTTACGCTCTTCCGAACCCATCGTCTTGAGAGTGTATTCGCGCAGGAAGGGTGCGACGGCTGCGATAAACAATGCTGCAACAAGAGCGCCAATGATCATTTTGCCTCTCTTCAATATTGACGGGCAATCTACGTCAAATGATTGTATTTCTTAACATCATACGTTGCACCTAAAGTGGTATGTATTCTTGGTCGACCACCCCATCAATCAGGAGATCGCCTACCAGAGCTATTGCCAGTGATACCGTTATGATTGAAGCGACCGTGGACAGTAGTATTGCCGCCGACGCGCGTTGTGGTGCAACATTGTAATGTTGTGCGAGGATATAGACGTTTCCGGCCACGGGCAAGGCTGCCGCTGCGATCACAACCGCCGCAGAGAAAGGATCAATCGGGAACAAGACGATCACTCCAAATGCAACAAAAGTCGGATGAAGAATTAACTTGCAGAAGGATAACCAGGCGGCAACTTGAAAACGTTCGGTTGATTTGGATGCGAGAGACGCACCGATTGCAAACAATGCGCCAGGGGTCGCGGCCGCACCCAATATACTCAGAAAGTCATCGATTGGTCCGGGAATCGGGATTTCAGTAATAGACCACACCAATCCCAACGTAATCGCAACAATCATCGGATTACGGATCAAACCCAGTCCGACGATCCTTAGGATTGAAAAACTCATATGTCCTTCACGTGACAATGTTATGAGAATGACAATTAAACTCGAAAAAACAATCAAATCAACCGCCAGCACCAAGAGGACAGGACCGATCGCGCCGTCACCAAGAAGTGCCGCGAGCATTGGTATACCGAGAAAACCAACATTCCCGATCACAGCGCACTGGGCCTCTACGGCTGCGTTCGCAACATTCAGTTTACGAATAAAACCAATCAGGGTCGCAAGTCCGTAGACGATTGCTGTTCCCCAAAGATAACCCGCGATCAGACGTCCGTCGATAATGTCCGCTAAAGACAGGTTCGCGGCGAAGCGGAACAGCATCGCGGACAACGCAAAGTAGAACACGAACTTGGTTAGGTACGCCGTCGCTTCCTGCGAAAAGAACTGTGTCCGGCCCGCCCAGAATCCAAGGCCAATCAGTGCAAAGAACGGAAGGGTTCGGAAAAAAATCTCAATCATCGGTCTTTCAGGCGATTAGAGCACTGGCCGTCGTCTCTCAACGAACTTGGTTATAGTCACATAACTTGCAATATGAATCTATAAGCCTTGGATTTACCGGTTTCATTGTAGAACCATCAAGGACTTATCCTTTCGACTATAATGACGTGCACATCTCCGATTTTTGAGTGCCTGAGTTGTACCGGATAATCCTTCCATTTAACCGGATTGGGCTTGAATATTGCAAAATTCCAGCATAGAGAGAGGATAATTTTGGGGTGTAGCCAAGAGGTAAGGCAACGGTTTTTGGTATCGTGTACCGTAGGTTCGAATCCTACCACCCCAGCCAGATTTCATTTTTTATCTGAAGCCTGTGTGTCATGATAACTCAACTGGAATGAGACGATATGACATTTATTTGGTGACACAAACATTGTGTATTGTTCATACTTTGGGGAGAAAGGCCGATGTTGCAATTCTGGTGCCATTCTGCAATTCTTAAAGTCCAAGGAATGAAAGGTTTGACATGACAAGCGATAAGGATCTGCAGGATGACAAGTATGACCTAGTTATACGGGAGATTATCGAGCTTGAGCGCAGTTACTTCTTCGAGAAACGCAACGTGAAAACCGGGCGATTGCTCCGTTTACCCTGGACGATACCTACCCTTGATCGCCTTTAACCCAAACCGAACAGCCTTGATCATAACAACCGGTGGAGGTGTAGAAGAAATGCCGCTTCTGGATCAGAAGGAAGTTCGTCAAAATAGTCTGCCATAGATCACTCAATCAGAGATGCAGTGCCGCATCCATGCTCTGGTGCAAAACTCAGATAACGTCTGTCATGTCATCAGAGCGCCGGAAGAAAATACAGTGACGCCCCACGGCGTATTTCAGATACCCGTCGCGAACATCCACCTTCCGCCCCTGCTTCTGACCAGATGTCAGCTCTTCAATCGTATCCATGATCTGATCATAATAGCGGTTCGCCTGATCCAGAGACCATTCGTTCCACGTATAAAGCCAGATGTGTTCAAGGTCGCTCTCAGCAAGCGGGGATAGCCGAAATGACCCCATGCTAGCTGATATGCTTCTCGTGCATGCGTTTCAGAAAATCATCGCGGTCAAAGAGTTGAGGTTCCCCAGACTGTTCACCCGCGATAAGGCAGGGGCGGCCACACTTGCGGGCTGCGGCCAAACCTTCACAGCCCATCTTTAACAAAAATTCGCGGAGAATGGCCACATTCGAGGATTTTCGCGATCGGATAGAATTTTTTATGTTTTAAAATCAGTATATTAGATGTTTATGGGTGCATGATTCTTCAATGTCGGGACATAAAGTGATGTCTGCCTCTTGCACCACGCCCCGCCCTGCGGTCGGCTGGGCGCCTGTTTATTCGCAAGATCCGAACACGCACCACGGCGAGCGGGGAGTCCACTTTTTCCCACCGTCTGGTCGCGCGCCGGCGGGAAGGAGACAGGGTCCGTCCGAAGACGCTGTTGAACCTTGGGCGTCACGTTCCCATGGATCAAGGCGATTGGCCGTTGTTGTGTCCGCACGTGGACGCGTTGATGACGCACCCGGCGACGCTCAATTTCAGGACGCTCCCCACAGCGGTTGAGACGTCCAAGGGCCTGTGGCACGGCGGATTGCCAGACGCCGGCGGGAGCGCCGGGAGCACCGATCGGAGACGCCGGACTGGGAGAGGGTCACTGGGAGCGGGTCGCTGTCCAGTCCCTTCCGAACAGCGATGCGCGCTCTGTCATGATCGATTGACATCGCGCATGCGGCGATCGCGACGCCCGAACCCGGCCTCAAGCGGCTGGATCGTCCCAACACACTCTGTGCACTCGGTCTCAATAAACGGCAACCGGGCTGTGTGTTGGCCAATATTATCGGCCGGAGGACGCAGCCGGGGCGGGGGATGGAGCGGGAGAGAGCGACCCATGCCGGGCTCCGCACATGAACCGTACATGAACCGTACGGGCCGCGCCACGGGTGAGCGGCTGGGGATCGACTTTGGCGCCTTAAGCGATATGGCGCTTTATCGCGCGTCGGATCCTCTGTTCAAACATAAAAAGGCACGCGAAGACCATAGGATCGGGACCGTCGAGACCCTGTTCAACCGGCCGCCGGTCGTCACGCTGTATGATCTCACGAACACCTCTTTCGAGGGTGAGGCGGCGGGACCGCCCAAGGCGAAGCACGGTCCTTCGAAGGAACGGCGCACCGTATCCGTATCCGATGCGCCGCTCCTGACGCTCCCGGAAGGTCGGGTGCGGTCCTCGACAGCCGCGGCTTTTTGAGGCGTACGGGGATTGTTCAGGGAGATCTTCCCCGGCACCTTTCCCGGCCATGGCGTCGAG
>JAPORU010000076.1 GCA_026710045.1 Aestuariivita sp. | reverse complement strand
GTGGTCTGGATGGCGTCGGCTGTGAGCTCTGGAGGAATCTTATCGTCGGGTAGATCGGCGTAGGTGATGCGGTCGTCACCGGCTTCCATATATCGGCAGAAATTTTCGCTGATGAAGCGGTAGAAGAGGGCGCCCAGGACATACTGCTTGAAATCCCAGCCATCGACCGTTCCGCGTACGTCATTGGCGATTTTCCAGATCTGACGGTGGAGCTCGGCCCGTTGCTCGAGACCGGTCATTCGGTAAAATCCAAGATTGCCTTGGTCATTTAGAACCCTTGTTTTTTAATAGGCGTATAGCATTCGAGTTTAGTCAAAACTGTCAACACAATGTCCCAGTTGTCTTGCATGAACCGCAAAACATGTTTTGATGCGTGTGCCATGGTATATGCCTTCCCGGAACAATTCTCAATAAGACCCGAAACGATCGTTATTGCTCCGACATCAGATGTGTGAGCAGCCGTTTGAATTCTGCATTATCATCATCGCCCTTCCAGCGGTTGATAAAGCGACAGACGACTTGCAGGTTGCCGGGTTCATAATGGCCGTTGCTGTCGATCCGGTCGAGCGAGCATCGGAATTCGGGATCCTTGGTTTCACGATCGGTCTCCAGGGGAATCCCTGTCAAGGCACACCGCCCGTTTTGTTGTGCGAGGAGATCAAGGACATATTTCTCGCCGCTCTCTGTTGACGAAAATTTGAAGTTCTTGATTTTTGTGGCGGATGTCCGTTCATCACCCGTTGCGGCTTCGCATGTGTGCCGGGCTGTCTCGATCATACGTTTCACACTGTCTTGAAAGACGTTTTCATGTGTGTCTGTATGATTGTGTCCAATCGACTGGAGAATGTATTGTCTTGCTTCGGGGGATTGCACTTCCTGCAGTGTTTGTGGTGGATTTTGCAAGAATGGTTGCACATCGGGAGGGATGTTCGACCAGGGCTGGCAGGACCACGGTGCACACGACTTTGAGCCGATGACGATGTACCGGTCAGTGTCGTCTTGAAACTGAATTTTTTCTTCAGAGGAATAGGTCCAATAGAGCTGACCCTCGTCTCTGTGAATCCAAATGTCGTTGCGTGTTTGCTTGAGAACGTCCATTAAATTGTACCAGCGTGACGCGGCTTTTCGATCCTTTGCCGGTTGATAAGGCAACTGCATGGCCTCTTTGATGTACGTGTCCCGATCGCCTTGCTCCCAGAGTTCATGAAGATCGCGGTCATTCAGAACCACAATGGTGTGTTCTTTTCGACATTGATCCCATAGCCAATTTCCTTCACCGAAATTCGCGGCATAGATTTTAGGTTCATTGGATATATTCATGGGTAATCGTTTTCTTTTTGAGTTGTTTTCTATCACGTGAAGCATGTTTCAATATTCAGGGCTGGGTCTACTTGGTCTTTCTCAATGACGCCGTGTACGGGTGTTGTGGCGCAATACACGTGAATTTAGGACGTCTTTGTCGCGGTCTGTAATTATCGCCTGACCTCAAATTACAGTCTTCAATAGTCGATCTCGTCGATTGTGATCTCAAGATCGGGAAACGCATCCCGTAGCGCCTGGGCTGCGGGCAGTGTTGTCGCACCCCACTGGTTGCTCAGGACATAAGTGTTTCCGTTTGAACAGAAGAACTCACCCTTCTCGTGAAAATAGCGGCGGGGATCCTGCCTTGGCTTTTTGCGTTCGAGGGCGTGGACCACGTCGTCTTTTTCGGTCAGTTCACCGTCCAGGATTTCGAAGAGTTTTGTCTTGTCCGCCTTGGCGACGGCATCCCTGACCGCCTCGGGTGTCTTGCCTGTGCGGATAATCTCTGAGACCAGGTGAAGCATCATGTGGCGTTTGCTCAGATTTTCATAAGATTTACCGGCGACGGTGATGGTGAACTTCGGGCGTCTCCGGGCCTGTTGGACCTCCCGGCGCTTTGCCTGGATCTGAATCTGGTGATCGGCGATTTCAGGAAGGGGAATGACCGTCTGGACCTCGATGAACAGCTGATCGCCGTCGGCGTACGGGCGCATCCGCACGCAGCGGATGTCGAGGCCGAACTCATTCAGCCATATTACCGCGGTGGTCACTTCTTTTGAGAAGTCGGCGGAGGCGAGTACAATCCTGACCTCCTGCCCGAATTGTTCTTCCTTGGGTTCGGGCCACTCCAGAAAACTCAGGACGGATTCCATGGCATCCAGGGAGCTGTCATTCTTTTTCAGGTACCGGTCATAGATCTCGATCAGCTTTTCGAAGGTCAGGGTCGAGATCATCGCGGCGTAGCGGATGGCCTGGAGCTCCATGTGTCCGCCATCCTCGGTGCGCTTGAGTTCGATCACGACCAGATTGGCGTCCTTGTCGATACACAAAAGATCAATGCTCCGGTTGCTGTCTTCCCAGTCGCCAAATTCCTCGGCCACGACCAGGCTGTCGGGGGAAATGACACGGATATCACGCTTCAAGAGCGCTTGCAGATCCCGCCGTTCGTGGATTCCCTGCTTTGCGAAGGTAGTGTGTTCGATCGCGGTCATCTTTCCATCGTTGATCTTGAAAATGGGCATGGTGGTTTGGTGACTTTCTCATTGTGAACGATGTGCATAACAGCGTAGCCGGTGTGTATTTATTTCATTGTCAAGGCAAAGATGCGGACATTCAATATTGCTGATAGATTTGCGCTCTGTAAGCATTCTTGGGTAGGAGCGGGTTCAAATAAAATTTCGTTCTGAAATGGTGTCGTCAATTTTATTACAGGTTTATAACAATGAGTTTGTTGCGTGAAATTCAACAATCATTAATGCAAGAAAATTCTAATCTAGGTTCTGTTCTCTTAAAGCTTCGGTTTTTAGCTTCAAAGCTTGAAAGCGACGTGTTGGAGGAATGGGTAAAGCATGAAAGTGAGGGGTATCCACCGGATGTTAAAGTTCCCGCTTATCGAAAAATTTCCGCTAGTTATAATGGTAATTTTCTTGGTCCCTTGGGAGCCCAAATGCCCCCAATTCCTACGGCATTGATTCAAAAATTTGCGGGTTCAAAATGGGTAAATTATGAAATGCGTCAAGGTATTGCCGCGATTGATAATCTATTATCAACGAACAATAAAAATGGTTCACTGCAAATTAATGTTCAGATTTAATAATGGTTTTACAAGGTAAAATTTATGAGGGTTTTACATGTCATAGCGTTACCGGAATTATTTCTGAAGCAGCATTAGATGAGATCCGATACATTATTCGTTCAAAGATTCTGGATCTGACAATTCAGTTTGAAAAAAATGTTTCAGATGCAGGCGCAGTAACTATAGGAACTACAGACTCCTTAAATACAGATGACAAAAAAACTGTAACATATCTGACGCATCAAGTTGTTTTTGGGGATATAACGAACGTGAACACTTCTGGCGATAACAATATCATAACTGTTAAAGCGGGAGACATTTCGAGTTTGAAAAAAGTTCTTATTGATAAGGGGATAGATTCTAAAGACGTAGACGAGCTTATTGATATAGTTAAAACAGAACGTCCCAAACTCAATGATAATTCAATGGGGCCAAAGGTTAGAACCTGGTTGGAAAATAAATTTAAAGACGGTGTGGATGAGGCTTGGAATATCGGTAAAACGGTAGCTCAATCGGTTATTTTAGTTTTTTGTGGTTGAACCGTGCAACGATATTCTCTTGCCCACTCAAATAGATTCATTGAGGAATTGTTGAGCATGCTCTAACAACATATGATCGCAATACTGTGGTCCAACAAGCTGTAAGCTAACCGGCGGATGTGAACATTGAACAGCAGCCCACGGAAAGGCTAAGACTGGATGCCCCGTTTGGTTAAATGGAGATGTAAAGCGAATAAGCGAATTTAATGTATTGACACTTACGTCGCGTGATTCACTGTCCTGTTCTTCTCTTAACGGTGGTTCAATAGGGAGTGTCGGCAATAGTAGGTAGTTTACGTCCTGAAATAAGCAATTTATGTTCTTGGTGATCTCGACTTTGCTGTATGCAGCGCGTTCATAATCGTCTTTTGATACGGACAAACCAATTTCAATACTGTTTTGTGCAATTGCCGGCAAAGTTGCTAATTCACTTATCGTGAGGTACTTATAGATGTCGGCCGCTTCCTTAAGAGACAACGTCAGATGCAGATCAACAATGTTATCAATGGAGGGAAAATCAATGATTTTGGTCGCAACTCCTTTTGTTTCCAATAAACTGGCAAAGTGATCTAAAGCGGTCAGTATCGTTGAGGATGCTTCGTCAATTTGCTTTCTCGGGATCCCTACGCAAATCTTTTGTTTGTCTTTAATTGATGCCGACTTCAGTTGAGGTGCAAGCACATACATCAAAAAAGATAAATTTGTAATGGATCGAGCAATAGGCCCAACATGATCGTATGATTTCGTTAACGGGCGAACCCCATTGAGCGATACGACCCCACTGGTCGGCTTAAATCCGTAAACGCCACAACAAGCAGCTGGAATGCGTATCGAACCGCCAGTATCGGTTCCAATTGCAACATCACATAGTTCCGCAGCAACAGCAGCCGCCGAACCACCACTTGAACCACCCGTAATGCGGTCAGGAAACAGAGGATTTTGAACCAACGGAGTTGTAACTCCGTAGGCACCAGCATGAGTCCGCGTTACTCCAACAATGATTGCACCAGCTTTTCTAATTGCTGAAACAACGGTTGCATCTTGATCGGGACGGTAGTTCTTGTGAATTGAGAGACCCGCAGTACAAACGGCAGGAACAGTATCAATGTTATCTTTCGTTGCAATCAACATTCCAGACAGAAGAAGATCACGTGACGGTCCCTCAAAAGACCTCCTTACTTCTTCAATAGCTGACGCCTCAAAAATCTCAGAGAATGCGTTCAGAGATTTATTCGAATGAGCAATCTTTTTGAAAAAAAGGTTGTAGTCTTCTATTGAACGACCCAGTCTGTTCACAGGTCCCAAAGTCAAACCAGTATCTTCTTTATGAGCTTCTCTGTAAGAACTCATCAAAAAACCAACTTGTTCACTTGGCGATTGCGTAATTCACTTGAATCAAAAACGCTTGTTCCCATCCATCAATAACGCGGAAGGGAACAACGTCACTAACTTAAAAACTTAGGTGAGACTGCATCCGGCGACAGTCGGCGTAATTGCACCAAAGTTCTCAATGATGTCATACAACCCATCATTCCGACAACGTCCCAAGATACTGTTTACCGCCAAATGATTGTTGCTGCCCTCGAAAGAGACCGGACCCTGTGGCGCTTCGAACGAAATGCCTGCCATAGCATCAATGACTTGTTCGGTATCGGTGCTTCCCGCTTTCTCAACAGATTTTGAATAAAGATATACGGCAATGTAGGTCGCTTCCGCGATTGCATTCACCCACTTATCTTGACCGAATCTGTTCTTATAGTTCGCGAGAAATTTGTCATTGGCAGATGACTTTAATGAAGAGAAATAAGATTGATTAACAATAATTCCTTCGACATTTGCGCCATCAACAGCCGTCGTGAAGAGCTCGTCAAGACCATTTGTCAGCAAGAAGCCGCCGGGTTCGAAACTTTTGTATTGTTTCAGAAATGTAAGCGCATCTGCGCCTGCAAACAATTCCCATACAACGTCAGGTTTTGACGCCTTTATTCTATCCATCGCCGGACCAAGGTCTTGTACACCAAATGGAAAAAACTCTGTTCCCACTGTCGTTCCGCCATTTATCTCAAAAGCTGTTGAAATGGCTTTAGCGGTTTCTTGCGGCCATCCATAATCTGAACCAAGAATATAGACTGATTTCCCAACATTTTCGGTTATCCAAGGCACAAAGGGATCAACCGATTGATTCGGGATTTGACCTGTGCAAGCAAGGTAGCGTTCACATTCACCACCTTCGTAGTAGGTTGGATATATCAATAGTTGTTTTGCAGGCGCAGAGACGCTCAAGGCTGCCGTGCGCTCAAGACTTGTAATCATACCAATAATTACATCAACATTGTCTTCGAAAATGAATTTCCGTGTCTTGTCAATTGCACCTCGTGTCGTCGTTTGATTGTCTTCGACGAGATATTCTATTTCACGACCATCAATCCCACCACTTGAGTTAATCTCATCAACGGCCATTTTGAAGCAATTTAGCTGGGTTTCACCGAGGAGCGTTTCGAGACCGGTTAACGCCGAGTGAAATCCGATCTTGATCTTGTCAGCTGCATAGAGAATGGACGGAGCCGCAAGATAACTTGTGCCAGTTAGAGAGATTGCGCCCGCCCCCTGAATCATGGCGCGTCTCGAAACGATGCATTTTTGATGAGTTGATGTCATTTTCCTTACTCCAATTTGGAAGACCCATCATAGGGCCAGGGCCTCGAAGACTTTCTGGTCGTCTTCAAGTTCATCGGTTGTGAGTTCACGGGATAGACAACCCTTTTCCATCACGAAACAACGGGTTGCTGTTGTTCGAACAAGCTCCAGATTTTGCTCCACAAGTAGAATCGTTAAATCTAACTCATGAGAAAACGTCTGAAGGAGTTCTGAAATTTGCCGAATGATTGAAGGCTGGATTCCTTCCGATGGCTCATCCAACAGCAAGTGGCTGGGGTCGCTACAGAGTGCACGTGCCAAGGCGAGAATTTGCTGTTGACCACCTGAGAGCGTGCCTCCAAGTTGGTTCATTCTTTCTTTCAGGATCGGAAACATGGCAAGTACATCATCAGGAATGGTTGAACTTCGGTCCTTTCGTCCGCGCAACCCAACCCGCAAGTTTTCTTCAACCGTTAGTTTTGGAAAGATACCTCGACCTTGTGGAACATACGCCACGCCCGCTTTAGCAATTCGACTGGGCGCCCATTCGGTGACATCTAAGCCATCAATCAGTATTTTTCCGGATGACGGCTTAAGTAATCCGATTAAGGACTTTAGAAGCGTCGTTTTACCGACACCATTGCGACCAAGCAGAACGAGTATATCGCCATTGTCGACGGTTAGTGAAATGTTCCGGATTACGGGGACAATGCCATAACCAGCGCTTATTTCCCTTGCTTCAAGCACCTCACATTTTTCCTAAGTAAACAGCTTGAACTAAATCGTCATTTTCGATGCCTGAAAATGGTCCGTCAGCGATTATTCCGCCCTGATGCATAACGTAGGTGTGACAACCCAACGCCCTTACAAAATTCATATCATGCTCAATCACCAGAATCGCAGCGTGATCACTCAATTGATGAATGAATTTGACCGTATCTAACGTCTCATCAATCGTCATTCCTGCTGTTGGCTCGTCAAGTAAGAGGACTTCCGGTTCGGACATTAAGGCCATTCCAATCTCAAGCCATTGCTTTTGTCCATGTGCCAGGTTGCCAGCAAATTGATCTCTCATATCTGATTGTTCAATGCGATCTAACATTTGATCCACCCGATCCTTCAGTTCAAATTTCGACTGAGGTTTTAGAACAGAAACCTCAAGATTTTGTTGAACGGAAAGGGATTCAAAGATGCTTGGAACTTGGAATTTTCGCGCGATACCGATCCGGGAAATTTCGTGTAAAGCTAAACGTGACAAAGAATGTCCCTTGAACATTAATTCCCCGGAGTCGGGCCTTAAGGCTCCACACAACAGGTTGAAGAGAGAACTCTTTCCTGCACCATTCGGACCGATGACACATTTTATTTCAAGCAAATTAATAGAGATGGAAAGATCGTTAACAGCCACTATTCCGCCGAAGCGCTTAGTAAGGTGAGACCCCGTCAACAAGCCCGATGCAATCATCATACTCTGTGTTCCAGGCGCTGACCAAGTTTCCGAAGAATACCGACGAGTGTTCGGAGAACGCCGTTCGGGAACACAAAAACCGCAAGGATAAACAAGAATCCCATAAATAGGGGCCAAAGCTGAACATTAATACTTGAAATTCTTTGCTCGAACCAAATGACGAATATCGCCGCAATTACTGGGCCGATAAGTGTTCCACGACCGCCAATGGCAACCCAGATTATAACTTGAGTAGATAAAATCAGGCCAACTATGTCTTTGGCGACAAATCCGACCGTTGAAGCATATAGTGCACCGCCGAGCGCGGCGACCGCCGATGATCCTACAAATACGGTCAGCAGGTGCTGTGAAGTATTGTGGCCCAATGCTTGTGCCCGCTCTTCATTGTCTTCAATTGTCTTGAGAATCAAACCGTAGCGTCCGCTGCAAACCCACCAAAGTGAAAGGGCTGTTAAGCACACAACCGACGCAATAAACCAGTATAACACCACCGGAGATAATGGCGCTAACCCGCTCAAAGTTGGAAAGAACAAAGGTGGAATCCCGAGTAAACCTGCATCACCGCCTGTTATGTCAGACCATCCAACAATGACGTGCTCAGAAATTACGGCGAGTGCCAAGGTAACAATCGTAAAATAGGAACCGCGAACACCACCAAAAATAAGGAAATATCCGACCACAAGAGCGATCAACATTGCGATGCTCACTCCGGAAATCAGTCCGAGCCAAGATCCCAAGGTCGGATCAAGTCCGAGTTTCGTAGAAACAATAGCTGCTCCATAGGCCCCCGCACCAAAGAACGTTGCATGGCCAAAACTTAGGGTTCCGGTTTTCCCCCAGAGATAGTCGAGACCCAAAGCGATCATGGAAAACAGCATCGCATCGCGCAAGAGCGATGCAGAGTATGTTCCGACAATCAAAGGTGCGGAATAAACAAATGCGATCACCAACAGAATAACGAGGTATGACATCTTCGGGAGAGGGGTATGGGAAATTGATATTCGTCCCATTGTTTAAGTCCTTACCAAACCGCTTGGACGTACTCTCACCAAGATTATTGCAAAAACGAGCACGAGCGCTTGGCTTAAGGTCGTCGGAACAATATAATTCAAAAGCGTTTCTGTGCCTCCAACGAATAGACTACCAGCAACCACGCCCGGAACACTTCCGGCGCCTCCGACGATAACGACAAAAAATGATTTCGCGAGATAATTGATTCCCATTTGAGCAATCACTGCTGTCAAAGGGGCCAGCAACACGCCGGCGATGGCGGCAAGAGCGGTGCCCAATGAAAAAGCAATTGAGTACACAAACTTGGTGTCTATACCGAGTGCTTCTGCCATGTCCCGGTCTTGGATGATTGTTCTGAGGTCTAATCCAAATTTAGTTTTGCGAATAATGACAAATGCCATCACGATGATAGCGATCGACAGCGCGACCATAACAACTCGATAAGACGGATAATTGACCCCCAATAGGTTGATCGACGTTGTGAGTGGTGAGAAAACCTTTTGAGGTGCTGCACCAAAAATAAGTTGAAGTGACTGCTGAATAATGAGGGATAAACCCCAAGTCGCCATTATGGTCGCAAGGGGCCGGGCATAGAGAAAACGAATAATTGCTTGTTCAGTTAGAAATCCTAACAATGCTCCAATTAACGGCGCAATCAAGAGAGCCAACCAAAAGCTACCGCCAAGTCCCTGAATGATGGCTAAACAAAATGCTCCGATTGTAACAAAATCTCCGTGAGAAAGATTAATGACGCCCATCAGACCGTAAATGATCGCAAGGCCGAGTCCTACCAACATCAGAATGCTGATAAGTGTCATCGCATTTAAGGAGATTGTGATGACTGCGCCCATGATCTTGTAGTTGTGTCTGGCCTAGAAAATGACGGCAAATGCTGAGTTCAATTCATTGTTGCCATTCTAGAAGTTACATACCATGCGAATTGACTTAATTTCACATAAAAGATTAGTTATGTATTATGTTGGGATCGGTATCAGATGTAGACTTACGGCTGTTAAGAGTTTTTACGACTGTCGTGAAGTGTGGTGGATTTTCATCCGCGCAGTCAGCCTTAAACGTCACCCAGGCCAATATCAGTATGCAAATGAAGCAATTGGAGGAGCGGCTCGGTGTTCGCTTGTGTCATCGAGGTCGGAGTGGATTTTGGCTGACCGATGAAGGAAAAGAGATTTACGAAGCCTGTCAAATACTGTTCAGATCTATTGATCAGTTTCGCTCAACTGTTGCCTCGACATCTGGATTATCAAGTGGCCGATTACACATAAGTGTCATTGATAATTCCATCTTCAATGATGATTTGAATCTTCACTTGACGATTCGCAAGTTTAAAGAGTTAAGTCGCCAATCGGAAGTTAATCTCTATGTCGTTGCACCAAATCAAGTTGAACAAATGGTATTGGATGGTTCGAGTGACCTTGGCATTGGCTTTTTTCCAGCACGACGTCAAGGATTAGATTATGAGCCTTTATTTGCATCAAAAATGGATTTATTTTGCGGACACAGCAATCCGCTATTTGAAAAAGCGCCCGATGACCTCGTATTGAACGAGGTCTTTGCATCAGAACACGCCGCACGTGCCTATGTGTCTGCGGCACAACTGCCCATATTTGAGCGAAAGTTTTTGACAAGTGCATCTGCATCCACAGTTGAAGGCCTTGTAACTCTTGTTCTGTCAGGAATGTACACAGCGTATCTACCAAGACACTACGCAAATCACTGGACACGAAAAGACCTGATTAGAGCTATATTGCCGGATCAGATCGGATATTCATCACTATATGAAGTCGCAGTTCGAAAAGAGAACAAACAAAACAAGGTGTTGCAATTATTCTTACAGCTCCTTGTATCCCTACACTCTCAAGTTCTCGAAGGAGACTTTCGTATTGGAACCGAGTTAGATTAGGAGTTCTGAATGGACTCGTTCGTTCATTCAAAACGGTACTGTAACACAACTACCGTAGTAATTCTGGTTAGGGTCCGTTGACATCTATCGTGCGGCGATGATTCCTGCAACCCGATGAATGCCCGCCGCGAAGCGGGATGCCGTCTTGTCATACCGCGTTGCAATCGCCCGGAACGCCTTGATTTTGCAGAAGAAATTCTCGATCCGGTGCCGGTCCCGATAGGCGTCTCGGTCAAAGGTGCGCGGAAGCGTTCGGT
>JAPORU010000070.1 GCA_026710045.1 Aestuariivita sp. | reverse complement strand
AAACCGTCCTCTACCATCCAGCTCCTCCTCACCCCCTCAGCAAGACACCGGGGTCTGGAGAGAAGCTCGGTGGTGCACTTCAGAGTTGAAACGGTGTTCGATAAGCGAGGAAGAGTATGAAAAAAGAATACCAAAAGTCACCCGATAAGCTGAACGCTCTCTCTCACGAGCAATATCGTGTGACACAACAAAGCGGTACTGAGCCACCACATTCTGGGAAACTTCTGACTAACAAGAAACCCGGGATTTATGTCGATGTTGTCACTGAAGAACCGCTGTTTTCGTCAGCAGATAAGTTTGATTCAGGAACAGGTTGGCCCAGCTTCACCAAACCCATTGATGCTCATTATATTGTTGAACATCAAGATAACTCACACGGTATGTTGCGTACCGAAGTGCGCTCCCGGTATGGTAATTGTCACCTCGGTCATGTTTTTCCTGATGGACCAAGAGATAAAGGTGGCCTTAGATACTGCATTAACTCAGCTAGTTTGGAATTTGTTTCTCGTGATGAAATGGAAGCACGAGGCTACGGTGAATATCTGAAAAAGGTGGAGAACCAAGAATGACACTTGAACGCGCAGTCTTGGCGGGCGGTTGTTTCTGGGGATTAGAGGAATTGATCCGCAAACTCCCCGGTGTCGAGAAGACACGTGTCGGATATACCGGTGGCGATGTTCCTAACGCGACTTATCGTTCACATGGAACGCATGCAGAGGGGATCGAGATTTGGTTTGATCCATCCCATTTGAGTTATCGGCAGTTGCTCGAGTATTTCTTTAAGATACATGACCCGACGACGCTCAATCGACAGGGTAATGATAGAGGCCTCAGTTATCGATCGGCGATTTATTTTATAAATGAGTCTCAGAGAGAAATAGCCGAACATACTATCAATGATGTTAATGCATCTGGAAATTGGCCTGGACAGGTGGTCACAGAGATCGAACCGGTCGGAGACTTTTGGGAAGCGGAACCTGAGCATCAAGATTATCTGCAACGGCTCCCAAATGGTTATACGTGTCATTGGGAAAGGCCAGAGTGGGTACTGCGAAGTTAGTACAACAACTGCTTAATATCAGGACATTCGATTAGACATTATATGAGAATTGGGCGATTTAATGAATGTTTGTGAGGAATCGCGTGATTGCCTGAGTCAGGCGACCCCTAATTTTGATGCTCAAAACTTAATCTTTTTACGGCCCATTTGGCGGCATCTGCGACCACATAATTGACATCACTGGCTAATTCCCTTGCTACATCCGATAATTTCGGTCGACCTGAATTGCCAATTGCGTACAACACGTTGCGAATGAAGCGATTGCGTCCAATTCGTTTAATTGGTGAACTGGAAAAGAGCCGCCGGAAGTCTGAATCTGTTAATTTTGCAAGATACGCAAGTTGAGGCGCCTTTAGTTCGGGTCGAGCCAGATAACCGCTTTCGTGCGCTTGTTCAGCAAATTTGTTCCAAGGACACACAGCCAGACAATCATCGCAGCCATATATTCTGTTTCCGATTAACGGCCGAAGTTCTTCCGGCACGGGGCCTTTATGCTCAATTGTCAAGTAAGAAATACACCGACGTGCATCAAGCTGGTATGGTTCAGGAAAGGCGTTTGTTGGGCAAATGTTAAGACAAGCTTGACAGGAGCCACAATGATCGATTTCCGGCTCATCTGTTTCTAGATGTAATGTTGAGAATATCGATCCCAAGAAAATCCAGTTGCCCAAGAAGCGGCTGACCAGATTTGTATGTTTTCCCTGCCACCCCAATCCGGCGGCTTGACCAAGTACCTTTTCTGGAATCGGCGCTGTATCGACGAATATCTTTACCTCACCGCCGGCTTGGCTTATTATCCAATGTGCTAAACGTTTGAGTTTCTTCTTTATAATCTGATGATAATCCTGATTCTGAGCGTAAACGGATATCACCCCGCGATCTCGCCACCCAAGTCGATTCAGAGGGTCGAAGCTGGGTGTGTAATTCTCAGCAAGCATCACGATTGAGCGCACATCGCTCCACATCTTGCGTGGATCGGATCTCCATTCAATACGACGCTCCATCCAATCCATTTCACCGTGATACCCTGACGCAAGAAAGGATTTGAGATGCGTTGGGAACGCTCCGACGGTATCGGGACGACACACCCGAGTCATTACAAAACCTTCCTCTTGGGCGCGTGTGATCAACTGGTGCTTGAAATCATTCATGTGTGTATCGATTTTAGAAATCCAAATCTGAATAGTGAGGAGGAGGAGGAAATCCTGAAATGATGTCCGCAAGAATGGATCGAAATGCCGGTCGAGACTTAATTTTCGCATACCAGTCCTTCACAACCGTGGAACGATTCCAATCAACGTCGGACACATAATCCAGCGTCGAGAGATGGGCCGCAGCGGCGAAATCGGCGAGGCTCAATTCATCACCGGCAATCCAGCGACGTTGATCCAGTAGCCAGGCCATATAATCTAAATGGAACTTGATCGCTTGAAACCCAGCGAAAATATTAGTGCTGTCCGGCGCCCCCTTGCTCATAATTTTCTTATTGACCCTCTCATGTAGAAGTTTAGCGGTCACCTCACTGTGAAACTTGTCGTCAAACCAAGCCACCAAGCGCCGCACCTCGTGGCGGGCCCTGTGTGTTTTAGGCATTAAGGGTGGATCGGGATAGGTTTCTTCAATGTACTCACAAATCGCCGCACTCTCTGTTAGCATTGTCTGATCTAGTTTTAGGATGGGAATCTTGCCCGCAGGGTTGCGTTGCAAGAATTCGGACGATCTTTCCCAATATCGTTCTTCGATCAGTTCAACTTCAATTTTTTTTTCAGCCAAACTTAACCGAACCTTACGACAGAAGGGAGATAAGGGAAAATGATATAAACGGGTCATGAGACTTAGCCCCCCTTGTTCTTGCTTATTTCGGGATTGTTCTCAAAACAAGATGATCGTCCGTCTAACCGAATGGTTTCTGCACCATCCATTACAGCTTTGGCCATTTTCTGTAGCTGAGGAGAAGGCTTGATAGCCGAACGGGTTTTTGGAGCAGGCAGTACTACGGCCAGCCGGGCAGATTGCACAGGTGTTAGTTCAGCCGCTGCCACGCCAAAATGATGTTGGGCCGCTGCTTCAATTCCAAAAATTCTTTCGTCAAATTCGATAATATTCAAATAGACTTCTAAGATGCGCTTCTTTGACCATAAGGCTTCCAGCATCAGAGTTGTTACCGCCTCCAGAGCCTTTCGGAACCAAGAACGTCCCGGCCATAAAAACAGGTTTTTGGCCGTTTGTTGTGAAATTGTCGAAGCACCTCGACGTGAACCTTCCGCAATAGCCAGCCTGACAGCACTGATGTCAATGCCCCAATGAATACAGAAGTGTGCGTCTTCGGCTGCGACAACAGAGCGTAACAGTACTGGATTTATGTTTTCCAATCCAACCCATTCTTGTTCGATTCCTCCGGTTCGCCGCCCTTCCGACCACATAAAGTAGGTCGTGGGCGGATTAAAGATGCGAAATAATAATATAAGAAGAACACTACCGAGACTCATGAAAATCAATCCGAGAAAGATTACTTTGAGGCTCTTACGAATCCCTTTACTAGCGCGCCTTGCAATTGTGACGGAGGATATGTTTTTTGATTGTCTTGATTTTCCGGATTTCGTGGCTGGCTCGTTGCGCCCAGTCTTGGAAGAACGCATGTTTTTATTTTCTGATCGTTTTGCCATGCACAGCCTTTTATTGACATTTTAAAATTTTTCCAAGATTTTGGTTCAAAACTTAGGAACGGATCTGATCTCAGTGCATGACCGTATTGGTCCGCTCCAGACTGATTGTGCGGCAAATAAGTTGCGGAACGTGCATCAGTTTGGGATTACATGATTGCTATGCAACCGATAACGTTTCGCCATCGGACGAGAGAGGATATTCAAGCTTGTCCAGCATTTCCTTAGGACAGACCTGTAAGAATTTCGGCAATTCTGTGTCCCAGTGTTGCAGGATATGCTCGGCCTTGTAACTGAGTGTTTCGGAGGCGTGTCGTTCAATCAGTGACTTGAGTTGCACTTCCCAGTGCGTTTCACGGACCGGACTTGTGACAATTGTCTCGTGGTTCATCATTGTTGGAGATTTCCCCTCTGGGTCATAAATGTACGCCATACCGCCTGTCATTCCAGCTCCAAAATTTGCACCAATACTGCCTAAGATTACGGCAACGCCACCGGTCATATATTCACATCCGTTCGACCCCAGGCCCTCGACAACCACCTGTGCTCCCGAGTTGCGGACAGCAAAACGCTCCCCAGCCCGGCCCGCTGCGAAGAGATATCCGGCCGTCGCACCGTAGAGAACGGTATTGCCGATGATTGTGTTATCGTCTGTCTTTAAAGGAGAAGTCATCGGGGGTCGTATAACAATGAGACCCCCTGACAAACCTTTCCCAACATAATCATTCGCATCACCAGACACTTCCAGCTTTAACCCTGATACTGCAAATGCGCCCAGTGATTGTCCGGCAGATCCTTGCAACTTGACGGTTAAATGATCCGGTTGCAGCGTATTTTCCATGCCAAAATTCTTGACAATATGACTGGATGTCAGCGTGCCGACTGTTCGATTGGTGTTTTGAACGGCGTAGAACAATTGCATCCGTTCACCTTCCTCCAAGAAACGTTTTGCATCTCGAATGATCTCATAATCTAGGGAATGTGGTACCTTGTTTCGCTTCTTTTCCCGGTTGTAGAGAATGTCGAGGGATCCATCGACCGTGACCAGTAATGGATTTAAGTCGAGGTCATCCAGATGAGCGGATCCTCGGCTCACTTGAGTTAATAGATCAGCACGACCGATGATGTCGTTTAGGGATCGTGCCCCGATTGACGCGAGAATTTCGCGTATCTCATGGGCGTAGAATGTGATCAAATTAACAACCTTGTCGGACGAACCCGTAAACTTCTCTCGTAGGGCTGGATCTTGGGTGCATACGCCAACTGGACAGGTGTTTGACTGACACTGGCGTACCATGATGCATCCCATGGCAATGAGGGCCGCTGTTCCAATACCATATTCTTCAGCGCCCATCATCGCCGCCATGACAATGTCTCGTCCTGTTCGCAAGCCACCGTCTGTTCTGAGCGTTACACGATCACGCAGGTGATTCATTGTCAAAACCTGATGCGCTTCGGTGAGTCCCATCTCCCATGGAAGCCCAGCATATTTGATTGATGTTGCCGGTGAAGCTCCTGTGCCCCCGTTGTGGCCGGATATCAAAATAATGTCTGCTTTTGCCTTTGCTACTCCGGCAGCGATAGTGCCGACGCCCGAGGAAGCAACCAGCTTTACTGTGACTTTTGCGCGTGGATTAATCTGCTTCAGATCATAAATTAGTTGTGCAAGGTCCTCGATTGAATAAATATCATGGTGAGGTGGTGGAGAAATCAAGGACACGCCAGCCGTCGAGTGCCGCAAACGGGCAATAAGTTCTGTAACCTTCATTCCGGGAAGCTGACCTCCTTCTCCCGGTTTCGCTCCTTGAGCAATCTTGATTTCCAGTTCGTCACAGTGATTAAGATATTGTGCCGTTACTCCAAACCGACCCGAAGCCACCTGCTTGATCTTGGCCGATGGATTGTCACCGTTTGAGTCGGGGACAAAATGAGCGGGATCTTCACCGCCCTCACCACTATCAGACTTTGCACCAATTCTGTTCATTGCTACGTTAAGTGTTTTGTGAGCTTCCGGAGACAATGCTCCGAGAGACATGCCAGGGGTTACAAACCTCTTTCGAATTAACGTTATGCTCTCGACATCATCTAGCGGGATAGGCTCTCCTATGGGCTTGATGTCCAATAGATCGCGAAGATGGATTGGAGGATGTGATTGCATTTTCTTAGCATAACGTTTCCAGAGTTCGTAGGTGCCACTGCTGCAGGCGGTCTGCATCATATGCATCGCCGTCGCCTCCCATGCATGGGTCTCGCCTGATGCTCGCAATTTATGGAATCCACCAATGGGTAATACGCTCGCGCCCGACCCCGTAGACCATGCGCAGGAATGAATTCTTTCCACTTTTCGCTGAATTCCGCTCACTCCAATGCCTGAAATTCGCGAAATCATTCCCGGAAAATACTCGGCGCACATCGCGCGGGACAAGCCAACGGCTTCAAAGTTCAAACCACCACGATATGAAGAGATAACGGATATCCCCATCTTTGCCATGATTTTTAGAAGACCCTGATCAATTGCCTCTCGATACCGTGCCATTGCTTCTGTTAATGGGCCGTCAAGTAAACCACGTTCAATGCGGTCTGCGATCGAGTCTTCAGCTAGATACGGATTCACTACTGTTGCGCCGCAGCTGATCAGAACAGCAAAGTAATGCGGATCAATACATTCGGCACTGCGCACATTAAGAGAGCAAAACGTGCGCAATCCAAGTCGGGTCAAGTGGCTGTGTACGGCAGACGTGGCAAGAATCATTGGCATTGCGATCTTGCGCTCGTCTGACAAATGATCTGTAAGAACGAGATGACCTGCCCCAGATCGAACCGACTCCTCTGCTTTAGAGCGAATCCGTTCGAGTTCTTGATTCAGGCTTCCGGTTACGGGATTAAACGTACAATCGATTTGAACCAAAGGTGATTGAAAAGTCTGTGTCAATTTCACCCATTGCTCGTTCCCAGCGAATGGTGTGTCGAGAACGATAATTTCTGTTTGTGATCCATCTTCATCCAGTACATTCTTAAGATTACCAAATCGCGTCTTTAAACTCATTACGCGATATTCGCGAAGACTGTCGATGGGCGGATTTGTGACTTGGCTAAAGTTTTGTCGAAAGAAATGACTAAGTGGTCGATAATGTTCTGAAAGGACTGCCGATGGCGTATCATCTCCCATCGACGCAACAACTTCCTTCCCGTCTTCGGCCATTGGAGCCAAAATTTGTTCGAGTTCTTCGATGGTGTAACCCGCGGCGATCTGCCTTTTTTGCAATTCATCGCCTGCGAACATTGGTTTTTCTGCAACGCTGTTCAAGACATCGGTTATGTCATTGATCTTGCCAACCCATTCGCCAAATGGCTGCGAACGGGCGAGTTTATGTTTGATCTCTTTATCGCGGAATAGTTTGCGGGATTGCATGTCAACGGCAATCATTTGCCCTGGGCCGAGTGCTCCCTTTTCCTGAACAGACTGTTCGTCTATTTGTATCATTCCGGTTTCAGAGCCGGCGATGAGTAGGCCGTCTCCGGTTACGACATAGCGCATGGGCCGCAAACCATTTCGATCAAGTCCGGCACACACCCACCGGCCATCCGTCATCGCAAGTGCGGCCGGCCCATCCCATGGTTCCATGACAGCATTGCAGTAAGAATACATGTCACGCCACGATTGCGGCAATTCAATGGTCTGTTTCGACCAAGTTTCGGGCACTAACATTGTCTTTGCCATCGGAGCATTGCGGCCTGCGCGAACCAAGACTTCAAATACGGCGTCGAGGGCTGCGCTATCGGATGAACCACCTGGAATGATGGGCTTGATGTCTTCGGCCATGTCTCCGAATGCCGCTGACGCCATGCGAATTTCGTGACTGCGCATCCAGTTGACATTGCCCTTCAGGGTGTTGATCTCTCCATTATGTGCCAACATTCGGAAGGGTTGCGCCAACCACCATTGTGGAAATGTATTTGTTGAATATCGTTGGTGGTAAATCGCAAATGCGCTTTGAAAGTTTGGGTCCATCAAGTCCGGATAGAATGCGGCAACTTGTTCCGCCAACATCATACCCTTGTAGATAATCGACCGGCAACTCATTGATGCGATGTAGAGTCCACTGATTCCGGCCGTAGCCGCAGCCTTTTCGATCCGTCGGCGG
Organism: Aestuariivita sp.; assembly: GCA_026710045.1. Taxonomy (GTDB): domain Bacteria; phylum Pseudomonadota; class Alphaproteobacteria; order Rhodobacterales; family Rhodobacteraceae; genus JAPORY01. Next base: position 3,365 of record JAPORU010000070.1, on the reverse strand, counting down.
ATAACATAGAGTTCGCGTTCAAACGTCTCTTCATCGGTACCCTTGATGTTTGACAGAAGGATTTGTTCAATTTCCGGTCGTGTAGCATTGGCTTTTTCGCCCAACACACTCACATCAACGGGAACTTGGCGCCATCCATAGATGTAGTATCCCATCCTGAGTACTTCCGTTTCTACGATTGTTCGGCAGGTTTCCTGTGCACCAAGATTTGTTCTTGGCAGGAATATCTGTCCGACGGCGATCAATTGACTTTTGTTTGGGGTATGCCCTGTTTGTTCGATTTTTTCGTAAAAGAAGGAGAGGGGAACCTGCACGTGGATTCCGGCCCCGTCGCCTGTCTTGCCGTCCGCATCCACGGCGCCTCGATGCCAGACCGCCTTGAGTGCGGCAATTCCGTTTTCGACAACTCGACGACTTCTTTTTCCGTTCAGCGAAGCCACAAGACCAACTCCACATGAATCATGTTCCTCCTGTGGAAGGTACATTCCATTCTGTTGTAAGTTTTTGCGTTTGGCCGTCTCCGCTGCGACCCAGTCTTGATCAAAATCCTTCATGATGTTACCTTTAGCCGATACATATTCTGTTTTCCCGGACAGGTGTCGTTTCTGGATGCGTATTTCTCCCTATAAGTACATTGGGAACAAACCTCTGAACGCTATCTTGAACGTTGTTGTCTTATATCCTGGCTTCATTCAGCAGCGATGACATGGGTGGTGGCGCATTTCGATAAAATCGCTTCGGCGCAATCACGTCCATCGCGAATTGCCCAGACCACAAGTGATGCCCCACGCACGATATCGCCAATGGCGTAGACGTTCTTCAATGCGGTTTGACCCGAGCCCTGTTCCGCTTTGATTGTGCCCCAACGCGTGATTTCGAGTTCGGGTGCACCGAACAATTGCGGTAAATTTTCAGGCTCAAATCCAAGCGCCTTGATGATCAAGTCCGCTTCTTCATGATATTGGGTTTCCGCGATCTCCTCCGGTTGCCTTCGACCGGTTCTATCCGGCGTACCCAAGCGCATTTTCTGCACCTCCACAATCAATGCGCTGTCTCGCTTGTCTTTAAGGGTTGAAAGGGGTACTTGAAATCCCTTTGGCGTACTCAACCATTCAAAGATTACGCCCTCCTCTTCGGCATGGGCCACTTCACGCTGAGAACCCGGCATATTGGCGCGATCGCGTCGATAAAGGCACTTGACTGAAACCGCTCCTTGCCGAACCGCTGTGCGCACACAATCCATCGCCGTGTCACCGCCACCGATTACCACGACACGTTTCCCTTCGGCATTCAAGCAACCCGAATCAAATTTTGCAACGGCATCTCCAAAACTCTTTCGATTGGACGCTGTAAGATAATCAAGCGCACGGACCACACCCTCTGCTTCTGAGTCCTGCATCTGAAGATCGCGTGATTTGTAAACACCTGTTGCGATAATGACTGCCCTATATTCGGATCGAAGAGCGTCAAATAACGGGGCATCGATCTCGCAATTTAGCTTGAAAATTACCCCGCCCTGTTCAAGTTGCCGGATACGCCGCATTACCACGTCCTTCTCGAGTTTAAAGCCGGGAATCCCGTACGTCAGCAATCCTCCCGCACGATCGTATCGGTCATAAACTGTCACATGCATACCCGCTTGCCGCAAGCGTTCAGCGGCTGCCAGCCCACCTGGGCCGGCACCAATAATTGCAATCTTTTCATTGCGTTCAAGATCGGGCGATATGGGAGTTACCCATCCTTCGTTCCAAGCCGTGTCGCAAAGGTACTTTTCAACGGAGCCAATGGTCACGGTCCCGTGCCCCGCTTGCTCAATGACGCAATTCCCTTCGCACAATCGGTCTTGAGGGCAAATGCGGCCGCAGATTTCAGGAAATGTATTGGTCGCCTGTGACAACTGATACGCTTCCCGCAGACGGCCCTGTGCTGTTAACAACAGCCAGTCTGGGATATTGTTGTGCAGGGGGCAGTGTGTTTGACAATAGGGAACACCACACTGGCTGCACCGTGCAGCCTGTTCTTTTGCCTTGGCCTCTGCATACCGGGAGTAAATCTCATTGAAGTCCGTCTTCCGCGTCGTGGCGCGACGTTTTTCCGGCATAGCCCGCTGAACTGTGACGAACTTGAGCATAGGTTGATTGGCCACAACGTCACTCCCGATCCAAGAAATACGTTCCTACGACTTAGCTTACCCAGACGAATATTAAAAGACAATATTACTGACCTAAATTGAAAGAGGTTTATCAATATAGTGTGGTTTTAGCTCTCATAAGGCATTATTTAGGTCTCAAAACGGACCTAAATTCCTTACTTTTCTTCACGGGAAGATCTCTGTACACCGCTGCAACGAATCTCGGTAAAAGAGTTGAGCCGCATTTCAAATAATTCGGTCTTTCGATGTTTCTGTTGCATTTAGTTGTCCTGGCCGTCGTTCAAGGATTGACGGAATTCTTGCCGGTGTCATCATCTGGGCATCTGATACTGGTTTCAGAGATCGCGGGCGCTCAAAGCCAGGGACTCGTCATTGATGTTGCTGTGCATGTGGGCACACTTGGTGCGGTCATTCTCTACTTTTGGTCGGATGTACGGAATATTCTGGCGGGGATTGGTCGGCTTGTTCGCGGAAGAGTTGATACTTCAGGTGCTTTCATGGCGCTCTGCCTGGGAATTGCGACGGTGCCCATCATCCTTGTCGGGTTTGTTCTGCATGTCATGGGTTGGATTGAGTATCTGCGTTCCGTGACCCTCATTGGATGGACGATGTTGATCTTTGGGATTGTCTTGTATTGGACGGACAGGGCGGGCACGCAAACACGAACGGTCGAAGGTTGGCGGCTTCGGGATGCCGCGATTATGGGTGTGTGGCAAGTCGTGGCCTTGATACCGGGTACGTCACGGTCGGGAATTGTCATCAGTGCCGCACGCCATCTGGGTTACACGCGCCGCGATGCCGCACGTCTTGCGATGCTGATGTCCATTCCCACGATATTGTCGTCGGGTGTCTTGCTTAGTGTAGACCTGACGATTGAGCAAAACCTGCAAATGGCTTATGATGCGGCTCTGGCGGCTTTTCTCGCGTTTTTGGCGGCTCTCCTATCGTTGGGAATTATGATGCGCTTATTGCAATATTTCAGCTATACGCCTTATGTTGTCTACAGAATGGTATTGGGAGTGGTTCTCTTGATGATGGCGTACAGTTCGGATCTTTAGGCGGTTCGTGTGGACTGGGGCGTTCAACAAAAGCACCCGGATTGTCGAGGGAACGACTTGATACTCTTGTTGATGTGGTCGGCGGTAATAATTCATGAAGGAGCCTCTTGCACAATTATCGCGATTCCGGCGGCCGTAGCCAGTCCCCGGCGTCC
>JAPORU010000073.1 GCA_026710045.1 Aestuariivita sp. | reverse complement strand
AGTTGCGCACGCGTCAACCGGCGTCCCGAAAAGGGGGTGCAGGGAAGATCCCTGACACAACTCCCGATGTCCCACGGCTAGCATGCCGATTCGGTGCGCGAAGTTAACCCCCGGTTCGTAAAAAAATTTTAACCTATGATTTCAACCGCTTGGAAAACATTTTTTACAACAGATTTTTCTCCAGCTTAAGCGAATGCCATTGGCCGGATAGGCGGCTGAGAGATGCTTGGCCGTGAAATGGTCACGCATCCGGTCACTACCCGCCGGATAGGCGGCTGAGAGACTGATTGAACAGTTCCGTAAGGGGGACGATGTACTACCCGCCGGATAAGCGGCTGAGAGAGAGGAACTCAAGACACGGGAATTGCAACAACAACTACCCGCCGGATAGGCGGCTGAGAGAGAGGAACTCAAGACACGGGAATTGCAACAACAACTACCCGCCGGATAGGCGGCTGAGAGAGATAGGTTGCCGTCCATTCAAAGATTACAGATCTGTTAGAACGGGCACCCGACCTAAGAAACCAAATAAAGACCCCTTGAACACAGCGGTCAGCGTGCCAACGCAGCGAACACTCTCGGCTAAGGTGCATGGAAGCATTAAACAGATGTTTGATATTTGACAATTGACCACTCATAATTCTATGAAGATACAATTATTGAAACCGAGGAGAACACGGTCCGTGGCTTATTTTGCTCCAACCGATCTCAACGATGCGCTTTCGATACTGCGTGAACACCGTCCGAAAATTATTGCCGGGTGCACAGATTATTTTCCGAGCAAAAACATCGGTAAACCCGCGACATCTCTCCTCGACATCAGCCGCATTGAAGACCTTCGCGGCATCGAGAAGATCGGTGACCATTGGCGTATCGGGGCGGCCACAACTTGGAGTAATCTCATCGCTGCGAAATTGCCGTCCTATTTCCGGGGGCTCAAGTTGGCGGCCCGTGAAGTTGGCTCGGTTCAAATTCAGAATTCCGCGACGATCGTCGGAAATATTTGCAATGCCTCGCCGGCCGCAGACGGAGTACCACCCTTGCTCACACTTGACGCTGAAATCGAGATCTGCGGCCAAACAAGTCAGCGAATTATTCCCTTGTCTGCGTTCATTCTTAGACCACGTCAGATTGATCTGCGGCCGGATGAATTTGTAACGTCCATTCGTGTGCCTCTACAGTCGGATCAAGTGAGATCACATTTCTTGAAGCTGGGGAGTCGGACCTATCTGGTTATTTCGATCGCCATGATTTCTGTTACGGTTCGACTCGCCCGTTCGATCATTGACAGCACACATATTGCAGTGGGAAGTTGCACGCCAGTCGCCGTGCGCCTGACAAAACTCGAAAAATTTCTAACAGGACAGACCGTTCATGCCTTGAAACGCGTCGTACTGCCCGACAACTTGTTCTCTGAGCTTGCCCCGATAACAGATGTGCGGGCGACGGCACAGTATCGTAAGGCGGTCGTGCCTGAGCTCTGTCGGCGTGCAATTCTTCAGGCCGCAGAGGTTGGGCCGCCATGAATGACGTATGCACCGGGTCATTGAACTTCAAGCTAAACGGCGACCCGGTTTCCGTCGCAAGTCATCCGGGAGCACGACTGTCAGACGTTCTCCGCGAAATACTTGGAGCACGCGATGTCAAGGTTGGTTGCAATGCCGGAGATTGCGGCTCGTGTACGGTACTCGTCAATAATACACCTGTTTGTTCGTGTCTGACTGCAGCCTATCAAGTTCAAGATCACCACGTCGAAACAGTTGCCGGCCTCGTTCATCATGATCGGACCGCACAAGACTTGATCGAGCGGTTTCAAGATCACGGAGCGGCCCAGTGCGGGATATGCACACCGGGAATGATTATTTCCGCGACGGCCCTATTGCGCCAGATTGCAACCCCTTGTGAAGATCAGGTCAAAGATGCACTGGGGGGTGTCCTGTGTCGTTGCACCGGTTATCGGAAGATCATCGCAGCCGTTCGTGGCCTCCCCTCAAACGTACAAGGGAACGGAGCCATAGGAGATTCAGTTCGGCGTCTGGATGGTGCTGCAAAGGTAAGAGGCGAGGAACTTTTTGGTGACGATATTGCACCGTTTGGCGTCCTCGAAATTCGTGTTATCCGCAGTCCCTTTCATCATGCATCGTTTGAATTTGGTGATCTTGAACGATTTCAATCTTCCCTGGGTCTTGACGCAATATTGACGGCGCACGATGTTCCGCGCAATCGGTTTGGAGTTATTCCCGGATTCTATGACCAGCCGGTGTTCGCAGAAGCCGTTGCGCGATTCAAAGGGGAAGCGGTTGCGGCTGTTGTTGGCAATCCAGAAGTTGTCCGCGAATTTAGTGACCGTGACTTTCCCGTCTCATGGACAGAGAAACCACCGCTGCTAACATCCCATCAAGCCTTGCAGGATTCTGCCGCCGCTTTGCATCATGATAAGCCATCGAACGAGATGTGTTCGGGCCGTGTCAAATGTGGTGATGCCAATGCAGCGTTAGATCAAGCCGAGGTCATCGTTAAGGGTCGATTTAAAACAGCTTTTGTAGAGCATGCTTACATTGAGCCCGAGGCCGGAATGGCCCGTATACGCGAGGGCCGCCTGGAAGTCTTTGCCTGCACCCAATCCGCAGTGATGGACCAAGAAGCGCTCGCCTTCCTTCTTGATATCGAATGTGACCAGATCCGCATTGTGCCGACAGGAATTGGAGGCGGATTTGGTTCAAAGCTGGATTTGTCCGTTCAGCCATTCCTGGCACTGGCTGCACGAAAAACCGGTCAAACCGTTCGCATGGCCTACAATCGTGTCGAGTCAATGCAATCTTCAACCAAACGTCATGCAGCTGATATTTCCATGCAGATCGGGGCCACAGCCAACGGTGACATTTCCGGGATCATCTTTGACGGGACGTTCAATACAGGGGCCTATGCATCGTGGGGCCCCACCGTCGCAAATCGTGTTCCAATTCACGCATCGGGTCCTTATCGCATAACCGATTACAAAGCAGAGGCAAGGGGAATCTATACCCATTGTGCCCCGGCCGGGGCATTTCGAGGTTTTGGTGTGCCACAAGCGGGTATCGCACAGGAGTCCCTGTTTGAGGAACTGGCGATACAGCTCGGTAAGGATTCACTCGAGTTCCGTATCGATAATGCTCTTGAAAACAACACTCCGACGGTGTGTGGTCAAATTTTCAGGAAGGGTGTCGGCATCAAGCAGTGTTTGCAGGAACTGCGTCCCTATTGGAAACAGGCCCTTGCTGAAACAGAGCAGTTTAATTCCTGTCATACGGCTCAAAAGAGAGGTGTCGGCGTCGCCTCGGGTTGGTACGGGTGTGGCAATACATCTTTACAAAATCCCTCGACAATCAAAGCGGGCGTTCGCAGCAATGGACAGTTGGTTCTGCACCAGGGCGCCATCGATATCGGACAGGGCTCGAACACGGTCGTTTCACAACTCTTCGCATCGGCTCTCGGTACATCGCTGAGCGCTGTGACGCTTGTGAATGCCGATACGGATCGAACACCTGACGCCGGTAAGACCTCGGCGTCACGGCAGACTTTTATTTCAGGCAATGCCGCACAGCTCTGCGGACAATCTCTTCGCAACCAGATTCTGCGCCATGTGAATGCATCAACGACGGCCATGATTGAATTTTCAGCGAGTCTCATCACGGTGATCGACACATCAGGACGGCATGAAATCAATCTCGTCCAGATGGAGATTTCAGAGGATGGTTATGTCTTTGCCGCTCAGGAAACCTATGATCCACCGACATCACCTCTTGACCACAATGGGCAGGGGGAGCCTTACGCACAATATGGGTATGCTGCGCATATTGCCATTGTCAACGTTGATCTGGCACTTGGAACCGTTCAACCCATACGCGTTATCGCAGCCCATGATGTGGGTCGAGCAATCAATCCAATGTTGGTGGAAGGTCAGGTCGAGGGTGGGGTCGCACAAGGTCTCGGAATGGCACTAATGGAAGAGTTCCTGCCGGGTGAGACGGATAATTTACACGATTATCTTATTCCGACTATTGGTGATGTACCGCCGATTGAGACGGTCATTGTTGAAGTCGAGGACGCACATGGCCCGGGAGGTGCAAAAGGTCTGGGAGAACATGCATTGATCCCGACGGCACCCGCTATTTTAAATGCGATCCGTCATGCGACGGGTGTGCAGATGCATGAAGTTCCGGTGACACCAACCCGTCTCCTGGCAGCTCTAAGGGACCATAACTCGTGACACAGCGCAAACGAGAACAGACACAAAAAATCCGATGCGATGCATGTCCTGTTCTCTGTTATATCGCAGAAGGTCGATCGGGTGCGTGCGACCGTTATGCGAATGACAATGGTCAGTTAGTGCGATGCGATCCACTGACGATCATTGACAAGGCGGTCGAAAGTGGCACCAAGACTGTTCCATTTCTTCAAGGAACGAACGGTACGGATTGGGATGGTGATATTGTTCAGGCCAACCGACCATTTGTTACCGCGGTTGGAGCCGGCACGACATACCCGGATTATAAACCTGCCCCGTTCATTGTCAATCAGGACATTGATGGCGTTGATATGGTCACGGTCGTGACGGAAGGTATATTCAGTTACTGCGGGGTCAAGATTAAAATTGATACGGATCGATTTATCGGTGAAGAGCGTGCGGCGGTTTGCATTGAGGGAGAGCCTGTCGGTCATGTGACGACCAGTGAATATGGCTCCAAGATGCTCTCGCTGGGTGGCGTTGAGCATTTGACAGGTGGCAGCAAGAAGGAGGGTCGGGTGACCTGCGCCGCCCTCTTGAAGCTGTGCAACTCAGAAGCGGTCGAGGTTGCAGTCGACAACGGTCCGACATTGATCATTCAGGCCGGAGCACCGCCCGTTATTGACGGTGCAACCGAGAGCTTGATGCGAGTTGGTTGCGGCTCGGCCGCTATTGGAATGTTTGCCGCGCAATGGGTTGATCACGTTGATGAGGTCATTGTCGTAGACGATCATATTACCGGGGTCTTGTCAGAACATCAGGCGGGCCGCATGCTTGACGTACCGGCCACGGGAATAAAAGTCGACGGGCGTCGATCCACGCCGGGACGCTATTTTCAAGTTGCACAACCCGGTACGGGCTGGGGCGGAACGAATATCGATGATCCGCTCACCATTCTCAAGCCGTCTGATCCAAAAGTCGCCTGGTCGGGCTTGCGGCTATTGATGGTCTCAACGACGGGGGAACACTATGGATATTATGAATTAGATGATCATCTCATACCCAGGCCGGCAACTTTACCGCAAGCATTGAATAAATCGATTGAAAGGATTGCCGAAAATTGCGAACCATCGATTTGTTCCGTCTTGTTTATGGGGGGCGCCGGTGGTTCGCTTCGCGCGGGTGTGACCGAAAATCCGGTAAGATTGACACGTTCTGTAAAACAATCTCTGACACGAGTGACCTGCGCAGGAGTTAACGCCTACGTATGGCCGGGCGGAGGTATCACAGTCATGGCCGACGTAAGGAATATGCCATCAAATTCGTTTGGCTATGTTCCAACACCCGCTCTTGTTGCCCCAATTGAGTTTACCATGACGTTGGATGATTATCTCGCTCTTGGAGGACATGCCGATGCCGTTCAGCAAATCGAAGATGTTCTGGCGTCGGACATCCGACGTGTCACGCCTACAAACGGTGCATGATGGAAGAGGTTTGGGGACAGAGGTACGATGATCGGTTGCATTTGCGACATGGGCCCATTGACTTGCAAATCCGGGTGGACGGTTTCGGGCGAAGGCAGGCCTATGAGGCAGCAAGAATCCGATTTGGGTCGCTCTTGCATGGATTGGTAGCGGAACTCGTTCACCATCGCCGGCAACTTAAGCCTTCTTATCCTCAACCGAGAGATGTTACAGCAAGGCGCATGTATGAAGCTGCGGGCCCATTTGCATCCAAGTATTGGCTAACCCCAATGATCGCTGTTGCCGGTTCCGTCGCAGATGAAGTTCTTGCTACAATGACACGTGTCACCAAGGATATCGAAAGAGCCTATGTCAACAATGGCGGTGACATCGCTATGTTTTTGAGACCGGATCAATGTTTTTCGGCAGCCATTGTCTCCCCGTCAGGTTACGATCTCGGACGCATTCATGTACGCTCTGACGACGGCGCAAAGGGAATTGCCACGAGCGGACAGAGTGGCCGGAGCTTTTCATTTGGCATCGCAGATGCAGTGACGGTGGTCGCACATTCGGCGGCCTCTGCCGATGTTGCCGCAACACTTATCGCCAACGAGGTCGATGTGCCCGATCATCGTGGGATTGAAAGAATGCCCGCCAATACCCTGTTTCCTGACAGTGACCTAAATGATTTTGAGGTTGTTACGAATGTACCAGAATTAAGTGAAAGCGATATTACCGCTGCGTTAGTGCGAGGGTCAAAGTGTGCTCAAAAAATGCTGCAAGATGATTTGATTGACGCCGCCGCCTTGTTCTTGCAAGGTCAAGCGATCATCATTGGCACGGACTCTCACTTTGAATTGTCCCATCAATTGGAGGTCGACATTGCCTGACTTAGTGATGCGAAAATTCGTATGCGTAAAAGAAGAAATCTATCATGAAGGTGGTCCTCGAATCGACACTCCACTCACTCGTGCAGCGGTAATGGCCGTCATCGATAATCCCTTTGCATGTCGGTATGAGCCAGACATACAGCCGTTGATGGAGACTCTGAGACCGCTCGGGGTTGAATTGGCTAAAAAGCTTATCGAATGTCTTGGAGGTTCCAAGAACGTTGAAAGTTATGGTAAGGCCGCTTTGATAGGCGTGAACGGGGAATTGGAACATGGAGCACTCTGGCACGCTCCAGGAGGTTACGCCATGCGGGAAGTGCTTGGTGGAACCAAGGCCATCGTTCCATCGAGCAAGAAAGTCGGAGCGATCGGTGCACGAATTGACGTGCCGCTTGCTCATATCAATGCCGCCTATGTGCGCAGTCACTTCGATACGATGGAAGTCGGTTTGAACGACGCTCCACGTGCAAACGAAGTAATCTATATATTGGCGATGACCACGGGACCACGTGTTCATTCGCGCTCAGGTGGATTAGAAGTATCAAACATCATTGGCGAAGATGGACTGCGCTAAAAGAACCCCTTAGTTAAGGTGACACAATAGAATTAATACCACGAGCGCTTCATCGTACAACATTCCTTACTCAAGTAGCCGAGTATATTCTGGTACCGCGATATCTCTACTTTTCTATGGACGACGTTTAACATATTGTGACTCATTGGATTGAGAAAGATACGATAGATGAAAATGAATATTCGTAAGGTTATTGTTACAATTGAGGAGACTCATTCGGAAGCGGGTCGTGCCATCGACCCGGCGACACGTAAAGCTGTCGCGGCGGCGGTGATTGAGAATCCATTTTCCGGGACATACGTCGAGGACCTGTCCGAACTGATGGATTATGGGGCTGAATTGGGTGATTTACTTGGAAAAAAAGCGGTTGACGCTCTTGGGATTCTGCCGGCAGACGCCGAGAGTTACGGAAAGGCGGCAATGGTTGGAGAGAATGGAGAGTTAGAGCACGCGGCGGCGATCTTGCACCCAAAGCTCGGTACTCCACTTCGACGCCAGGTCGAAAAGGGCGCCGCTCTCGTTCCATCTTCGAAGAAACGAGGTGGACCAGGACAAGACCTTGACGTACCATTAGGACACAAAGATGCGGCCTACGTCAGATCTCACTTCGATGGTATCGAAATTCGCATAAATGATGCACCACGTCCGAACGAGATTCTTGTTGCGGTTGCGGTAACCGATAGTGGACGGCCTCTTCCAAGGATTGGAGGTCTCAAAACGTCTGAGATCGAAGGTAAAGACGGATTACGGTAAGATAAGACCCAGTAAGCTATCTCCCAATTTCAATGTCCTTAGTTGCCACGCACTCGGTCATGGATGCACTTGATACGACGCTAAACGATCAAGTAATAAACGCCGCAAAATTTTTCAAAATCTTGGACGGAGAAACAGCGTATCCGACAAACAATTGTTTAGTGGATAGAAACGTTGAGAACAGATTTTCAAATCAACGTGATATTCTACACTCGTCCGTAGTCCACCCGACTTGATATGACGATCCTATCACCTTCGCATGGTAACTTCGGAACCTATGTTGGATTAGGGCCAATTCCCAGCGAAACCCTCGCTATTGTCCTTCTTCGAACATTGTGCGTGGCACACCGGACTAACAGATAATTAAGCGCAGAGTTCCTTTACGCAATTCGCGATGATCCGGGGGCAAGAATGTAATGATAACGCGAACATCAGTCTTTTGCATGGCTATGTGACTGCCACGTCGACGAACTTCAACAAAACCATACGCCGAAAGAATTCGGCTGGTTTGACGTCCCGACAGAACGCGCAAAAAAGCCTTAAAAAAGTCGATTTTGGGAGTTGCAATCATAGATGCTTTCCAGAACCGACCCGACTGTGCGTTTTAACAAATGGCAAGCGATGGCACGAGAAAGACGGTGTCCACCCTCATACCACTTTTTTTATCCACTCACCCCATGGAACAAATGTAGCGTGATAGGCCAAGTCTCTGGCATACTCTCTAAGGACGTCCTTCCTGTCTTCCGCATCCAACGCAATCGGCACCACAATATCAGCATGGTAAGGATTACCGTCTAACGGCGTCGGGACAACACAACAGCCAACTTCTTCAACGTCTTTCATCATTATTGTATACCAACCCCAGAACCTCCTTCCGGACGTACTGGCATTTTGTGTGCCCAACTCAGCGAGCACTGCCGCCGACGCCAAATCCATGCGATTGACAGAAATCTCGTTCGTGTTTCGGGGTGGCTCAAATTTCGAAGCATGCACTCGAACTCCACCCTCCGCCCTCAGTCGCCGAAAAGAGCGCTTCGCACCCGATTCTGATCTTTCATCCCTACCAAGCTTCTCATCATGACCAAAGAGCGTGGTTTCCTGTTCATCAATCTGAATTGTCACTACTGAACACCCACTCTTTTCAACTCTCTGAATCCGCCTTCTTTAAGCAAATCTGCAGCGTCATCAACTCGTAGGCGCCCCTTGGAGCTGGCAGTTCGATGGTAAAGTGCGCCAGAACCGTCGCGCTCGATCAAAAATAAGACTCCACTCTTGCTGCAAGAACTGCGAAAATCGATAGCTATGCTACCTTCCTGCATGGGATAAATCTCGGGACGATCGATTACACTGTTGGAGACCTTCTCAAGTAATTCCCTTGCCTTTGTCAATGCAACGTCCGAGGGTTCGTCTATCTCCTCTTCTTGAGCGTACAATGGACACTCATCTAATTCCTGCAAAGCTTCTTGCAACCAGGTACCGAAGTTTTGCGACGACGTGATAAGTCCAAATTGGACAATGGACAGGATAGATTCCGAAGTGTGTACAGCTCGCAAAAAAGAACCTGAAATGTATTTCTCTATCAAATCTTGCGCTGAATTATAATAGAACTTATCGTCCCTCAACGACACTCCACGAACATTATGGATTCTGAAATTTCCGAGAGTTTGACCAGTCTTCGCTAGCGACTTGGGCCGGCTTGCAGAGTAACTACTAAAATACAGAGTTGTGTTGACAACTCCGAATGAATCGCCTTGTGGGTAAAGTCGCATATTTCGGCGAGCACCTGTCAGCATTGATTGATGTGCTGACTGTGTCTGTGTTAGCATAGAATGTGGCGATGCTATAAGCATTCTATGTGTTACTCCATAGTAATGTCCAATTTGTCAATGACCGTCCGCGAGATGTTAGCAAGGTGGGTCACCTTATCATCAAAGTTACAAAAATGAGAATCAGAAGAATACTCTCCAGAAAGTTCTAAAAACAAGTCAGCCTCCGGTAAGGCTGACTTGTCAACTGTAATGCCAATTTTATAACGGTCGTTATCGTTTAAACATTCGAACTTAACAAGCGAACGAGTGTTTGTCGCACCAATTTGAAATGGATCGTCAGAATCTGGAAGCCAAGTCAGTGTTCTGACAAGATCCTTTGCAGCAGCGGCACCTCCTTGGAGCGTGATCCATGAAGGCGTCATCAGTCTCGAATGTCCACGCACACTGTCGGTTAGAAATCCAGATACGGCATCTTCAAATAGCCTAACATGTCGTTTAGCCTGATTAATGGCCTCGCTTGACCTAAGGTCAATAAGATGTGCCTTGTATCCGTCAAGCTTTGCTTCAAATACACTGAGGCCCGAAAACAAACTCAAAGTTACACCAGACGTCGCGATAGTCGTCCCATTTTGTAAACTAATCGCATCGGAAGGAACTACAAGCTCTGAGGAGAAGGCGTCGTAAATAGGTTCGATAATTTGAAAAAACGAAGCAATTCTGCTGAAGGCCGGACGAGAGAATGCCACTTCGTAATGCATATCAGATCTGACTGTACGGGCTTTCATTGGGTCAATCACATTGTGCTTAGAGTAGAAGGTAAGTTAACTCGAAAAAAGGTGATCGGGAGCAAGTTAGCGTCTTCAAGTATCGGGTCCTTTTGTCAATATACACAGTATCCACAGAAACAAAAGAGGACAGGCTGCGCAGCAGAAACCCGTGCGCGGACGGTGTGTGCCTTTCGATGACTGCCAGACAGACCATCCCCATCGCAAAGTCCAACGTAGTGCATAAACAAAGGATTTAGTCGTTAACTATTTTAACAAGAACCCCGATCTCTGAAACCTGAAGATCCGAAAAATTTTCAGCTTCCAGATTTTTAACTTATCATATCACGTAGACACCCCGAAAATGTCTATATGATAACTATAAACACAAGTTACCGTTATTTTGAGGATTACTAAGATAACTTGACCGCATACAATATGGTGATTTTATATTGCGATCTAAACACAACATAATGCGTCATGTCAAATTATCTTAATAATTCCCGTTATTTTGATATATGAAAGTTCTATTCCATATAGTCGGACGCATCGTATAGTTTGTACGCAGACCTACATTGAAGGTTTTGTGACACCGGCCATTTTATAGCTCAGATGATCCAAAAACCAGCTTTCAAGCAAACGCTGGTGACTTTTAGAAATGGAGAGGAATCGATGCTCGATTTTGCAGGGTTTATTGTTTAAGCCCTTACTTAGATATCCGCTTCGTCGTATTGTTTCCAATCCGAGAATAATCGCCAAAGATACTATGAGAAATCCCTCGCCGCGGATTGGGTTGGCGAGTCGTGCGCTACGGTTGGGTTTCGTTGACATTGGCGCCCTTGGTGGTAGCGTGAAGACGGGTGGATGGATGA
>JAPORU010000144.1:8554-11500 GCA_026710045.1 Aestuariivita sp. | reverse complement strand
GACACAACAACGGCCAATCGCCTTGATCCATGGGAACGTGACGCCCAAGGTTCAACAGCGTCTTCGGACGGACCCTGTCTCCTTCCCGCCGGCGCGCGACCAGACGGTGGGAAAAAGTGGACTCCCCGCTCGCCGTGGTGCGTGTTCGGATCTTGCGAATAAACAGGCGCCCCGCCGACCGCAGGGCGGGGCGTGGTGCAAGAGGCAGACATCACTTTATGTCCCGACATTGAAGAATCATGCACCCATAAACATCTAATATACTGATTTTAAAACATAAAAAATTCCATCCGATCGCGAAAATCCTCGAATATGGCCATTCTCCGCGAAATTTTGTTAAAGATGGGCTGTGTTCAAAGGGAAGAGTGGATTTTCAACGGACTCCGGGTCAAGTCATCAATCCGGCTGACGAATGGGCCGCGAGAGATTACATCTCCAGGATAAGCGATGGATGACCTGGCAATTGATGCGCACAGTCGGCGCTTGCCAGGCCACATTTTCCATCTTCCCAACTGACGTTCCTTTCTTCTCTTTTTAACGGCCTGCGACATCCAGATGAGGATGTCGAGAAAATTGTGATGACGTGCCGCGTTATTCTTTGAAAAAGATAACGTCCACTTCTGCTTCCCACAAGGGTGTGAGCCGGTGTGCGATGGGTTCAAAATGGTCACGGTCCAAAGTATAGACTTGGTCATTAATGACCAGGCTTGGCATCGATACCTCATCAATGCTGATCTCGACAAACCAGTTATTAATTGGGAAACCGCGTGATGGCTCACCACGGATACCGGTATATTGAAGGCTGTCATCCAGCGCAGGCGATACGATGATGTCGCGGTCGGAATCGCGATTGCCTTTCAGGCTGAACCGGTCCTGACCAGCACCGCCAATCATGACGTCTGAACCGGGACCCCCTTCGAGATAGTCATCGCCGTCACCTCCGGCCAGCCAATCATCGCCCCTGTCTCCATATAAGATATCATTGCCGCGACCTCCGGCGAGATAGTCACGATTGGCGCCGCCATAGAGGTGGTCATTTCCACGGTGTCCGTAGAGACGATCGCGTCCGTCATCGCCGTAGAGATGGTCATTGCCCCGACCACCAAACAATTTATCGTTGCTTAATCCACCATAAAGGTGGTCATCACCATTACGGCCAAACAACTGATCAGTGCCATCGCCACCGTAGAGGCGATCATTTCCCGCTCCGCCATCCAGGAAGTCGTTTTGCCACCGTCCCCAAAGGGAATCATCGCCCGCTCCACCATACAACGTGTCATTACCAAATTTTCCCCATAAACGGTCATTGCCTCCATGACCATACAGGGTGTCGTTACCCCACGCGCCCTTTAGACTGTCGTTGCCGTCGGTTCCGTGCACCGTTAAGGGCGGATCCAGCGCTTCGGCGGATCCTCCAATATTCGCGAATGCCACCGTTACGGCCAAGAGTGTGGTCCGCATGACCGGGTTTGTTTGGATATGATTCATGTGGATTCTCCAATTCTGTTGATTCGACATCTGGTGGACGGAATAAATGCTGCAAGTGCGAAATACAACCTTTCGGAAATTTTTCGCGAAATTGTGATCAACTGTTATTGCCGAAAAAAATGCAGATCGATTTAGAGTTGATTGTTGTTCTTGGTTATTCTGGCTAAGCACGTGCGAAAGGGTATGACTGCGGGACGCGTCAATATCGACACCAATGGTCGTCGGATTGTTCTGGTGAGCCTCTGAACGGAGATTGGTCTTACAGATGATAAACCCGTGCGGCGAGAGACTGTGAACGGCGAGCCGCAGATCCGGTTAACGGAAGATGTTGTGCTGCAGGTACAGGTATAGGGAGAGTCTGTAGGAATTTCTGGGTAACGAGTCATCCCGGGTTGACGATTTGAGTTCCCAACGTGGTGTGGAGGTGAAGCGAGAGTGCGTGAAGTCGTAGATCGGGCTTCTCCGAGATGATCATTGCGGCTTCCGTTCATGTCACACTTCTTTAGGACGAATCGGGATCAGAGCAATTTGCCGGTTTCTCATGTCTTCGATCCGGTATTGATCAGGGCGGTCAATCTTGGAAAAGTCGTCAATAAAGGTGATACAGATCGGCGTCTCCGGTAAAGAGGTGGTATTGATTTTTTGGGGAATTATATACCCTACTTGACAATCCCGGCGAATCGGTTTATGAGCGGGAGATGCGACGAAGATATATCATACTTTCCTTTTGAGGTTGCACCAATATTCTCCTTACGACGGCGGGAATCAAAATGACGATTCCGGTTTGGATAATATCAGCATTATGGGGCGGATTGTGTGTCGCTATTATCTACGAGCACATCCCGATAATTAAAATAGCTTTGCAAAATATTCGCAAGTTTCGAAGGGGTAAAGAAGTCGCAAAACTGTATCTTGGAAACGCACAGGTCAGCACAGATCCTGAAGAAATTGCTCAATGGCGCAGAGAAGCGAAGAAACGGAAAAAACGAGATGACTGAGTGCAACGTTCCAAACCGCACAATCTTCTGCGACGATAACCTTGATGTTTTGCGCGAAATAAATTCAGGGTGTATTGATCTGATTTATCTTGATCCGCCGTTTAACAAAAACAAACGGTTTACAGCGCCGATTGGAAGCAGTGCCGAAGGTGCAGAGTTTGATGATATTTTCAGGGAAGAAGACGTTAAGGACGAATGGCTTGTCACAATTAAAGAAGACCAACCGGAACTCTATCATTATCTGAACGGCATTCAAGGCGTCGGTAATTCCTACAATTTTGCCTATCTCGCATACATGGCCATTCGGTTATTGGAATGCCACCGCTTGTTGAAGGAGACGGGCTCAATTTATTTTCACTGCGACCCGACCATGAGCCATTACCTGAAAACGCTTATGGACTGTGTATTCGGTGAGGGCAATTTCCGGAATGAGATTGTGTGGTGTTACCGCAAGTGGTCC
>JAPORU010000144.1:0-8355 GCA_026710045.1 Aestuariivita sp. | reverse complement strand
GAAGCCCCTTGCGCTGCTGAAGCGCGTGATCGCCGCCAGCTCGAACGACGGTGAAATGGTGCTCGATCCCTTTTGCGGCTGTGCAACCACATGTGTTGCGGCTGAACATTTGGGACGCCAGTGGATTGGAATCGACGTCTCGATCAAAGCGTATGAACTGGTCAACAAGCGACTGACTCAAGAGGCAGCCGACCCCAACGACCTGTTCAAATATCAGAACGAAATTCATTTGCGGACCGACCCACCGAAACGGACCGACTTGGCCGTTGATTACCGCGAAAAGAAATTTGTCTATGTGATTGCCCACCCGTCCTATCCTGGCGAATACAAGGTTGGCATTGCAAAGAACTGGAAATCCCGTCTGAATGCGTATCAAACGTCTGACCCAGACCGGCAGTACACAATCAAGTTTAAATTGGAGACACCACACTTCCGAAAAACCGAGCGGCACATCCATGACATATTCCCGAACAAGCATGAATGGGTGCAGGGGGAATTAGACAGCATCATTGCTGAAATTGAAAATTGTACAGGAGAGCAAACATGACCCGTGGAGTCCCGATGATCGACCCGAAACGTGATCTTAAGGGCGCAACGCCGGAGAAACTGGCGCGCGCCCTTCTACGCAACAAGAACTTATCGCGCCGCGTTGGATCGACCGTTGCAGGCAAGAAGATCCCGCAACAGAAGATTACGACCGACAAACCGCGCAACCGTGTTTCGCATCGGCTCAAGCGTGTCTAGATCGCGCATGTTATGCTTACCGGCAAATTCATTGACATACCGTTGCAGATGCTTGGGAGACATCTTGTGAAACGTCCCCTTGTGCGCGCGCTTGAGCATCGACCAAAACGATTCGATACCATTGGTATGCGCCATGCCGTTGACGTACGCGCTGACCGAGTGCTTGACCGTCTCATGGAGATTCGGGATCCCCTCATAGGCCGGAGCATCGTCGGTGTAAACCATCGCATTGTCTCCGGCGTTGTCGGCCACAAACCCTTGCAACGTCGCCTTGTCCGTGGACGGGACAACCGTGGCACTGATCTTGTTGGTCGCGCGATCCTTGGCTCCGACCACGGCGGTCATGTCCACCGCTCCGCGTCCCTCGGCGTGCTTGCGCGGTTCGACTTGTTCTTGCGCTTACCACCCCTATAGGTCTCATCAAACTCTACAGGGCCGTCAAACGGGCCGTCCTGTCCATCACAGGCCCATGCTTCCCGAATGCGATGCATCATGAACCAGGCCGATTTCTGTGTGATTCCAAGATCACGATGCAATTTCATGCTGGAGACCGATTTAAGGTTGGTCAAGCACAGATAGATGGCAATCGCCCATTTGCGCATCGGGATATTTGTTCTCGCCATCGGTGTTCCTGTACGGACACTGAAATAGGAATGACAGTCGCTGCACCAATACGGCATTGGCTTGGCGTTAGGAACTTCCTTGGTGTTTTCACTTCCGCATTTACCGCAGCATCTTTTTTCAGGCCAGATGCATTCTTCAAACCATTGTATTGCCGATTCCTCTGTGGGAAACATGTCCATCATCTGAACAAGCGTCAAACCTTCTCGATCGGATCGACCAGGGGATGGATGGGTCATTTTAAATCTCCTAATTATGATAATTCTAATATAGGAGTTAATTTAAAATTTTCAAGTAGTGTATATAATTCCCCATTTTTTGACGCTTCGACATCAATGTGATTTCGGTTGGTGAGGAAACGGTCTTATTGGTGGGTTCGCCTACGAAGCATACGCGACTGTTTCAGCTTGGTCTTGGAGGTCGGATTTGTTCGGCTGTGGCGGTTCTCGGGGAACAGTAGTAATCGCGGATATAGCCTGATCAACGTCCGACACTCAGGTTTTGATATCACAGTCATCAGACGATTATTGGTGTATGCGAGGAGTTTACCGGGGTGCCGATACAGCTGATTTCTCGTCGCGATTCACCTCGCATTTGAGATGCACAATGTGAAGTGAGGTGTGTCAAATGTAACAAAGTCTGTGACCTGAGTTTATTCCACACCGAAATTGTCGCGAAACTCAATTATGGATGTTGGGTTGACGTTTCCCATAAAGATTGCCGTTCCGGTAACGCGGAAGTGTAGAGATCTATTTTCAGAGTCACTCTTGAGAATTGAGAAAAATTCGAACGGTTGCTTCGAACCCACGTGGGTCGTCCGTGTGCAACCAGTGACCGGCGTTTGGTAATTTGGCAAATCGAGCCTGTGGAAAGAGGCGCTTGATTTCCGCGCGGTGCTGGCTTTGTACATAGTCCGATTTGGCACCCGATAAAAACAGTGCAGGTCCTCCCCAATGTTGGGTTGTCTTTGGAAACGCCATAATTGATGCCATGTTCTTTTCCAAAACATCAAGATTCAATCGCCATGATTTTTCCACGATATTCAGGGATTGGGAGAAAAATCCCTGCAGGGAAGGGTCTATTCCTTGATCATCGAATTGTCGTGCAGCCTCAGAGCGTTTTTTGATCGTCGTAAGATCAAGCGAGCGCATGGCGGCGATGAACTGATTTTGGTCATGTTCGTAACGGACCGGTGCGATGTCTGCCACGATCAGTCGGTGTAGGTGGGACGCGTGGTTCAAGGCGAACATCATGGCGGCCTTGCCGCCCATGGAATGGCCGAGTAAATCCACCTTGCTCCAATATGTTGTAATGAATTGCCTGAGATCATCGGCCAGCTCTTCATAGCTATGACCTTCTGACCATGGGCTCTCGCCATGATTGCGTAAATCGATTGCGATCACTTGTCGTTCGTTTGACAATCGCTTGCCAATCGCTCCCCAATTTCGTGCAGAACCGAAGAGTCCGTGCACAACAACCAATGGGTTCTTTTGTGTTGGTGTACCATGAACGATGGAATTGAGTTTCATGTTTCTTGGTCAAGTCGGTAAATTGAGTGGTGTCAGTCAAACGGATGCCCCGCCTGCGGGTTAGACACGTTTCTTATGGTTGGATTTTTTTCTGATGAAGAATAACCGTTTCTTGATGTCTTCTGTTGCGTCGAGGGTCGGCATTGAGTTGCGGAATATTGTTTTAAAGGTATGTAAAGAGAGGTGATCGCTTGGTCATTTTTGAAGCCAAATGATCGGCAAGTGGTCCTACGAGACACGAGACGGATATCATGCATTCGTGCCGAATTGCTCGAGAGCTCTTGTGAATACGTTGCTGTCAACGTTTCCTCCGGTCAGGATACAAATTACATCATCGGAATGGATCCATTCTTTACGATAGAGCGCGGCCGCTAGTGCGACGGCGCCACCGGGCTCAACGATCACTCCCAGATGTTCATAGGCAACCACCATGGCTTGAAGTGCCTCGACGTCGGAGACAACCAAGCCCGGTCCACATAGCCTCTGCATGATCGGAAACGTCAGTTTTCCCGGCTCCGGTGTCAGGATGGCGTCGCAATGTGATCCAGACCGTCGCGTGTTTCGTTTGCGTTCTCCGGATTGAAGGGATCGCGCGACATCGTCGAAGTGCTCGGGCTCGACGGACCGGACGCGCAGGTGAGGGGCTTGTGCTTCCAGGGCCAGTGCAATACCGGATATAAGGCCGCCGCCCCCGCAGCAAACCAGAACGTCGGTCTTCTGCAACAGACCAAGTTTGGTGGTTTGATCCGCGATTTCTAAACCGGTGGTGCCTTGACCGGCAATCACTTCTGGGTCATCGAAAGGTTTGATGAGTGTCATGCCCCTTTCTTTTGCGATGTCTGCCCCGATCTGCTCGCGATTTTCAGAGTTGCGTTCGTAGAGAATGATTTCAGCGCCCAACTGGCGTGTATTGTTAATCTTTATTTGAGCTGCATCCGACGGCATGACAACGAGCGATGGAATTTCAAAGATGTTCGCGACACGCGCAAGTGCCTGGCCATGGTTGCCACTTGAAAACCCCATTACACCTTTTGCCCGGATGTCTGGTGCAAGGGCTGAAATTGCTGACCAGGCACCACGAAATTTGAAGCTGCGTGTATGTTGTAAGCATTCGGCCTTGATCCAGACCCTTCGTCCGGCGCGTTCGTCAATAAAGGGAGACGTGAGAAAGGGTGTGCGGATGATGCGGTTGTCAAGCCGCTGTGCAGCCGCTTGAATCATATCGATATTCATTGCATCTTCTGAAGCCACTGGTGAAGGGCCATGACCGCTTCCGGTTCATCAAGGAACGGAATGTGTCCGCGGTTGGCGACATCTGTTGTGATGAGATCGGGATTGCGGTGTTTCATATCTTTGACGGTTTGAGAACTTAGGAGGTCAGAATTGGCGCCCCGAATAAGTGCGAGCGGCATGTCGCGCAGGTTGTCAAATAAGGGCCACATGTCGGGCGCGGGATGGGTGGTTGCCGCAACGGTCGCATCTCTGAGCCTAGGATCATATCGGATCGTGAGGCCGTCATCGCACTGCGCGTAGAGTTTTTTGACTTCGGTGAGCCAGCGTTTGACCGGCACTGCCACAAACCCCGACATTGATTTTTCTCTTTCACGTGCCGCTTCTTCATATGTTTTCCAAACCGGATTTCGGCCAAGATATTCCAGTATGTTACCGAGTCCTGAAGGCTGAAGTTCAGGGCCTATATCGTTGAATGCGACACCCAAGAGGCGATGTTTTGCGATGGAGCCGAGCCAGAGGGCGATTAAACCTCCGCGCGAACTGCCGAGAATGGCTGTTTTCTGCAATCCCAGATGATCCAACAGAGCAATGACGTCTTCTGATTCAACGGCAATAGAATAACTCAGAGGATCTTTGGCCCAATCGGATTGTCCGCGACCTCTGTAATCCAGTTTGATGAGCCGGTTTTCTCGCAGATAAGGTGTGACATAGTCGAAGTCTGCGCTGCACCGGGTTAATCCTGCCAGACAGAGGATTGGAAATCCGTCTCCTTCATCTGTGAAATGGAGAGAAAGACCGTCTGACGTTTGAAATTTGGGCATTAAACGTCTGAAAATTGAGGAATTTCTGTGAGATCCGGAAGAACCGTTAAGGGTCGCCAGGGAAGTCGGTCGACCGGCTCATTGTTTCGATTAACCCAAGCGGTAATGAACCCGTATCCTGCGGCACACGATGCGTCCCAACCATTGGACGATACAAATAGAACTTGGTCTTTCGTGCAATTGAAATACTTGTTCACAAGGTCGTAAACGCGGGAATCGGGTTTGAATACGCCCACATCCGCGACGGAAAGAATGGCGTCAAGGAGCTCGCTGATTCCAGCTGAGCGGGCCGCGGCATGCAGCATGTCGGGTGAACCATTTGATAAAATTGCCGTTTGCTTGCCAGCCGACTTTAAGGATTGCAACATCTCAACGACTTCGGGAAAAGCTCTCAACTCCCAGTAGAGGTCCAATAGGCGCTTGCGCAGATTGGGAATCAATTCAAGCTTGGTTGCTTCCAGAGCCCAGTCGAGACCGTCTTGTGTCACGTTCCAAAAATCATCATGAGTGTTGGTGATTGCACGCATCCACGTGTATTGCAATTGTTTGTCACGCCAATGTTTTGCGAGAGTTTGCCAGTTGTCCTGTAATTCTGGAAATTCACCGTCTTCCGCAGTTTGCTGCGCTGCAGCGGCAACATCAAACAGAGTTCCGTAGGCGTCAAAAACGCAGGTGGTTATCGCCATGGTTACTTCTCATTGATTGGGCATCTGAATTTAACGTGTTCTGCCAAAAAGTGGGCAGTGCTACAAGCCCGTTGTTTGCGATCGATTGATATGAATGTCGTGCGCACGAGTGCAGCAGATGTGTTGTGGCCATGTGAATGCGATCTGGACACTCGGTCCATGGCACATATCATTTTCAACGTCATTTTCCTACAGAAGATCATCGATCTCCAGATGTCGTGACATGCGTTCATGATGGGATCGGAAGACTGACAACTTTCAGATATCCTTCGTCTATTCAGCATATGCCAAAGTCACCTGGATCGTCACAAGTTTGGATAGATGGGAAATTTCTTGCAGAGTTCAAGGACATGATCCTTGACCCAAGCTTCGACTTTATCATTCGCTTCGTCACCATGTTTGGCAAGTCCGTTGACAACTTTCGTGATCCAGTGCGCAATCATTTGAAATTCTGATTCTGTGAATCCACGGGTGGTTCCCGCCGGAGATCCGAGACGAATTCCACTTGTAATGGTGGGTTTCTCGGGATCAAAGGGAATACCATTTTTATTGCAGGTGATGTTTGCCCGCCCGAGTGCTTTCTCGGTTGTGTTTCCGTTCACTCCCTTTGGGCGTAGATCGACCAATACGATATGTGTGTCGGTCCCGTCGGTGACTGTTCTCAGTCCACCTTTTATGAGTTCCTCACTTAAGGTTTGTGCATTGCGGATGACCCTTTGAATATACAATTTGAATTCGGGTTTTAGGGCTTCTCCGAACGCAACGGCCTTTGCGGCAATGACATGCATAAGTGGGCCCCCTTGAATTCCGGGAAAAATCGCCGAGTTGAATTTTTTTGCGAGGTCTTCATCGTTTGTTAAAATCATTCCGCCGCGAGGACCGCGGAGTGTCTTGTGCGTTGTTGTTGTGACCACATGTGCGTGAGGAAAGGGCGATGGATGTTCTCCGGCTGCAACCAATCCCGCAAAATGCGCCATATCGACTTGAAAATAGGCCCCGACCATGTCTGCGATTTCTCGAAAGCGTTGGAAATCGATTTGACGTGGAATTGCGGATCCTCCCGCGATGATGAGCTTGGGCCGGTGTTGGTGTGCGAGCCTCTCGACTTGATCGTAGTCTAATAAGTTGTCGTCCCGTCGCACTCCGTATTGAATGGCTTTGAACCATTTGCCCGACTGGTTGGGTGCCGCTCCATGGGTAAGATGTCCTCCTGCGTCGAGGCTCATGCCTAAAATTGTGTCATTGGGTTGCAGTAATGCTTGAAAAACACCTTGATTGGCCTGAGATCCTGAATTCGGTTGGACATTGGCAAAGTTGCAGTCAAAGAGCTGGCACGCACGCTCAATGGCGAGGGATTCCGCGATATCGACAAATTGACATCCGCCATAATAGCGTCGGGATGGATAGCCTTCCGCGTACTTGTTGGTCATGATTGAGCCCTGTGCTTGGAGCACGGCGGCGGAAACGATATTTTCGCTGGCGATAAGTTCAATTTCATTTTGCTGCCGACCGAATTCACGCGTAATTGCTGAAAATATCTCAGGATCACGTTTGTGCAGGCCTGTCGAAAAAAACCCCGTGTCAGAGAGTATCTCGTTCATGATTTCAAATCTCCGAGCAGTGTTGTCGATGCGACGCTCTTAATGAATGCACGAGTGTTTGAAAAGTGACCAAATGAGCGATAGGACGTGCTACTGGGAAGAACTTCACCTTTTTTATGCTCTCCTTGGGAATAAAGACACATGACACAGAAAATTACATTTCTCGCGAGTGATACTGTGATCGCACGGACATCACGTGAGGAGATGATTGAGCGATACGGTGATGCACCACTTGATCAAGCCGATGTCATTGTCGTGTTGGGCGGTGATGGATTTATGCTTGAAACTCTTTTGAAAACGCAATCATTGAATCGACCGGTCTATGCTATGAACAGGGGAACCATCGGGTTTTTGATGAACTCCTATAATGAGGTTGACTTGTTGGAACGGCTTGAACGCGCCGAAGAGCAGGAAATAAATCCTCTTTCGATGCGGGCCATGGACGGATCAGGATGTTTGCATGACGCTCTCGCAATTAACGAAGTGTCGCTCCTGCGCACGGGTCCGCAGGCGGCAAAATTGAAGATTACCGTAGATGGTCGTCTGCGGTTAGCTGAGTTGGTGTGCGATGGTGCTTTGGTTGCGACGCCGGCGGGCTCGACAGCCTACAATTATTCCGCACATGGCCCCATTTTGCCGATTGGATCGGATGTTCTCGCCTTGACGGCGATTGCGCCATTTCGACCGCGTCGCTGGCAAGGAGCGTTGCTCCCAAGTCATGCGGGCGTCCGTATCGATGTGCTGGAATCGGATAAGCGTCCGGTTATGGCCGAGGGCGATTCAGATGCTGTTAAGGATGTTGTATGGGTCGAAATAAAGTCCGAGCCGTCAATTGTCTACCGGATCCTCTTTGATCCCGGTCATGGTCTGGATGAGCGGTTGATTTCGGAGCAATTTCGTTAAGATCATCACCTTTCCAAATTGGAATGTGCGTCGATACAGGTGCATTCTTTCGAACGGCGGGTCGACGACGGATGAGCATAGACTATCACCAAGGACCAGCCTTCAATCCAAGATATAACTCGCCTGAATCCGTTTCCAACTCTGACCCATCTTTAACAAAATTTTCGACAAATTCGTCAAATTTCATTGTTTTTGCGATTTACCGGAATATTTTTTC
>JAPORU010000096.1 GCA_026710045.1 Aestuariivita sp. | reverse complement strand
GACCGCTTTCGGGGTCGCGCCAGCGTAACGTGGATTCAGGATTTCCGGTTCTTGTTTAGGTTTTTCGGTCATTGCATAAAGACCGGAGGGAAGAAGCAATCTATCGGGATCCGTTTTAGCAAAGGTTATAATCCCCGAAAGATTGATAAGACGTTCCCAAAAATTTGGGAATTATGATCGTTAGAAATCGAAGCTAGAGTAAACGGTTTCGTTGTTTGAGCATGACTGTACCAATCGAGATAGCCAGCAAAAGCAGAAGGACAGGCCAATCTCCGGTGTACGAATAGATCGTCGGCTTAAGCGGTACAGGCAAAGCCGAATCGATGAAACCATCCTGTCCCATTTCAATGTTTCCAACAATCCGACCGTAAGGGTCGATCATAGCCGATACACCCGTATTGGCGGATCGAATCATCGGCAATCCCTGTTCAATAGCACGCATCCGAGCCTGTGCAAGATGTTGATACGGGCCGGAATAGGTTCCAAACCACGCGTCATTGGTAATCTGGACCAACATATCAGGACGTTCACCACGCACACGCGCATGTTGCGGAAAAATCGCCTCGTAACAAATCAGTGGTAACGCTTTCCCGATTTCTCCAAGAGAAATGAGATGCGGATGAAGACCCGGCGCATAGCCACCATCGGACCATTCGGCGAGCGCCCGGATGCCGGATGACCGCAACCAACGCGAAAAGGGCAAATACTCCCCAAATGGGACCAAATGATGCTTATCATAGGTTGCGACGATCTGTCCGCTCGGGTCGACAACAATAAGGGAATTGTAATAGGCGTCTCTATCGCGTCGATTGACTCCGAGAAGAACCTGTGAGCCTTGAGCCGCGCCCACGATTTGCCCGAGAGCCTCATCAGCCCTTTTCAAGACCCGAAGCAAGGAGGTTTCAGGCCAGACAACAAGATCAGGTCGTTCCGGACCCGCTCGGGTGGCTCGTAACTGTCGCGCAAAAAAAATCGGCGCCTTCTCGGGATCCCACTTCTCATCCTGTGGAGCATTTGGCTGTACGATACGCACAGTAAATTCGCTGAACGTCACATCGGGCAGATTATATTCAAATATAAAACCAAGTCCGATAATCAGGACAGCCAACAAGGGTGTTGATACGCGCAGAAACCATGGCTCCAATGAGGATACCAGTGCATAGGCAGAATAACCCGCCAACAGTGTCATCATCCCAAGTCCATGTGGGCCGATGACCGACAGCAAGAGATCGGGTCCGCTGCCGACCCAGATCTGTGCCGGGGCCGCCCAGGGAAACCCCGTGAAGACGTAAGCGCGAACAAATTCCGCCAACCCCCACGTCACCACCAGACTCGCACCCGATCGATACCCCGATCGGTACGAGGAAACAAACGCCAGACCGAAGGCTGCGGACCAAAACAGTGCCAGTCCACCCGCCATCAATGGCAGCGCAAACGGCGCCATCCAACCATATACTTCGGGCTCGACAAAAAACGGCTCAACAATCCAGAAGAGAGCAACAATAAAGTACCCGATACCATACAACCAACCATAGAATGCGGCATCCTTGACCGTTTCTGCTCTCGAAAAGACGAAGAATGCAATGGCCAGAGATGCGATCGTGGCAGACCAAATTCCATGCGGAGCCAAACCGATAGCGCCGAATCCACCAAAAACAAAGGAAGCAACCGCATAGACGAAACGTGAACTCATCCCGTTACTCGAGACGTTCGCACTCTCAGCCGCTTGATCCGTCGCGCGTCCCCATCGACAACCTCGAATTCAAAACCCTCGGGATGCACGACAACTTCACCCCGAGCGGGAACACGACCGGCCAACATGAACACAAGTCCACCTAACGTATCTATGTCCTCTTCAGAAACGCCATCATGCGCTGTCAGGGATCGTTCGATCACCGACTCAAATTCACTGAGGGATGTTTTTGCGAGAGCACTGTAACAACCCGGTTTTTCAAGCCACCAGGTCTCGCCCTCATTCTCATCATGCTCATCCTCAATCTCACCGATCACCTGCTCGATCAAATCCTCAATTGTAACCAACCCATCAACACCACCGTACTCATCAATAACCAGAGCCATATGAATACGCTTGGCCTGCATATTCCGGAGCAAAACCTCGACCGGCATTGACGGAGGAACAAAAAGAAGCGGACGAAGCAATTTACCGAGCTCGAACACGCCATCACCCTGGCCATTAAAACCATGGGTTAATGCGAAGTCCTTAAGGTGGATAAATCCAACCGGCACATCAAGCGTACCGTCATAGACCGGCAACCGCGTCAGGCCACTCTCTCGAAAGATCTCGACAAGTTCCTGACGTGAAATATTCTGTTCAACAGCTTGAATATCAGCCTTCGGGATCGTGACATCCTGCACCCGCAATTGCCGCAGGATAAGCATTCCATCTACGGACGATGATGAATCACCCGCGATTTCACTCTTGTCATCCCCCGCAACGTCACCTTTATCCAAATCCCATAAGTTGAGAAAGCGCTTGATAAAGCCCGTCTGTGTCGATGATTGTCTCCGATTGTGGTCGCGACGTACCGCGCTCCTATCATCTGTATCGCTCATAACCTCTTTCCGAAATGCAGAGTATGGCCTGCATCAGTTCACTGCATCTCAATCCCATAAGGATGGCGGATGCCTAACCGACCAAGTAACTGTGTCTCTGTCTCCACCATCAGAGATGCATCACCACAACGAACATGATCATAGCCTAATAAGTGCAGCAATCCATGGATCATTAAATGGCAAAAATGATCCCGGACCGTAAAACGGGCGTCCTGCGCCTCCCGATCACACGTATCATAGGAAATCATAATATCACCGAGACACATAGCACCAAACGGATCCAGCCTTGGCGCGACCGGCAGTGCGCCATCCACATCGGATCCAAGAGAGACGGTCGGCCAACACAGTACATTTGTTGGCTCTGATTTACCACGAAAGCGTGCATTCAATCCAGCGATCCGAGCATCATCGCAAATCGCAAGCGTTGTCTCAACGTCATGAGAATTCAGATCAAACCGCAACAACGTCACATCATACACAGATTCGGCGGCACGCACGATATCAAACGTATACCGACGATCATCTTCCGTAATGATGTCAAGTGCCAAAATCTACGCCCTAATCGAAGAATTGAATCACGATGAACATCCGTCCGCTGATTCATCATAAGCCTCGATAATTCTCGCAACCAAAGGATGTCGGACAACGTCTCGAGCATGGAACACGCTAAAGCCAATGTTGTGAATACCCTTTAATAGACCTTCAGCATGCGCAAGACCTGACGGCACGTTGACCGGCAGATCAACCTGTGTGCGATCGCCCGTAATAACCATTCGAGAACCACGGCCAAGACGTGTAAGGAACATCTTCATCTGCATAATTGTCGCGTTCTGCGCTTCATCAAGCACAACAAAGGCTCTCGACAACGTTCGGCCACGCAAAAAAGCAATTGGTGCAATCTCAATAGTCTTGTCATCGATCAAACGACGAACTTGATTGCTCGGAAGAAAATCACGTAACGCGTCGTAAAGCGGCTGCATATAAGGGTCGACTTTGTCTTTCATGTCGCCGGGCAGATAACCAAGTTTCTCACCGGCTTCAACGGCTGGACGGCTGAGGATAATACGATCGACTTGATCGGTCAGGAACATGGATACTCCCACAGCCACTGCAAGATAGGTTTTTCCTGTACCCGCCGGGCCGACCCCAAAGGTCAACTCATGTTTCTGCAACGTTTGAATATATGCCGCCTGGGCTGTGTTGCGCGGCTCGACAACTTTTCGCTGGGTAACGATTTCCAGTCGATCAGTTTCCCCCTCTCTTCGGGACTTCTGATCACGTGAACGGCCCGCGAACGACACGACACCTCTAGTCAGAAACTGGTCAATATCATCCAATTGAATAGCATGGCCTTGCTCAAGACGCTGGTAGAGACTCTTCAGAAGGTCTGCGGCCCGCTTTTGACACTGGCCGTCGCCATGAATCGAAATCTGGTTGCCACGGCGCACAATCTCAACATCAAGCTTATTCTCGATTTCCAACAAGTTCCGATCATATTCACCGCATAAATCGACCAAAAGTCGGTTGTCCGGGAATTCAATAAATAACCCTCCACCACGGGTTTCATGATCAGAATGGGTCAAGGCACCAACGGCCAATAGCGTCTCCTCATATAAAAAGCCTCTTCAACGTGGCACTCGAAACATGACACGCTTCTAACCTATGCGATGGACGTAACATCCCATCTCAACTGCTCTCGTCCTTGCTCATGTCATCCCTGATGTGACGACGAGGCCAGCACTCCGGCCAATGAATGAGAATGTGTATCGATAATCTCGACCGGCGCAATCGTTCCAAGTGGCACATCACAATTCGCGACATGAACGGCTTGAAGATAATCTGATTTCCCAACCATTTGCCCCGCAAGAGAGCCGGCCCGTTCGAAAAGAACATCAACCACGCGACCTACCATCATGGACTGCGCAGCTTTCTGTTGCGTCGTCAGCAAAGACTGAAGACGCTGCAGACGATCGCTTTTGACATCCTCACTCACTTGCATTCGTTCCGCCGCCGGTGTTCCCGGACGGGCCGAATATTTGAAGGAGTAGGCGAATCCATATCCGACCTCCTCGACCAGATCCAAGGTTGCCTGAAAATCCGACTCATCTTCCTCCGGAAATCCAACAATAAAGTCACCCGAAATCAAGATGTCCGGACGGGCCGATCGGATTTTCTCGATCAATCGGATATAACTCTCAGCCGTATATTGGCGATTCATTCTCTTGAGGATCTTGTCGGAGCCCGCTTGCACGGGAAGATGTAAGTAAGGCATTAACTTCTTACATTCCCCGTGCGTCTCGATCAACTCATCTGACATGTCATTCGGATGCGATGTGGTAAAGCGGATACGGTCAAGCCCGTCAATCTCGCTTAATGTCCAGATCAACTTTGCCAGCGACCAACCTTGACCATCCGAACCAGGCCCGTTGTAGGCATTCACGTTTTGACCCAACAAGGTAATTTCACGCACCCCCTGCCCCACAAGCTCACGCGCTTCCTGCACCACACGCGTGACCGGTCGCGAGACTTCCGCCCCACGGGTATAGGGAACAACGCAGAACGTACAAAATTTGTCGCACCCTTCCTGAACCGTCAAAAAGGCGGTAACATTCGTACGATCATCAAGGCGCTTAGGAAAATGCGCAAATTTACTCTCAACCGGGAATTCTGTCGCGACAACCTTTTCGCCAACATTCAATTTTTCCAGCATCTCCGGCAACCGGTGATAAGTCTGCGGACCCACCACGAAATCGACCAACGGCTGTCGAGCCATGATCTCGACACCCTCGGCTTGCGCAACACATCCCGCAACACCAATTTTGAGGTCAGAATTCTTCGATTTGATGTCTCTGTATCGACCCAGTTCAGAGTAAATTTTTTCGGCGGCCTTTTCGCGAATATGACAGGTGTTCAAGAGTATCATATCAGCATCATCAGGCGAATCGGTCATGGTATAACCCTGGTTGCCCATGATATCCGTCATACGCTCGCTGTCATAGACATTCATCTGACAACCGTACGTCTTAAGAAAAAGTTTTTTTAATTCTTTCATCCTGTCGCGCATCCAGAAGAGAGACCTCTCTATAATGATATAGCCTTCCACCTGCAAGAACAGTCCGAGTCAACGGGATCGGCTGCGTGATGACACATTCCAACAATTTACAAAAGAACTGTGCTAACGACGGTCACAAGTAACAGAAAAATGACTTTACGACGCCGGCACGTGACACCAATCATGACAGCACCGGCGGACACACGGACTCATTCTATCTCTCTCAACATCGAGCGACCCTAAAAAAATTCAAGACAGGAGACGCGCATGGCCTTTGGGAAACACATCAAGACCTATTTTGACGGACGCTGGCACGACGAAGACGTCATGATTATGCGTGCGGCCGATCACGGCGCCTGGCTTGGAACAACCGTGTTTGATGGTGCACGATACTTTGAGGGACTTGCACCGGATCTGGACCTGCACTGTGAACGCCTGAATCATTCAGCGTCCGCCCTAATGATCAAGCCGACGATGTCAACTCAAGAGATCGTCAACATTGCACGCGAAGGCTTAGAATTGTTTCCCAAGAATTCCGCTGTCTATATTCGACCCATGTATTGGGGCATACATGGAGATGCCACCGCTGTCGTGCCAAGCTCACGCGAGACCGGATTTGCGATCTGCCTTGAGGAATTTCCGATGACATCGGCCTCGGCAACCACAACATTGACGCGAACACGTTTTCGACGCCCGGTCCTCGAAGATGCCGTCGTGAACGCAAAATCCGGCTGCCTTTATCCAAATAATGCACGTATGATTACCGAAGCCCGGTCGAAAGGATTTGCAAACGCCTTGGTTGCCGACGCCATGGGCAATGTAGCGGAAACGGCAACCGCGAATATCTTTATGGTCCGGGATGGTGAGGTATTGACTCCGATCGCGAATGGTACATTCTTGGCCGGGATTACGCGTGCGCGCCATATCTCGAACTTAAAGCAGGAAGGGATTACAGTTCGCGAAACCATATTGACATTTGAGGACTTCGAACAAGCCGATGAAGTGTTTATGTCCGGGAACATGACAAAAGTCATGCCAGTGACGAGTTTTGACGACTGCCAGTATCAGGCCGGCCCAATGGCCCGTCGCATACGCGAAATATATTGGGACTGGGCTGCGTCAAACGGCTAGCGGTATCCGCAACAGATAACCGTGTCGTGTGGACCCTTTGTGCGCACTCAAGTTCATCCACGCGTTGGGCCCAGTCTTTAATCAATGGCGCGACGGAGTTACGCCCGTTTCAATTTGCTTCATCCTGTCAAAAACCTACCGGTGATCCGATGCGAAAGTTACTCCTTGTTCTAGATGATAGTCAGGAATGTCTGAATGCGATGCAATTCGCAGCCATGCGAGCCGAGCATACAGGAGCGAGCATCGAGATCATTTCCGTGATTCCTCCCGAAGAGTTCAATCACTGGATCGGTGTCGGCGCAGTCATGCGCGAGGAAGCGCGCGAGCGCATAAACGCCCACTTCGAAATCTTTGCAAAATGGATGCGCGATCGTCATTCAGTGAATCCCGAACTTGTGATTCGGGAGGGTGAAATTTTAACCGAGATTTTAACCTACATTAAAGAGGACAAGAATATCAGTGTGCTTATACTCGGCGCCGGCGATGGGAATAAGGGTCCAGGTCCACTTGTCACGCAGCTTGCCCGAAATTCCGGATCACTTCCTGTGCCGATCACGATTGTTCCCGTAAGTCTAAGCAAGGAACAGCTTGAGGCCATCGCGTGAATGGGAGCGTGCCTCTGAGTTTGGACTGTTCCAAATCCTCGATACTGTGCCCGTTCAGAGCGAAATTCGAACAATATTGCGCGATCAACCCATACTGCAGCCAAGTCCCTTGTTAATAACCCCGACCCACCCCATAAAACAAACATACCGATACAGGCCTACAGTGGATATCATCAGGAAATAGACATTGACGAGGCGAGACCATCCACGGGCCAGCGCTATCGGTTGTCATGTCATGCAAAGATAAACCTGAAAGTTGACCTGACACTGATCATAGTCCCATACCGGACAGATCCTGTCTGTCTCCCGGGATTTCAATTTCGGACGTCTGTAGGGAACGATGTTGCAACATGGTTGAATGATCGACATTATCTTTATTGATCACGTGCATTGAGACGTATCAACATCATGCATCATACCACGAGTTCGATCAAACCGGATATCGAATCTGACGTGCGTCACTTGTACACCCCGTTGCGCAGCATCGCTCCAGATCAGATCCATCAACCGCCGATCAACCATCGTCTTTTGAACAAAACGATACGTGAACGTCAAAGATATCCATGACATGTGGAATCGAAAGCCACGTCATGCCACTCCTTTATCCGCTCGGTTCTGTCGGTTGTTGCAGAAAGATGAACGCTTGATGACATTGACCGAACACCGGATCTTCAATCATCTTGACGAACACGAACGTCTAACCCATATTCAAATTATACAGTTTTCGGGAGAAATGGCATGTTTATCCAAACCGAGTCCACACCAAATCCGGCCACCCTGAAGTTCTTACCCGGGCAAACCGTTTTGGATTCTGGCACTGCCGATTTTAGAGATCGTGAGTCAGCAAGCGGGTCGCCCCTAGCGTCACGCATCTTTGCGGTCAGTGGTGTAACGGCGGTGTTCGTGGGCAATGACTTCGTCACCGCGACCAAGGACGATCATATCGAATGGGATCATCTCAAACCCGCGATACTCGGTGCCATCATGGAACACTTTCAGTCAGGCGATCCCGTCATCGCAGCGGACGTCGAAAGATCAGGGGGTCATGCCGAGCACAGCGGTGAGCACTCGGAAGTCGTTAATCAAATTAAGGAACTCCTGGATAGCCGAGTACGCCCAGCCGTCGCACAGGATGGCGGCGACATCACGTTCCACGGATTTGACCGCGGAGTTGTGTACTTGCATATGCAAGGCGCGTGCGCCGGGTGTCCATCATCAACGCTCACGTTGAAGATGGGTATCGAGAATCTTCTGCGACACTATATTCCAGAAGTGACAGAGGTGCGCCCGGTTGGAGGACTCGATCCGTTCAACGGTTAATTTTCCCACACAAACATGTCGGAGATAAACTCTTCTCCTACACTTCTCGCGTTTGATACCTCAGGCCCTTATTGCGCTGTGGCCGTGATGTCGCAAGGAAGAATTACAACGCGCATTGACAACATGACGCGTGGTCAGGCCGAACACTTGTTTCCTCTTCTGCAGGAAGTCCTGGAAGATCATCAGTTCGATTTTTCGGATCTCGATGGAATTGGGGTTGGCATCGGCCCGGGTAATTTCACCGGCATTCGCATTGCCGTCTCGGCCGCACGGGGGCTTACCTTTGCCTTAAACACTCCAGCCGTAGGTGTATCAACCCTTGAGGCCCTTGTGTGGGACCAAACGGGACCGCGATTGGCCGTCCTTGACGCCCCGAGAGATCACATCTACGCGCAATTGTTTGGCGTCTCTCAGAGCCATCCACCGCAGCATTGTACCTTGACAAAAAAATCACTCGAATCCATCGTTGATGGATATGAGCCCATCGTCATAGGTCCGAATCCAGCATCGGTTCTGGCTCTTACAGGCTGGGCCTGTCGCGCGCCGAGAACGTCAATCATCGAGGCGATCATCCAAATTGCAAAACTGCGGTTACCGCACGTCAGTCAACCTCCTAGACCCCTCTATATGCGACCCGCGGATGCAAAACCTAATCCACTTAAGATGTAACTTTTTTGTCATGAATCCCCAAATTTTTACAGCGAACGAATCCCGCTCCGCCTTAACCACAAAACAAAAGAACCTAATCCTGACACGTTACAAAAAAGGGCGACCGAAGTCGCCCTTTTCCCACTTTCATTATAACGATTGACCGTTCCAATCAGCCGCAGATCCCAATTAAGAGGCTACGGGTAGACGAATAAGAAAGCCAAGAATAATAACAATTAACCCCGCTGCGGCCAAAATACCGGCCATGATCCAACGCGTGTTCGTCGTTTCACGTTGAGCGGCTTCTTTATCACGTCGTTCGGCATCTGTTTTGAATTCTTGTAAGGTTTTATCCAAATTCGCTTGAATAGTATTCATACGTTCCTCCAGTACGACGAGCCGTTTGTCCAATTCTTGATTATCGGGTGTTTCACTCATGTCTTGAAGATATGCAATTCACATAATGCCGTCAACCATGGTGCGTGTAGGGTTCCTCCCTGAAAATCGCCGCAGGGCTAAGAGCGCTAAATACATTTATGGCATGTTAATTGTCATCGGGCTGGCCCTTGCCGGGTGCGGGGGTTCAAGTGATGATCCCGGCAACGATACCGATATGACGGATAAACCCGATCCAACACCCGTAGCTTGTGGCGGCGGCTTAACCGCTGCAACTTCCGCGGGATGTAAAGCTGCACTAGATGCTGCAAACGCAACTGAAGCTGCTGCGAAGAAAAAAACGGATGATGCCAAAAATCTTAAAACGGCACTCGGTAAGGCTGGGGATACTAATGCCTTATCAGTGGGCGCAACAACAACACTTGATGTCGATAGAACCGATACACAAAGTCCTGCTATTGCTCTAATCACTCTCAAAAAACAAAGCACAACAATTACACCACTTGGGGGATGGACTGGCGTTGACTATAAGGGAGATGAAGGAACTACTCCCAACAAGAATACTGGTGAAGCAAGACTCTATACTAATCAAGGCGCAGGAAAAGTTGTAAGTTTCGCTGAAGGTAGCGGACTCACGGCCAAGACGGAAGAAGGCAACGTCGGTACTTACACAATACCGGCCGGCGCTGACACAGATATTGCTGGGTTTCCATCAGTTGGAACGCAAAACTATGAGGATGATGCAGAGGTGAAAGGAACCTTTAAAGGCGTTTCCGGTACGTATACGTATAATGCGGATGATTGTACTTCAACCCCAAATACGGAAGGCGGTTTCACCCTTGCCGCGGGAACGGCATGGTCATTCAAACCCAACGCTGGAGCCACTCTCAGAGACACTGCTAGCGATTATTTGTACTTCGGCTGGTGGGTTCGTAAGGACAAAGACGGCAAACCGACACATATTAGAGCAACCTATGGTGACAATAACCCTGGCACTGATGCCGAAGATCTACAACCGGTTGATGCTACTACCTCAGGGTTGATTGGTGAAGCAACCTACAATGGGAAAGCGGCGGGCAAATACGCAGTCAGCGATCCGCTAACGCTCAGCGGAATGATTCCGGTCATTTCACCGCAGACGCCATGCTAAAAGCGAATTTCAAAGGTGACGCAACTTCCACTCTCGAAGGGACTATCGATGAATTTAGGTTAAACGATAGTACCACTGATGCCGAATGGAAAGTAATGTTGAAAGAAGCTTCTTTCACTGACTCTGATAGTAAATGGAAAGGAGGAAGCGCATCTGCCGGAGGTACTGAATGGCATGTCGGAGAAGCCGAAGGCGGAGCTTCAGGATCCTGGGAAGCGCAAATGTACGCGGGTGACAATGAAGATAACAATACGCCCGCTGATGTTATTGGATCATTTCATTCAGCGATCGGTGGTACGCATGAAATGCGTGGCGCATTCGGTGCTGAATTAGGGTCCGTTGACATCTATCGTGCGGCGATGACCCCTGCAACCAGATGAATGCCCGCCGCGAAGCTGGATGCGGTCTTGTCGTATCGCGTCGCAATCGCCCGGAACTCCTTGATTTTGCAGAAGAAATTCTCAATCCGGTGCCGTTCCCGGTAGGTGTCTCGGTCAAAGGTGCGCGGAAGCGTTCGGTTTTTCTTCGGGGGAAGCACCGTTTTGACTCCGTGTTCCGCAAGCCTATCCAGTAAGGCGTCTGAGTCACAGGCCTTGTCGCCGATCAATGTTACCACGGCAATGTCCTGGAGAAGGTCGGGCATCGCCATCCGATCGTGGCTCTGGCCCGGTAGGATAACAAAACGGATCAAC
>JAPORU010000040.1 GCA_026710045.1 Aestuariivita sp. | reverse complement strand
CCCCGATCGTGTCCAGCAGCAGACTCTTGCCAAACCGCCGGGGCCGCGAGAGGAAATAAAATCGGCCACCATCCACAAGCCGCCGGATGAGAGGGGTCTTGTCAACATAGTAGAAGTTCTCGCTTCGAATGGTCTCGAAGTCCTGGATGCCGACGGGCAGGCGCTTACGGGTCACGGGCTAGCTCCATGGTAAACATGGGAAAGCGTGGCCATAATTCTTGTATTTCGTCCATATTTCTGGATCGTTTGTGTGGATGAGCCATTGCGGTATACATGGATCCCCTGATATCTCGGTTTTGGATCCGAACAATGGGAGCGACTCGAATAAATCCGAGAGATAAGATGTATTTTTCTCATCCGGTACGTGTCCACAGCGTTTGTATCGGGCGAGTCAATCATGCGTATAGGTGCAGGCACTGCTCCGATGTTTGCATTCATACCCTGTCGCATGTTCATATCTGTTCTCCCAATCGATGCTGTTACTGAAGGATGTCGAGGATCTCGCCAGAAACGAAGATGATATCCTAGACACTGCTCAAATCTTCCAGTGGCATTAACGGTTTTGGTTCAATCATCCAATACGTGATGCGCCGCCTTTGTGTTCGTTCGAAATTACTTAGAATTATACATGGAATCTTATCTTTCCAGCAGGACTGTGCTGTCTCTTCAATGTGCCGGAGAATAGGCGTGCGTCCTGCAAAAACAGGTGGGATATTTCGATCTCCGCGGCGAATATATCGTCTTAATGACTCTTTATGTGTTCGGGTCATAAAGCACCTGGTTGGTCACCTGCCTTTAGAAGCACTTATGATTAATAAGGTGAACACAAAAATTTGTCGTTTCATAATGTGACACGGGCATCTGTGCCAAGTCATCAGGTTCTTCTTCATAGGCTGTTTCTAACAAACGCAATTGGAAATTCAATTAGATCGGATCACGGTAGATGTAATCACGCGTGAGCGGAACGGTATCGCGTTTATGTGCAAGTTGTAACTGATAGACGACCTGCTGCTGTTCTTCAAAGGACATGATGCAGGCCGTTAAGTAGTAACTCCACATTCGAATAAAGGTGTCATCGTACCATTCTTTTATCGTGTCCAGATTGTTAAGAAATCGTCGGCGCCATTCTCGAAGTGTGAGCGCATAGTGTAGTCGCCACACCTCGATATCGGACTGCCACAAACCAGACGCTTCCAGTGCGGGGAGCATTTCAGACAACGACGGAGTATAACCGCCCGGAAAGATGTACTTGTGGATCCAGGGTGAATGGGGTCTCGGGGAAGATACGCGTCCTATGGAGTGAATTAATGCAATGCCGTCGGGCTTAAGTAACTTCGATATTGTGGAAAAGTAGTCGGTGTAGTGGGGCACACCAACATGCTCAAACATACCGACGCTGACAATCCGATCAAATTGCTGATCAAGCGCGCGATAATCTATGAGGTGAAATTGAATTCGGTCAGAGAGACCGGCCTCTTCTGCGCGTGATCGAGCCTTGACGAGTTGATTTTCGCTAAGGGTAATACCGGTTACACGTGCGCCATAGTCTTTCGCGAGAGTCATCGCCATTCCACCCCAACCACATCCTATATCAAGAATCTCACAGCCCCTTTCGATCATCAACTTTTGTGCAATATGGTGTTTCTTGGCGCGTTGTGCGTCTTCAAGCGTCATATCGGGCCGGCAAAAATAACCGCATGAATATTGCATATCATCATCAAGCATGAGTCCATAGAGATCATCGGATAGGTCATAGTGATGGGCAACATTCGATTTGGCTGAGTGGGCTGTATTTCGTTGTAACCAGGCCCGCGCATAAAATCGGATTTTGCTGAGACTGCGGACGTACATCGAAAATCCGTCTGGGCGCATATTGCGGAGCAATAACCGCATGAGATTCTCGAGTTCGTCAACTCCCTTGAGGACGATTGTTTCGTCCATGTACCCCTCTCCGAGGGCCAGTTCTGGATTTAGGCAGAGTGTTCGCATTCTCGAATTGGTGCGAATTTCAAATGCGGCGGTCGGTCCTCCGCCTGATCCGTAACTACGGGTTTCCCCGTTGGGGTAGGTGATTTGTAGATGACCCGTTTGGATTAGGCGACGGGCCGTCCGGTCGAGCAGACTCATCCACATTACGTTATACTCTATTTGCTAAAGTCACACTTAACGGATGTGGATATCATTTTAAAGTAAAACTGCGGACAATTAAAGTCGTTGATTTCAAAGTTCGCGGTGATTCGGTCCAATCGTGTCGAATCGGACTGTTATGGATTGATGGGTTCAGGCGATTCTCGCAAGTTGATCAGAGATGATCGATTCGTCCTCTGGGTTGTTTGATGATCTCTCTTGAGAAATTCTAAAAACTGAATGCGGTTATTGAACGGCATGAAGGCAATTGTTCTTGTGCGTGTTGATGCACTGCACGCTGACGTCCAGCGGTAGATTTAGAGTGGTGCGTGGATCTATTGTAGTGGTATCGTTTGATTTGTTAGAGAGAACATCTCTTAATCTGACCTTGCTTGAAATAAATCTTCGCATTGTATAGCGGCCAAATTTCCTCAGATCGTTAGGAACATCATTATGCACCCTTATCGTAGTCACACATGTGCAGAGTTGAATTTGGATCACGTTGGTAGGCAGGTTCGATTGTCGGGATGGGTTCATCGTGTACGTGACCATGGAGGTGTCTTGTTCATTGATCTTCGGGATCACTATGGAATCACGCAAGTGTTGTGTGATTCGGACAGTCCCGCGTTTCTGACCGTCGAGACTGTGCGGAACGAATGGTGTATTCGTATCGATGGTGAGGTTAAGGCCCGCGATCAAGATCTTATTAATCCAAAAATTCCGACGGGTGAAATCGAAGTCTTTATTCGTGAACTTGAAGTTCTCAATGCAGCCGGTGAATTGCCACTGATGGTGTTTGGTGATCAGGAATATCCGGAGGAGACACGACTGCAATATCGTTATCTGGATTTACGAAGAGAACGCATGCAGGCAAATATGACGCTTCGCGCTGACGTGATCGCGTCGATGCGACGCAGGATGTGGGACAAGGGTTTTCGAGAGTATCAGACGCCGATTATCACAGCATCCTCACCGGAAGGTGCGCGCGATTTTCTTGTCCCGTCGCGACTGCATCCAGGAAAGTTTTATGCGTTGCCGCAAGCTCCGCAACAATTTAAGCAATTGATTATGGTGAGCGGATTTGACAGGTATTTTCAGATTGCCCCCTGTTTTCGTGATGAAGATCCACGATCGGATCGTGCGCCGACGGATTTCTATCAACTGGACGTCGAGATGTCCTTTGTTACTCAGCAGGATGTGTTTGATACAATTGGACCTGTATTAGCCGATGTTTTTCGTGAGTTCGGAGGTTCACGCAGAGTTGAGCCTTCCGCTCACTGGCCACAAATTCCCTATCGTGATGCGCTTCGAATGTATGGAACCGACAAACCTGACTTGCGCAACCCGATCGAGATGCAAGATGTCAGCGAGCATTTTGCGGGAGGGGGTTTTGCCATCTTCGCAAAGATACTTGAACAGGACGATACGGAGGTTCGCGCGATACCAGCGCCGGGAGGAGGGTCGCGAAAGTTTTGTGATCGCATGAATGCATGGGCCCAAGCGGAAGGATTGCCGGGTATGGGATATATCTTCTGGCGTGATGTCAATGGGTGTGTTGAAGCCGCTGGTCCTCTTGCAAAGAATATCGGTGTCGAACGGTCAGAAGCGGTCCGTAATCAGTTAACATTGGACGTTGGAGATGCGGCGTTTTTTCTCGCAGGGAAGCCAAGTCAGTTTGCACGATTGGCGGGGCGCGCACGTGACGTCATCGGTGACGCACTTGGTTTGATCGATACGGATCGCTTTTCCTTTGGTTGGATTGTGGATTTTCCCATTTATGAGAGAGATGAGGAAACGGGTGCAATCGATTTCGAGCATAATCCGTTTTCAATGCCGCAGGGTGGTTTGGAGGCTCTCAATCAGGATCCATTGGACGTACTTGGATTTCAGTATGACTTGACTTGTAACGGATTCGAAATTCTCAGTGGGGCAATACGAAACCACGTTCCTGAAATCATGGTCAAGGCGTTCGAAGTTGCCGGCTATGATGTCGATGCGTTGTATTACCGATTCGGTGGCATCGCGCGGTCTTTCCAATATGGTGCGCCACCGCATGGCGGCTGTGCCGCAGGTATTGATCGTATTGTCATGTTGCTTGCGAATACGGAGAATATCCGAGAGGTCATCATGTTTCCGATGAATCAACGTGCCGAAGACTTAATGATGACAGCACCATCTGATCCAACACATAGTCAATTACATGAGTTAGGACTCCGTGTCCGTGTTCCCGATGCGTCTCCGCGTACGACCTGACATGACGCATGATTTGTTCATGGTGATGGTGCGTCACAGCGTGCTCCAAGAATTATGGTCGGTGGCCGCTTCAGCCGCGATACATGTGCGATCGGAATTGGACTCGTTGTTGTATTCCTCGCCCGGAATGACATCACGTTGCATGCAGATATGTGGCCGATTTAGGATGCAGTCGATGCCATTTGAAAACTCGAATCATCGGAGCGTCACGATGCTCATCCTATGGAGTTGCATATATGACCAAGACGTCGATTGACGTGTC
Source organism: Aestuariivita sp. (assembly GCA_026710045.1). Taxonomy (GTDB): domain Bacteria; phylum Pseudomonadota; class Alphaproteobacteria; order Rhodobacterales; family Rhodobacteraceae; genus JAPORY01. The sequence goes on along the minus strand of JAPORU010000040.1, from coordinate 6,983 downwards.
TGAAGGGATTGAGATGTCTGATGGTGTGGTGCGGACGGTAACGTTTGCAATGGTGATTGAAACGATACCGAAAGTGGTCGGATGATATTGTGTTGCGGTGATGCATTGATCGACATGCTTCCTATGTCGACGAGAGATGGTCACGCGGGTTTTCGGCCCTGTTCGGGTGGTTCTGTATTCAATACGGCCTGTGCTTTGGGGCGACTGGATGTGCCCGCAGGTATTATGGTGGGATTGTCAACGGATATGTTTGGGCAAAAATTGAGAGATGACCTTGAGCAGAGCTGTGTCGATCTCTCTTATGTTCACTTTAGCGACCGACCAACGACCTTGGCTTTCGTTCAGGTGAATGACGGAGATGCGCACTACACGTTCTACGATGAACATTCAGCGGGGCGGATGTTTTCGGATAGGGACGCAAAATTCGTGGGAGACGACATCGATGCCTTGTTTTTTGGCGGAATCAGTCTCGTAGCCGAACCCGTCGCTGAAACCTATACTTCTATAGTTGAGAATGAGGGAGGGAGCCGACTCGTCGTGCTTGATCCCAATATTCGACCATCGTTCATTCGTGATGTTGACCGATATCGCAAACGCTTGACTCGCATTCTGAACAAGACAGATGTTTGCAAAGTGTCTGATGAGGACATGCATTGGATGTTTCCGTCCAGTGATTCGGTTCGTGAAAAAATTGATCATCTTTTTGATTTGGGCCCGAGTCTGGTCATCCGTACGTCCGGTGCTGCCGGGGCGACGGCTTATTTGAAAGATGTGGGAGATGTGCATCATCCGGCGACCGTGGTTCGCGTTGTTGATACGGTAGGGGCAGGAGATGCGTTTGACGCAGGATTTCTGGCAAGTCTGTATTTTGCAAAGCACTTGGACAAGATACAGATCCCGAATCTCTCGCTGAATGCGTTGCAGGTTGCGCTTGCGTTTGGGGCAACCGTTGCGTCAATCACGGTATCGCGCAGAGGATCAAACCCACCGTGGCGAAACGAGCTGCCAAAATCATTTCCAAAGTCAATTGCAGATTAATGGGTTTCGGTTTAGTGAGTACGCAAGACGGGCTTGGGAGTGTGTCGGGCCAGGCGGCGAATGCGACGTGATAATGGGGATGGTATTCTATGGGACTAACGGTCGGTATTAATGGATTTGGGCGTATTGGCCGCAATATCCTGCGCGCCTTGCTGGAACAAGAGGAAGCAGATGTCGATATTGTTGCGATCAATGATCTGGCCACTCCCGAAGTCTTGGCTCACTTGCTCCAGTTCGACAGTGTTCACGGTCGATTGAACGTGACCATAGAGCAGTCGGGCGATATTTTGAAGGTCGGTGGTCAAACCCTTCGTGTCACCGCTCTTCGCAATCCTGAAGAGTTGCCGTGGGACAATGTCGATGTTGCGTTTGAGTGTACCGGGTTGTTCACCCGTCGCGAGAAAGCAAAACAGCACTTGAGCAATGGATCAAAGAGAGTATTGGTTTCCGCGCCTTGCAGTGACGCCGATCGGACGGTGGTGTTTGGAGTGAATGACTCGGAACTGACGGCGAATGATCATGTTGTTTCAAATGCCTCTTGTACCACCAATTGTCTTGCTCCGGTTGCGATGGTTTTGAACCGTGCATTTGGCATCAAGACGGGTTATATGACGACGATTCACGCTTTTACGGGAGATCAACCCAGTCATGATGCGGCCCACAAAGATCCCTATCGTGCACGGGCGGCCTCTTTGGCCATGGTGCCGACGTCGACGGGGGCAGCGCGCGCTCTTTCACTGGTTTTGCCTCAATTGAAGGGTAAGCTCGAAGGATCTGCGGTTCGTGTGCCTGTTCCGAATGTATCAATGGTGGACCTTGTGTTCCTTACAGAACAATCGGTGACGTCGGACGACATTAACCAGACCATTGCGGACGCGGCCTCGGGAGAGCTTAGGGGGATTCTTGCTTATGAAGATGCGCCAACCGTATCGATTGATTACAACCACAATGCGCATTCGGCGTGCTTCGCTCCGGCCCAAACATCCGTGACGGAGGATGGATTGGCGCGTGTCGTTGCCTGGTACGACAATGAGTGGGGATTTTCCAATCGAATGATCGATACGGGTAAATGTATTGGCAACTTGCTGTCGAACGCATAACTTCTAGATGGACGGGACAGAATTTGGTTTCACGTGTTATTCCGGTTGATCCATTCGACATCGTTATCTTTGGAGCGACCGGAGATCTTGCCCGGCGCAAGATTCTTCCGGCCTTGTTCCATCGTTTTGTGGTTGGCCAGATACCGGACGAAGCGCGGATAATTGGTACGGCTCGAAGGGATATCAATCCGTGCGCCTTTGTCGCGATGGTCCGCAACGATCTGCATGCGTTCGCTTCTACAGCCGCCAGCAAAACAGAGGCGCTGACTCGTTTCCTTGAACGGCTGCAGTTCGTTCGTCTTGATGCGACCGGTGATATGGGATGGTCGGATCTCACCGGGTTCCTTCGTCCGGAATTGAAACGAGCCTTCTGTTTTTCCGTTTCGCCCACCTTGTTCGGACCCATTGCTGCAAAGTTATACACAACAGGTGTCGCACATTCCGAGAGTCGCATTGTTGTCGAAAAACCATTCGGTCACAATCTATATGCTGCACAGCAGTTGAATGCGAGCTTGCTTCGGAACTTCTCCGAGCGGCAGATCTACAGAATTGATCACTATCTCGGTAAGGAATCTGTTCAGAACCTGATGGCGTTGCGTTTTGCAAATGCGCTTTGGGAACCGCTGTGGAACGCGCGGCATATTGATCATGTGCAGATCACGGTTGCAGAGAGTATTGGCGTGAGTGGGCGGGGCGAATATTATGACAGCTCTGGAGCTATGCGTGACATGATTCAAAATCATCTTATGCAGTTGCTGTGTTTGACGGCTATGGAGCCACCGACGCGGTTTGAGCCAAACGCGGTGCGTGACGAGAAGGTTAAAGTTATCAAGGCTCTTCAACCAGTGCGTTCGATGGATGTGGTTCGCGGACAGTATAGTGCACGTGACGGAAAGGACGGTTATCGCGATCATGCGGGCAATGCCGACAGCTTGACCGAGTGTTTTGTTGCCCTGAAAGTGAATGTTGGAAATTGGCGTTGGGCGTCGGCGCCTTTTTATCTGAGAACCGGCAAGAAACTCCGGGCACGAAGTTCCGAAATTGCAATTATGTTTCGCGATCCTCCACATATGATCTTTCAAGATTCAGAGTGGCCCAGAGGCAATGCCTTGATTATTCGGCTCAATCCAAATGAAGGCATTACGTTGCATAATACAATCAAGGATCCCGGTCCGGGTGGGTTCCGGTTGACCGACGTGTCATTGGACATGGCGTTTGCGAGCGCACTTGGAGATTTGGAAAAGCCACAAGATGCCTATGAACGATTGATCATGGATGTTGTACGGGGTGACCAGACCTTGTTCATGCGTGGGGACGAAGTGGAAGCGGCGTGGTCATGGATTGACCCGATTATTGCGACGTGGGAAGATGCACGCGATGTCCCACTGCCTTATGAGCCGGGAGGTTCGGGACCTGAAATGGCGGATGTCTTGTTGCGTCGCGATGGTCGCGAATGGCGCGCCATTGGTTGATCGGAAATCCTGATGTCCTTGAATCCAATCCTTCGACGGGTCACGAACCGCATCATTGAGCGCAGCGCGAAGACGCGCGCGGCGTATCTTCAGCGTATGTCTGATGCCAAAAAAGACGGGACCGCGCGCGTTCATCTTTCCTGCAGCGGGCAGGCGCACGCCTACGCGGCATCCGGTGAAGATAAGGTGGATCTGACAGAGGGCACGTTGGGCAATCTTGCGATTGTAACGGCTTACAATGATATGTTGTCCGCGCATCAACCGTTTGAAGATTATCCGAAAATCATCAAGGCGGCTGCGCGTGAGATCGGTGGGACGGCGCAAGTGGCGGGCGGCGTTCCGGCAATGTGTGACGGTGTGACACAGGGTGAGACCGGAATGGAGTTGAGCTTGTTTTCGCGGGATGTCATTGCCTTGGCGACGGCGGTTGCCATGAGTCATAACACCTTTGATGCAGCGGTGTTCCTGGGTGTGTGTGACAAGATTGTGCCGGGACTGGTGATTGCGGCCCAGACGTTCGGGCATTTACCGATCGTGTTTATTCCTGCCGGACCGATGGAAAGTGGTCTTGCTAATGATGAAAAGTCGACGATAAGGCAGCGATTTGCCGAAGGTAAGATTGCGCGCGCGGACTTGCTTGCGGCCGAAATGGCGGCCTATCACGGTCCCGGAACCTGCACATTCTATGGTACGGCGAATACCAATCAAATGTTGATGGAATTCATGGGACTGCATCTTCCCGGTGCGAGTTTTGTCACACCAAACACGCCGTTGCGGACGGCCTTGACACGGGAGAGTGCACAACAGGCTTTGCGTCTGAGTGCCCTTGGTAACAGTTATACCCCGGTTAGCCGCATTTTGGATGAACGTGCCTTTGTGAATGGAATTGTAGGTCTGAACGCGACGGGCGGTTCGACCAATTTGTTGATTCATCTCATTGCGATGGCCCGTGCGGGAGGTATAGTGATTGATTGGCAAGATTTCGCCGATATCAGTGATATTACTCCCTTGATGGCGCGCGTGTATCCCAATGGCCTGGCGGATGTGAATCACTTCCACGCAGCTGGCGGTTTGGGGTTTATGATTGGTGAACTGTTGCAGACGGGTCTTCTGCATCCGGACGTCCAAACCGTCGCGCATGAAAGTCTTGAATATTATACGAATGAACCGATCTTACGGGATGGCCGCCTGACCTTCCGCGAAGGTTCTCGCGAGAGTATCAATCGCTCTATTTTGCGGTCCGCCGAGGATCCGTTTCAGCCTACGGGAGGAATCAAGCGCCTTGCTGGTTCCTTGGGAACAGCGGTGATGAAAGTCTCGGCTGTTGCTCCTGAGCATCAATGTGTGGAAGCTCCCGTACGCGTCTTTCACGATCAACGTGAGGTGAAGAATGCCTTCAAGGCGGGTGAACTGACCGAAGATGTCGTTGTCGTCGTACGGTTTCAAGGACCGAAGGCGAATGGAATGCCAGAGTTGCATAGCCTCACGCCGTTGCTGTCGATTTTGCAAGGTCGTGGACAAAGGGTGGCTTTGGTGACCGATGGCCGAATGTCCGGAGCGTCGGGAAAGGTACCGGCGGCTATTCATGTGAGCCCCGAGGCGCTCGATGATGGTCCTATTGCTCGATTACAGGATGGGGACATTGTGCGCGTTGATGCCGTAACAGGTGTCTTGGATGTCTTGGATTGTGATTTGGCTGTTCGTACGTCGGTCCGCGCGGATCTTGACGCGAATCAAAGTGGCACGGGCCGCGAGCTCTTCACGATGTTTCGGCAATCTGTAAACGCGGCGGATGCGGGCGCAATGATTTTTGGATTTTATTGATGAGCCTGACGCCGTGTGAAGCCGGTCAGGAATTGCGGCGGATTTGCTCGATGGCGCCGGTTGTTCCTGTCCTGGTGATTGATGATGCAAAGATTGCAAGGCCGTTGGCCGAGGCGTTGGTGGCCGGTGGGCTGTTTGCGCTGGAGGTGACGTTTCGGACACCGGCTGCACTGGATGCCATTCGGGCGATGTGTGATGTTCCCGGCAGTATTGTGGGTGCGGGAACATTGACGTCTCCGGACGATGTTCGCCGGGCACAGCAGGCCGGGGCCCGATTTGGTGTATCGCCCGGGGCGACGGATGCATTATTGGATGCGTGTGAAGCCGACGGGTTGCCGTTTCTGCCGGGGGCCTCAACCGCGAGTGAGACGATGCGACTGGTCGAGCGTGGTTATGACATGCTCAAGTTCTTTCCAGCAGAGGCGTCCGGTGGTGTTTCTTTTCTGAAATCGATTGGTGGCCCGCTTCCGGGGGTAACGTTTTGCCCGACGGGCGGCATTTCACCCACGAATGCCCAAGATTATCTTGTTCTTGATAATGTGGTGTGTGTCGGAGGAAGTTGGTTGGCGCCAAGAGATCTCGTGGCGTCTGAGAAGTGGGATGATGTGGCGGAGCTTGCGAGGCTGGCGAGCAAACTCAACTCATAAATATCGGTGGGTATTTTCTAGACCGATAAACAATGACGCGCACTTTTGGAATTCTTCTTAATCAATTCAGTTCTTGGCATAGAATTCAACAACAAGGTTTGGCTCCATTTGTACGGGGTAGGGGACATCGCTGAGCATCGGTGTCCGCAGCAGCGTGGCTGTCATTTTCGAATGATCGACATTTAAGTAATCGGGTACATCCCGTTCAGGCAGTTGGACGGCTTCGAGAACCAGGGTGAGTTGTTTGGAACGCGAACGTATTTCAATCCGGTCATTTTCCCTTACACGATACGATGGGATATTCACGCGTTGGTCGTTTACCGTGATATGACCATGATTCACAAATTGACGGGCCGCAAAAATGGTCGCTACGAATTTTGCACGATACACAATGGCGTCCAGGCGACGTTCGAGTAATCCGATGAGATTTTCACCGGTATCACCCTTTTGACGTTCGGCCTCTGCGAAAATTCGGCGAAACTGTTTTTCAGTGAGATCACCATAGTAACCTTTTAGCTTTTGCTTTGCGCGCAACTGAATGCCAAAGTCAGAAAGTTTACCTTTTCGTCGCTGGCCATGTTGACCGGGTCCGGTATCGCGACGATTGACGGGTGATTTGGGTCGTCCCCAGATGTTTTCACCCATGCGGCGATCGATTTTATGTTTGGCAGGCGTGCGTTTTGTCACGACTGTTCTCCTCTATTGCAATGTCAGAGGGCGTTGTCCTTTCCTAAAGCGGAAGCGCTCAGGCGACAGGCATCTTCTTGCGAAGGCCACCAACACCAAAAATAGTGAGATGTCTATTTATTCATATAGAAACGGGTGTCAACATGCGAGATCGTCTAATCAAGGCAATCCCACGCTGTTTTTTGCCACATTTTTATTGACAACACGTGTCAGTC
>JAPORU010000037.1 GCA_026710045.1 Aestuariivita sp. | reverse complement strand
GTGCCAGGCCTCTGATACAAACTCTCCCACGGACATGGGGCTGTCTCCCTGTATGGTGGGGTTTTCTCACCTTCATCATACCAAAGGGACAGCTCCATATCCAGGCCAACCGTCAAAAAAAACCCGTTTTCCGGGAAAAAAACCGCTCAACCGCAGAGTTCTGCAAGAGGCTCGAAGGTGTGTGTATTTTCCCCGTGTCTCCATCACCCGAATCCCCGACAGGCTGCTCCAAAATGAGTATTCATATTGACGCGTTTGGTGATGTGAGAGGCGTTTTTGCGTTTTCTTTCGAGAGGATATCGCGTCCGTTCAACTCTGAAGTGCACCACGGCGTTTGGCGTGTTTCATTGTCGCCAAAGATGCCCTCCAAATGGGTAACGTGCTCACATCCCTGCCGCATAAGCGTTTCGAGTGATTTAAGTTCTCAGCAGGACGTTCCCGTACCTTACACGTGTCCTTCTGAACCAAGAGATGATGTCTCTATCCCAGTCAACTGGATAGGGCCACAGGCGCTTCTTCAAGGTTGTGCTGGTCCGATTCCGTATCTTGTCTTCCGCATATTAAACGTCTTTCAATGCACGGTTGTGATCGTGTTCGAGCCGGATTTTCAACCGTTCCGTGCGCGTTACGATGCAGTCTGCTCTTGGTATCTCGCGCCTGACACCTCGATGTTGCCAATCTCAGGATGGAGCCTCGCGATCATCTTCTTAGAGGTGGCCGATTGATTCTTGAACCGATATTTATTGCTTGGATTCGTTGTCCACGATGCAGCATCAACGGGAATCTTGAGTCCGTGAGATCGCATAAGTGATCGTCGTCATTATCCTCATTTACGTGTTTAATAAACAGTCAACCGGTAAAGGGTCTGGATTGCGGGTGTTGCGACCGTAAGGAGAGCGAAGCACTCCCATTCCAGGCATTTTGTTGGCGTTCTGTGTTGCTCTGACAGTTCATGTTGGGATGATTAGAACTGTTGTACAAAACTCAGTTCAGCGCTGGTGCGTTTGTAATCTGCGATAGGTACGTTACTCGAACGCTGCTGGTGAATGAGGGTAATGCGTGGGCTGAATCCGATAAAGGTCAAGTCGCGTTTGAACAGCGACAATCGAAGAGAGCGTTGTACATCTTCACGATCTGAGCCGTCTACAGTCTGAAACTGTCTATCTCCCGGCCAATTGTAATCTGTCCAATAACTTGAAACGGTACTCCCTAAGTTGAATCCGCGTGGCAGAACGATGTTCGCCCCAATGGACAGCGATCTTCGTTGTTTCCGAAAAGCTGTGGATTGAGTGCGATCTTGCCCCCACCCAAGTCTCACATTGGTTTCGATGGTTGGTGTCAGGACATAGCTCAGGCGTGTTGAGATATCTCGTCTTATTTCGTCAGGATCACTGCCGTTTGCATCGCTTTCCTTATCCCAGACAACTCCGAAATTTCCGCGCAGGCGAGGTGTCAGTCGTCGAGTTAATTCCATTTGGGCACCGCGACTGCGACTTGCGGGTTTATCCCTTTCAGTCCAGTTGCGATTAGCTGTGAGATTGAAGCTAATGTCGGTACGACGGTCGATGAGCCAGGACGGACCGGCATGCACACCTATCCCCATCTGATCATACCTCCTGCGCGGATAATCGCGTCGATAGAAATCGGTTCCCAGATTAAGGCGCCATCTGGGAGACAAGGGAAAATAGTACTCGCCGCCGCCCCATACGGTGAGGCCAATACCCGACGTTTCTTCGGGGGGGTCATCTAGCGTGAATGGGAGCCTAGTTCCAAGAACTTCGACATATACGATATCGCTTTCTGAGGCGTTTCCGATATTCGTATCGGGCGCAAGTGCGGTTCCAAAATATCCATTCCAGCGTTTGCGTGCCCGCATGATTGACAGGAATCGATTGACGTTGTTTGCAACCGGTGTTGGCAAATCGGAGGATAGAGCACGGTTGAAGTATCTTCGCGCCAATCCGTCCTGATTGTTCAAGAAGAAGGCCCGCCCCAACTCTAACTGGGCCCGTACAAAGTCCGGATGTTCGACGAGTATTGCACGAAACATCTTTATGGACGCGCTCAAGAATAGTGCGCGGGGTTCTTCTTCGGGATTTATGCGCTCCGCTGCTTCCAGCAACGTGAGGCCGGTATCGAACAGCAACCTGAGCGTACGCGCATCACGCGCGATGTGTGGGCGCAATACATCGATTGCCTCATCAAATGCTCCTTCGTTCAACAGATCAACCGCAGCATTCAAATGATCTTCATCCGAAGCATTTGGTGCACTTACCGAAGACTCGGTTGAAGGTATCGCGTCCTGTGCCGCGGTCTGGGCATGAACCAGGGTTGGGATCACTGAAAAATGAAGAAGTACCCAAGCACTGAATATTAAAAAGGCAGAAGTAAGGATACGGCGCATGGTTTTCTCAGTCAATTAAATGTGCAGATCGTAAGTTATTCAATGGAGATTAAGTATCAAATCAAAACTTCGTTGATTGGCAAGGATAGTTGCCTAATCGACGTTGGGTTAATCAGCAACCCCAAAATAATCTTTCTCTTTCGAAGTCATGAATCCCCGTTTACGTCGCGGCGGGTGACGTCCCTCTGAAAAAGTGCAGTTCATGTGATTGTAGAGATGTGTGCGCTGTTGTATCCGATTGACCGATCTGCGCATACTGTATGTCACCTCTATTTTCAATTTGAGCACGTCATTTGATAGAGCGGTTTTGCGCAGTCGGTATCGGGTCCCAAAGTACTCTCTACGGTCTTAACGTTCACGACGCAGACCTATTCCACAAGGGCGGTAGTTGGGTGAGATTTGCATTCGCACATCAAAGGACGGAAACATCGATAATGATCTTCTCGACAACGCATGGAATGCCGTGAACCGAATAGGATAGTTCCAACTCTCGCAGTGAATGTTGCGGTCGCCTTAATGTCTGATCTCATTTACGGCGCACGGTCACGGATATATTTTCTTCCTTGCCGTACAAAAGGGATGGCATATTCCTGCAGAATTCGTCAGGGTGTCATTGGTTCTGAATAACATGAGTGTATTCTTTGACCTTGTCTGGAAGGGTCTCGCAATATAGATGGATGACAACGGGAATCCATAAACAATTTTTTGGCAATACGAGCCATAAAGGGGTCCATGTCACATCTCGTTACAATCTATGGTGGTTCCGGCTTTGTCGGTCGGTACATTGCTCGTCGAATGGCAAAGGAAGGTTGGCGTGTGCGTGTCGCCGTTCGCAAACCCAACGAAGCACTGTTCGTGCGAACTTACGGAGTCGTTGGACAAGTCGAGCCTGTGTTGTGCAATGTTCGCAATGAGGCGTCGGTGGCTTCTGCCATCCGGGGAGCCCGTGCTGTTGTCAACTGTGTTGGAATTTTGTCGGAGGTTGGAAAGAACACGTTTCAATCGATTCAGGCAGAAGCTCCCGGTTGTATTGCACGAGCGGCGACACAGGAGGGCATTGAGCGCCTTGTGCACATCTCTGCCATTGGTGCCGATTTAGAAGCCACCAGTACGTATGGGCAAACAAAGCGTGCTGGAGAGAAGGTCATTTTAAGTCAGTATCCTCAAGCGGTCATTCTTCGACCGTCTATTATCTTTGGATCAGAAGATCAGTTCTTCAATCGATTTGCTGCACTGACAAAAGTAAGCGGTGTCCTTCCGATTGTCGGTGCTCACACACGTTTTCAACCTGTTTACGTTGATGATGTTGCAAAGGCCGCGGTTTGCGCTGTGTTGAGTACTGTAGAAGGTGGCGTCTATGAACTCGGCGGCCCGGAGATCAAGACCTTTAGAGACCTCATGCAACTGATGTTACGTGTCATTCGCCGTCGCCGACTTATTGCGAATGTTCCTTTTCCCATTGCGGCCTCAATGGGATTTTTGTTTGATATTCTGAATTCTGCGAGCTTTGGAATGATTCCCGCACAGATTACGCGCGATCAGGTCCGTAGTCTGCGACGTGACAATGTTGTTTCAGATGGTGCGAAAGGGTTTGCTGATTTCGGACTGTCTCCTTTGGCACTTGAGCCTATCATGGAAGAGTATTTGTGGCGGTTCCGCCCATCGGGTCAATATGAGAAACTCAAGGAATCTGCGCAAAGTCTTGATACATAAATGTGTTTTCGGGCAGCTTATTCCATCGGAGCTTATGTTTGTCGTTGCCTGAACATTGATTTGACACATTGTGTCGTTCAACTTACAACAGTCCCATCAAAAAGGCCCAGATGGCGGAATTGGTAGACGCGCTAGCTTCAGGTGCTAGTGTCTTTTGGGACGTGGAGGTTCGAGTCCTCTTCTGGGCACCAATATGATAAGAGTCATCTAAAAAAGGCTTACCAGAGCGGGGACGTCGTTCCGGGTAAAATGTTTATTACCGAACAGCAGGATTTGATCGGACCACGTTTTATTGTCAATTTTCCGACTAAACGCCACTGGCGCGGCAAGAGTCGGATAGAAGATATTGAATCCGGTCTGGAAGCTCTTCGCGACGCGATCGAAGAACGAAATATCACATCGATTGCGATTCCGGCTCTTGGCAGTGGTTTGGGAGCGCTGAATTGGTCGTACGTCAAGACCCGTATCGTGGCCGCACTCGAGAGAGTGGATGTTCCGATTTATGTTTATGAACCTGGTACCGCACCCGCCGCACACACGATGACGCGGACGACCGAACCACCGAAGATGACAACAGGTCGCGCGATCCTGGTGGCGTTAACGCACCGTTATTTGTCGGGCTTGCTTGATCCGTTCGTGACTCTGATCGAAGTGCAGAAACTGATGTATTTCATGCAGGAGGCTGGAGAACCGCTCCGACTCAATTATCAGAAACACTATTACGGACCATACGCCGATAACCTTCGGCATGTTCTCAATATGATCGAAGGGCATTTTATTGTTGGATACGCCGATGGCGGAGATGATCCACGTAAGCACATTGAACTTGTTCCGGGTGCCGTGAGAGACGCGGATGCATGGCTTCGTCGGCATAGACATACGTATGCTCGGTTTGAACGGGTCAGTCAGTTGGTTGATGGTTTCGAGTCGCCCGTGGGGATGGAACTTCTCGCGACCGTGCATTGGTTGGTTCGGCACGAGGGCGTGACTGATGCGGATCAGGCGGTTGAGGCGACGTATGCGTGGAACGATCGGAAAAAGCGCTTTACGCCCCGGCAAATCTGTCTGGTTTACGATCGTCTGGCAGAATGCGCTTGGTGCTGATCAGGGTTTCGCTGAGATTTGCATTTATGAGCCGGACGGAGCGCTATTGGATGTGGGACGCCGAACCCGATTCGTCATATTTTGTCTGTAGATGAGCATATAAACATCAGATTAAGCCACTTTATTGCTACGTCGGACAATAGTGCGCTTCATTTGCCAAGCTTTGCATTTTTATTCACCATAGACCATTCACTTTAGGCAATCGTGGCCTCGGTCGCGGCTATCATGTCATCATGGCTAACGTCCGGAGCGAGTTCAATAATCTTCAAGCCGTTGTCTGTGACGTCGAGTACACCAAGATTGGTAATGATGCGATCGATAACACGACGTCCTGTCAGGGGAAGGGTGCATTCCTTGAGGACCTTTGATTCGCCGTGCTTGTTCGTATGATCCATCACGACGACGACACGACCTACTCCAGCTACGAGGTCCATGGCCCCACCCATTCCTTTCACTAATTTTCCAGGAATCATCCAGTTTGCAAGATCGCCCTTTTCCGACACTTCCATTGCTCCGAGAATCGCCATCGCGATTTTGCCGCCACGGATCATGCCAAAAGATGTGGCGCTATCGAAATAGGCCGTGTGGGACAGTTCGGTGATGGTCTGCTTACCAGCGTTAATCAAGTCGGCATCAATGTCCTTCTCAAGTGGAAAGGGGCCCATTCCGAGCATCCCATTCTCGGACTGTAACGTCACTTTAATACCTTCTGGAATATAATTTGATACCAGAGTTGGAATTCCGATTCCGAGATTTACATACCACCCATCTTGTAGTTCTCTGGCTGCACGAGCCGCCATCTGATTTCTATCCCATGCCATATGTCCGTCCTCACTACTCTGATTGTGTTGCAGCGGTTTCTGAATGTTGTGTTGTATTTTCTTGATCGGGGTTGTTATGAAATTGATAATTCATCACTTGTTTGCTGTCGTTCGCCGATTTTTTTGTTACGAAGATGAAGGTCACAAATATGTTCATTTCGCATTAGATTTCCAGTGAAAATTGGCCTCATAGCCCCTTGAATTGAATTACGCGGCTCTGATCGTCCTTTGTTCAATGCGCTTTTCATGGTTTCCTTGAATTAACCGGTGTACGTAAATTCCCGGTAGATGAATCTTATCGGCTTCCAATGTACCGGGCTCAACGATCTCTTCGACCTCCATAACGCACACCTTGCCACACATCGCTGCTGGTGGATTGAAGTTTCGGGCTGTCTTGCGGAATACCGCGTTTCCGGTTGTATCTGCCTTCCAGGCCTTCACGATTGAGAGGTCCGCGACAATGCCACGCTCCAAAATATAAGTTTCGCCATCGAATTCCTTATGCTCTTTGCCTTCAGCAATCATTGTCCCGACGCCTGTACGGGTATAGAACCCGGGGATACCGCAGCCGCCTGCGCGCATTCTCTCGGCAAGGGTGCCCTGCGGCGTGAACTCCAGTTCCAATTCGCCAGAAAGATATTGGCGCATAAATTCGGCGTTTTCTCCAACATACGATGAAATCATCTTGCTGACTTGGCGGGTCTGAAGAAGGAGGCCAATTCCGAAGTCATCGACACCAGCGTTGTTAGAAGCAAAGATGAGATTCTTCGCGCCGTTGTCCCTGATGGCCTGCAACAAGAGTTCCGGGATGCCGCATAGGCCGAAGCCACCCGCTGCGATCATCATTCCATCCTGTAAAATGTCGTTCAATGCGTTTGACGCATTGTCGTAGATTTTCTTCATGGCTTTACCCCTTCGTTTCGATGCCTACTGCTATGGTATAACTCCGAGACCGAGATATTCTTCGGAGACCTTGAGGTCATGCAATCCTCCAAGATTAAGTGGTACGACACTTTCGACGGAATAGTCGAGAATTCAAAACGTGACGTCCTGCAGTACCGCTCATTACCCTGTTTTTTTCTTTGGCTTTTTTGACGTCTTCCTGCGTGAAGATGTCTGCTTCAACTTAGCACTCAACCATTCCAGGGCTTGATCAATTGTAACGGATTCAGGGTCATGATCCTTTGGAATCGAAGCGTTTGTCTTTTCCCATTTGATATAAGGTCCGTAACGTCCATGCATCACGTTAATTGCACCACCTTGCTGTGGATGCCTGCCGAGTTCCTTAAGCGGTTTAAGAGTTGCTCCACGACCATGGGTTCGACGGGCCTTGTCGGCAAGTTCGTCGACCGCTCGATTGATTCCAATGGTAAAGATCTCGTCAGCATCGTTGATCGTGGCGTATGTCCTGCCGTGCCGAACGAAAGGCCCGTAGCGTCCTACACCGGCTTCAATCATTTCGCCGTCTTCAGGATGAGGCCCAATTTGGCGCGGCAAGCTGAGTAGAGAAATTGCCTTCTCAAGGTCAACGCAATTGAGATCCCACTTTTTCGGGATCGACATGCGCGGTGGCTTCGGCTGATCATCCGTGGCCAGGCCTCGTTGCACATAAGGACCATATCGGCCCCGAAAGAGCCGAATTTCATCGTTGTTGTCCATACCCAGAAATAGCCCCGATTGACCGATTTCATCACCTTTGGAGTCGGGAGGACCGAAAGGTCGCGTATATCGGCATTCTGGATAGTTTGAGCAGCCAATGAAGGCGCTACCTGTTTTGGCTATTCGAACCGATAGGCGACCGGTTCGGCACTCGGGACATTGGTGCGGATCTTTGCCATCGTCGAAAGGTGGGAAAACATGGGGTTCAAGTACGACGTTGATCCGATCTATGACATCTGTAATGCGAAGTTCTGCCGTTTCCGCGACAGCCGTTGAGAAGTCCTTCCAGAACTGCTTCAAGACATCTGTGTATGCACGACTTCCCGCTGAAATGTCGTCCAGCTTCTCCTCAAGAGAGGCCGTAAAATTATATTCGACGTAGCGTTCAAAATAGCTTTTTAGGAAGATTGTTACCAAGCGCCCTTTGTCTTCAGGGAGAAGGCGGTTCTTGTCCTTTCGGACATAACCTCGGTCCTGAATTGTTGTCACGATTGACGCGTAGGTTGACGGTCGTCCAATACCGAGTTCTTCCATACGCTTGATGAGAGTGGCTTCGGTGTATCGAGGAGGTGGTTGTGTAAAGTGCTGCTCTGGTTCAATTTTTCGTTTTTCAGCGATTTCATCCACCGCAATCGGAGGAAGTTGTCTGGTGTCCTCATTGACGCTTTTATCATCGTGGCCCTCTTCATAGATTCGTAGGAAACCATCAAAGAGAACGACCTGGCCGTTTGCCCTCAGTCCGATTGCGCCATCTGCACTGCCAATATCGACACGGGTGCGTTCAACCTGCGCTGCTTTCATTTGGCACGCCATCGTACGTTGCCAAATCAAATTGTAGATCTTGACTTGCTCTCGGTCCAGTAGCTTGAGAGTCTTCGCGTCTCTGCTCATGTCAGTCGGGCGAATACACTCATGGGCTTCTTGGGCATTCTTTGCTTTATTTTTGTACATTCTTGGGCCAGACGGAATGTACCGGTCACCAAATCGTCGTTGGATTTCCTCGCGCGTTGACAGCACGGCTTCCTTGGCCATGTCGATTCCGTCCGTGCGCATGTACGTGATGTGACCGGCCTCGTAGAGTTTCTGAGCGGTGCGCATTGTTTGACGGACGCCCATCCCAAATTTGCGAGAGGCTTCTTGTTGCAGCGTCGACGTCATGAAGGGTGCGGACGGATTGCGGGAAACGGGTCTGGCCTCGACCGATTGAACGACAAGTTCTCGTGCATCGAGAATCTTTATCGCTCCTCGCGCATCGTTTTCATTGCTCAAGTCGAAACGATCAAGTTTCTTGCCGTTCAGATGAGAGAGTATGGCATCATATTCATCACCCATTGGGTTTGCGACACGCGCGGTGACAGACCAGTACTCGTGAGATTGAAACGTTTCAATTTCCATCTCTCGGTCGACAATCAGTCTTAAGCACACGGATTGTACGCGACCCGCTGATTTTGCTCCCGGTAATTTACGCCAAAGAACGGGGGATAACGTGAATCCGACAAGGTAGTCGAGAGCGCGACGAGCCAGGTAGGCTTGCACGAGCGGTAAGTCGACTTCTCGTGGCTTTGCGATGGCCTCCTGTACCGCAGACTTGGTGATTGAGTTGAATGTTACCCTCTGGACGGTGGTATCTTTCTTTATCGCGCGACGCTTTCTGAGCGTCTCTTGGAGATGCCAGCTTATGGCCTCTCCTTCGCGGTCGGGGTCTGTTGCAAGAATCAACTCATGATCGGAGGTCAGTGCGTCCGCGATCGCCTTGATATGTTTGCGGCTGTCGGATGGTACCTCCCACGTCATTGCAAAATCCTGATCTGGATCGACCGAACCCTCTTTGGACGGTAGGTCACGAACGTGCCCGAAGGAAGCAAGAACAGTGTAATCTTGGCCCAAATATTTGTTTATCGTCTTGGCTTTGGCTGGAGATTCAACAACAACGATAGGCATTTCAAATGGACCTCAAGCTAAATTGCGCGCATTTATGAACGTACCCATTGTTGGGTTCAAGAGTTTATTTAGGGCGCGATACAGGCGTATCTCTTGATTGTTTCGGGTGCCTTACTGGCGTCTTGCCGCGTGATGCAGCATTTTGTTCCAATAGCTCAACCAAAGTTTATGTGTGGGATGCGCTCAATCGCTCCTATCATGTGATGAAATCTGATGATACGCTCAAGCAACTCACGTGAACATGACGGACTTAAAGCTGAGCGCCTCCTACCGTCAATCCACCGATCAGGACCGTCGGTTGACCAACACCAACCGGTACCCATTGTCCTTGTTTGCCGCAGTTTCCGATTCCGGGGTCCAACGCCATATCATTGCCAACGCCTCGGATGTGCTTGAGTGCGGTGGCACCATCGCCAATCAATGTGGCGCCTTTCACCTGCCTGCCGACGTTTCCGTCGGTTACTCGATAGGCTTCCGTACATGAAAATACAAATTTTCCATTGGTGATATCCACTTGACCACCGCCAAAACCAACAGCATAGATTCCGTTCTTTAACTCGGATATGAGATCGGTGGGATCCGCTGCGCCACCGAGCATGTAGGTGTTGGTCATGCGTGGCATGGGAATATGGGCATAGGATTGTCGGCGACCATTCCCGGTGGGTGCGACGCCCATCAATCGCGCACTCTGCCGATCTTGCATATATTTGACCAACATACCGTCCTCAATCAGGACATTGCGTGCGCTCGGTGTGCCTTCGTCATCAATATTGATTGAGCCACGGCTGTTCTCAATTGTTCCATCGTCGATGACAGTTACGCCCGCCGCCGCCACTTGTGTGTTCATAAATCCGGCAAAGACCGAACTGCCTTTGCGGTTAAAATCTCCTTCCAGGCCGTGACCGACCGCTTCGTGCAGTAGGATGCCCGGCCATCCCGGGCCAAGAACAACGTCCATAACACCCGCCGGTGCGGGATCGGCATCGAGATTGACGTCGGCAATGCGCAGCGCCTCACGTGCTTTCTCCTGCCAGTTTTCGGATTGAATGAGATCGGTGAGACCGATGCGGCCACCACTTCCCGCCCTACCGCTCTCACGATGGCCATTTTTTTCAACGATTACGGAAATATTCAACCGTGACATTGGACGGACATCGCGGAGTGAGGCCCCATCAGGGCGTAAGATTTCCACTTCCTGAACGGAGGCCGCAAGTGTGGCGGAGACTTGTACAACACGGTTATCGAGATCACGGAGATAGGTATCAATGGCACGTAAGGTGTCAATTTTCTCAGACAGTTCCACGCCGGAGATCGGGTTTTCCCCCTTGTAGAGTGCATGGGAGGCTTGAGCAGGGGCGTCCGCCCAGGTTCCACCACCATTCTGGACAGCGAAGCGTGCCGTATCGGCGGCACGACGCAGGGATGGTACGTTGATTCCGTTGGCATGCGCATAGCCTGTAACCTCTCCGCAAACTGCGCGTAACCCAAATCCGTCTGCGGCGTCAAAACTGGATGTTTTCAAGCGTCCATCTTCAAAGACAAGAGCTTCCGATTGTCGCCGTTCCATAAACAGTTCGCCATCGTCTGCACCATCTGTCGCCGAATGGAGAATGCCGATCGCATCTTCCCGTGCGATGTCTGATTCAAATGGACAAAAGAAATCGTCGTTCATGGGGGTTTGGTCTCATTGACGGAAAAGCAATTATTCTTTCGAGCCACTTGCAAAAATCGACAGGCGCGCGATTTTTCCTGTTTTCAGGCCATTTTTTGTGAAACGGTGGACATGCGACGATCTCTTGTATAGGGAAAGGTTGTAGAGTTTGTGTAACTGGACCCGATCAATTATCTGGTCAACTCGGTATAAGTGTTGAATATCTTGCTTTAGGAGGTTCTATTTCGATACGATTATGAGATGTCTTATATAATCATGATAACTTGACAAGGGTGATTTTTCAATATGAACGTCCATCCAGACAAGGCAATCCCACGCTGTTTTTTGCCACATTTTTATTGACAACACGTGTCAGTC
>JAPORU010000086.1 GCA_026710045.1 Aestuariivita sp. | reverse complement strand
CGATCCTATGGTTCTCGCGTGCCTTTTTATGTTTGAACAGAGGATCCGACGCGCGATAAAGCGCCATATCGCTTAAGGCGCCAAAGTCGATCCCCAGCAGCTCCCCAGCCGTTCTCCGGTGGCGCGGCCCGTACGGTTCATGTACGGAGCCCGGCATGGGTCGCTCTCTCCCGCTCCATCCCCCGATCCCGGCTGCGTCCTCCTCCCCGTGCTATTGGCCTTCAACCGGTCAACACACAGCCCGGCTGCCGTGTGTTGAGACCGAGTGCACACAGTTGATTGGGACGATCCAGCCGCTTGAGCGCCGGGTTCGGGCGTCGCGATCGCCGCATGCGCGATGCCGTCCGATCCGTACAGGGCGCGCATCGCTGTTCGGGAGGGACTGGACAGCGACCCGCTCCCAGTGACCCTCTCCCCGTCCGGCGTCTCCGATCGGTGCTCCTGGCGCTCCCGCCGGCGTTTGACGATCCGCCGTGCCACAGGCCCTTTGACGTGCCCTTTGACGTCTCGATCTCGGTGGGAAGCGTCCTGAAATTGAGCGTCGCCGGGTGCGTCATCCGCGCGTCCACGCGCGGACACACGAGCGGCCAGTCACCTTGATCCATGGGAAAGTGACGCCCAAGGTTCAAGAGCGTCTTCGGACGGACCTTATCGCCCTCCCGCCGGCGCGCGACCAGACGGCGGGAAAAATAGGACTCCCCGCTCGCCGTGGTGCGTGTTCGGATCTTGCGAATAAACATGCGCCCCGCCGACCGCAGGGCGGGGCGTGGTGCAAGAGGTAGATATCACTTGATGTCCCGACATTGAAGAATCATGCACCCATAAACATCTAATATACTGATTTTATAAAAAATTCCATCCGATCACGAAAATCCTCGAATATGGCCATTCTCCGCGAATTTTTGTTAAAGATGGGACAGGAGAAAATGATAGAGATGCGGGCACGTGCGATGAATTTTTTACGGGACGGGGGCGTTATCGCACTTTTTCCGGCCGGGACGGTGATGTCTTCGGATAGTTGGTTTGGTCCGCCTATTGAACGGGAATGGGGCGTGTTTACGGCGAAGATGATTCGTCGTTCACGCGCCCGTGTTGTTCCGGTATTTTTTCCCGGATCGAATTCCAGAGCGTACCAGATCGCCAATCGAGTCTCGTCGGTGATGCGACAGGGTCTCTTGCTGCATGAGATCGTGCGATCGTGTAACAGACCTCAGTCTCCCGTTATTGGCCAACCCTTGGATGACCGACAGATGCAGCCTCTTGAAACCGATCCGCGTGGTTTCATGTCATGGCTGCGAGAACATACGATGAGTTTGGGACAGACTGTTCAGAATTAAGTTCGTGACAGGGCTTCTGCGATACGTCTCATATACGGACAGGGTTATCGTGTCGGGACAGGAGCCGCACCGCGATAATCGTAAAATCCGCGTTCGGTTTTGCGACCAAGCCATCCCGCTTCGACGTATTTTGTGAGCAACGGACAGGGACGATACTTCGTATCGGCCAGGCCATCGTGCAGAACGTTCATGATGGCAAGACATGTATCAAGACCGATAAAATCCGCAAGTTCCAAGGGACCCATTGGATGATTGGCTCCAAGGCGCATCGATTGGTCGATCGACTGAACCGAGCCCACGCCTTCGTACAGTGTATAGACCGCTTCGTTGATCATGGGCATGAGTATACGGTTGACAATAAAGGCCGGAAAATCTTCCGCACTTGCGGCCGTCTTGCCCAACTGGTCTACGACAGACTTGCAGGCTTGAAAAGTCGCGTCATCGGTCGCAATCCCTCGGATCAGCTCCACAAGTTGCATGATGGGCACGGGGTTCATGAAGTGAAATCCCATGAACTTTTCGGGCCGGTCCGTCCGACTTCCCAGGCGAGTAATGGATATGGAAGAGGTGTTGGATGTGAGTATGGTTTTCGGTTTAAGGTGGGGGAGTAAATCTTCAAAAATTGCCTGTTTGACACTTTCTCTCTCGGTTGCGGCTTCGATGATCAGGTCGGATTGTCCAATATCGGCAAGATTCAGTGTCGTATGTATGTGATTGAGAGCTCCCGCCATGTCGGATTCATTTATCGTTCCGCGACCAACTTGTCGTGCCAGGTTTCTTTTGATCAGTGCCAGGGCGGAGTCGAGTGTTTCTTGATTGATATCCGACATCAGCACATCATAACCTGCAAGAGCCATAACATGTGCGATACCGTTGCCCATCTGGCCGGCTCCGACGACTCCTACCTTTTGAATGTTCATTTTTGTACAGCCTTTGGAATATGATGTTCCTAAAATAGTCGTAGACACTCCAATCGACAAGACTCGGTTGAGTCGCTGTCATCCGTTCCAATCGATGTGTCTCTTTGAATCGGGCGACAGAGAGTGACCGACGATTCACACAGGGTTGCTTACGGAGAGAAGGTCAGACAAGAAACTCCGTTTAGGAGTAACACGCGTAAGTCTCGATGATCGGTTAATCAAGCTTGTCTGTCAATTCTGGAATAGCTTGAAACAGATCCGCGACGAGGCCAAAATCTGCAACCTGAAAAATAGGGGCCTCTTCATCCTTGTTAATCGCCACAATAGTCTTGCTATCTTTCATTCCCGCGAGATGTTGAATGGCACCGGAAATTCCGATGGCAATGTACAGGTCCGGTGCAACTACTTTCCCGGTTTGACCAACCTGCCAGTCATTTGGTGCATAGCCGGAATCGACCGCCGCGCGTGAGGCTCCAACAGCGGCCCCGAGTTTATCGGCCAGTTTTTCGACAAGTGCAAAGTTTTCTTCGGAGCCAATACCGCGTCCGCCTGATACGACAATTCCAGCGGACGTCAATTCCGGGCGGTCGCTAGATGCAAGTTTGTCTTCGACCCACTCGGACAGTTGTGGATTATCTGAAACGGCGATGTCTTCGACGGTCGCACGTCCGCCCGATCCGGCGGCGTCAAATGTTGAAGTGCGGAATGTTATGACTTTTTTTGCGTCTCTTGATTTGACGGTTTGCACGGCATTTCCCGCGTAGATCAAGCGCTCGAATGTTTCATGATCAATAACGGCTGAGACATCGGAAATGACCATTGCATCGAGTAGAGCGGCGACGCGTGGCATAATGTTCTTCGCATCTGTTGTTGCTGGCGCCACGATATGATCGTAATCCTGAGCCAGGGAGGCAATGAGCATAGACGTGGGTTCAGCCAATCGTTTCCCATATAAACTGTCTTCAGCGCAAAGGACCTTTGTTACGTTTTCAATTGCCGCCGCCTGTGAAGCGGCATCGGCGCATTCGGCACCGACTGCCAAGACGGTAATCTCGCCAAGTTCGCGTGACGCACTGACGGCTTTGGCTGTCGCGTCCAAACTTAACTCTCCGTTTGTGATTTCTGCGAGCAGAAGTACGGCCATCAGAGTGCTCCTGTTTCCTTTAGTTTCTCAACCAATTCATCGACTGAGTTGACCCTAATTCCGGCTGTACGGGTCGCCGGCTCGGTTGTTGAAAGAATCTCAAGGCGCGGGTCGACATCAATGTTCATGTCGGCTGCGGTTCGTTCTTCCAATGGCTTTCTCTTTGCTTTGATGATATTTGGAAGCGACGCGTAACGCGGTTCATTCAGGCGCAGGTCAACCGTGACGATCGTCGGTAATTTCACGCGAATGGTTTGTAAACCTCCGTCGACTTCGCGGGTGACGACTGCATGCTCATCTTTAACGCTCAACTCAGAAGCGAAGGTGGCTTGTGACCAGCCGAGCAGTGCTGCCAACATCTGACCGGTTGCATTCATATCGTTGTCGATTGCCTGTTTCCCCGCCAATACAAGGTTGGGTTGTTCTTCATCGACTATGGCCTTGAGGATTCTCGCAACGGCCAGTGGTTCAATATCGTTATGAACGTCATCGGCCGCCACGACAAGGATGCCGCGGTCCGCACCTAAAGCGAGTGCGGTCCGCAACGTCTCCTGTGCCTTTTGGACGCCGATAGAGACCGCTATGACTTCGTCGGCTTGTTCCGCTTCTTTCAAGCGAATAGCCTCTTCAAGTGCAACCTCGTCAAATGGGTTCATTGACATTTTGACATTGGCAAGATCAACGCCTGTCCCATCTCCCTTGACGCGAACTTTTACATTGTAGTCAATCACGCGCTTGACTGGCACCAAGATTTTCATTCGTCTTTTCCATCTAGATTGACCGCCTGTAACAGGCGGCTCTTATATTGAACGGTTATGAACATGAGATCGACAGGTATAACGGCGTTGTTGTTATTTCTTAAGCGTCCTTATACAATCCATCAGTTTAGAATTGGACTTATTGCTTAATATCCCGCATTGAAGGATGTAATGCAGTTGAGAGATTGATGATCGTTGAATTGTCGGCTTTAGGTAACCTTTCTTGATCTTAACTTCTACCCCCAATTTATTGAAAGTCGACTCGTCATTGTTTGATAGATCTGTGTTCTATCGTTGACGAGGGGCTATCGATTGGCGCCTGGTACCCAGAGGATGTCGTTCCTGCCGGCGTTGTTTTCGAACCGGGCGGTGACAAAGAACCAGTCACTCAAGCGATTCAGATACTTGATGGCTGCGGGATTAATCGTGTCGGTCTTTGCGAGTTCAACCACGAGACGTTCGCAGCGCCGCGCCACGGTGCGACATATATGCAGATAGGCTGACAATGTCGATCCTCCGGGCAAGATGAAACTTTTCAGTGGATCGAGATTGGCCGTGATCGTATCAATTTCATGTTCCAATCGTTTAACCTGTGCATCCACAATCCGCAGACTTGGATACTCCTTTTCCTTATCCAAGTCATGGTGTGGACAACAGAGATCTGCGCCCAGATCAAAGAGATCATTTTGAATTTGCGACAGAGCGTCGTCGAGTTTACCGTTACTATGGAGACGGGCTACGCCAATGCAGGAATTCAGTTCGTCCGCGGTGCCGTACGCGGCAACACGCAGAGAACTCTTTGGCAGACGGGTGCCATCGCCCAAAGCGGTTTCTCCGGTGTCGCCTGTTCTTGTATAGATTTTGTTCAGTGTAACCAAGATAGTCTATCCCATGGAGTGAAAGAGAACATACGCGAGGATCAGGACGACGGCGAAAAACTGCGCAAGGAGACGCAACCGCATGAGTTTGTTTCCGTATTTTCGATTGAATGGTCCGCCGCGGGCAAATCCGCCAATTCCAATCGCAAGTATGATTGTGACGATGACGACCGACAGTATGATGAGCGTAAAGAGAGATTCCAATGGGATGTTCCTGTTCTTTTTCCCATTTCTGATTGGATGACTGGTAGGTGCCTGCTGACCCTTCGAGTGCTGTGATTCTGTTTATTGAATATGTACCACAATGTTGTCGAGGATTTTCGTTGGCAATGACCATCTGAGCAGGGCCGCGAGATAGGTGGCCCCCGTAATTTTATAGCGGGTCTTGGGATTGGTGGTTTCAAGCGCATGAATGATTTTCCGGCTCACCTCAGACGGAGGCAGTTCGAAGGGATCTTTTTTGCCGCGGCCTTCGTAGAGCCGCTTGAGCAAACCCGCCTCATATTTTTCTTTGTTGGGTGAATTCTCCCAATCAAACCAATGTTGTGAGACGGGGATGCTGTTTACCCGAAACTTTGTTGTAATGGGTCCCGGTTCGATGAGAACAACTTTTATTCCTGTATCTCTCAGTTCGATGCGGAGTGTATCCGTCATGGCTCGGAGGGCATGTTTGGTTGCTGAATAGGCGCCGCGCCAAGGGCAGTAAGCAAATCCGAGGACCGACGAGCATTGAATAATATGTCCGCGCTGCTGCGTACGCATGACGGGAACGGCCAGTCGCGTTAATTCATGCCACCCGAAGACGTTGGTTTCGAAGATGTCACGCAATCCTTGGGTCGGTAAGTCTTCCACAGCACCAAAGAGTCCGTACGCGCCGTTGTTGAACAACGCATCAAGCGTTCCATGGGTTGCGTCGAGAACGTCTGTGAATCCGGTGTGGATTGTATTCTGATCGGTGTAGTCGATCAACGGGCTGTCAAAGCCTTCGTCTCGAAGGCGGTCGCAATCTTGTTGCTGACGGCAGGAGGCAAAAACCCGCCATCCGTGTTCTCGTAGAGCGTGCGCCGCGTTCTCGCCGATGCCGGATGAACATCCCGTAATCAAGATCGATTTTTTGCTCATATGAGGTCTCCCACAATACGATCATTCGAGAGAGTTTGGGGTATGATGGCACGCCAAACTGGTGCTGGCTGATTATCTGGTTTTCTCTTGGTACGCTATCAACCGCGTTGTTCGCTCGTCATGTGGTTCATGCATTTTTTCTTTATTGAGGGGAGGAGTCCATGTTTTGAATGTTGCCAGATGCTGGAGTCAAAGGATGCCGGAATCGCATTTTTTGCAGTGATCAAAATTTTTCCAAATCCTTTACGTCACAGCTTCTTAAGCGTAATGCAATGGTCATGATAGACTTTCATGATGATTCTGATGATGCTCAACGATCATTTGTTGAACCTTTGCGTCGGGCGATCGGTGATCGATACCTGACGTACGCATTATCAACGATCATGCATCGTGCTTTACCCGATGTGCGGGATGGACTCAAGCCGGTGCATCGTCGGATTCTCTATGCGATGCGAGAGTTGAGACTCGACTCCCAAGGGGGATTTCGTAAGTCTGCAAAGATTTCCGGTGACGTCATGGGTAATTTTCATCCCCATGGAGATGCAGCCATTTACGATGCCATGGCGCGGCTGGCGCAAGATTTTAATGTTCGCTATCCTCTTGTTGACGGTCAAGGAAACTTCGGAAACATTGACGGGGATAATCCTGCCGCTTCTCGTTACACCGAAGCACGCTTAACGGTAATCGCGGAGGCCATGCTCGAGGGTTTGAATGAGAATGCGGTCGATTTTCGAGAGAATTATGATGGGTCATTGATGGAACCGGTTGTCTTGCCGGCCCAATTTCCGAATTTACTGGCAAATGGTGCGTCGGGAATTGCCGTGGGCATGGCGACCAATATTCCTCCGCACAATATAGCCGAACTGTGTGACGCGTGTCTGCACCTCGTCAAGACACCGGATGCGCGCGAGGGAACACTCCTTAAATTTGTACAGGGTCCGGATTTTCCGACAGGCGGAATTATTGTTGATGATCCGGCGGTAATCGCAGAAGCCTACAGCACGGGTCGCGGATCCTTTCGAGTGCGTTGTCGGTGGGAGTTGGAGAAACTGCATCACGGGCAATGGCAGATTGTGGTCACCGAGATACCCTATCAAGTTCAGAAATCAAAATTGATCGAGAAGATTGCGGCGCTGATTCAAGGCAAGAAAATTCCTGTTCTTGCAGATGTCCGGGATGAGAGTACGGATGATATCCGTTTGATTTTGGAGCCGAAATCCAAAAATGTTCCACCGGATGTCTTGATGGACATGCTGTATCGTATGTCCGATCTGGAAGTGCGATTTTCCCTGAATTTGAATGTCTTGATCGATGGATTAACGCCAAAGGTCTGTTCCTTGAAGGAGGTGTTGCGAGAATTCCTGGAGTTTCGCCGCGACATTCTCATCCGTCGGTCACAACATCGTCTATTGAAGATCAATGATCGGCTTGAATTGATCGAAGGGTTCCTGGTCGTCTTCAATAATCTGGACCGGGTTATCGAGATTATTCGGTATGATGACAATCCCAAGGCTGCTCTGATGCGTGAAGATTGGCGCACAGAGTATCCTCGCGCGACGTCTGAGCATGACTATGTTTCTCCCGGTGCGGGAGAGGGGTCACTGAACGAGAACCAGGTGGATGGTATTCTCAACCTGAGATTACGCAGTCTTCGAAGATTGGAAGAGATGGAGTTGCGGCGTGAAGAAGATGCGTTGATGGAGGAAAATGCAGCATTGGAGGATCTCCTAAATGTTGAGCAAAAGCAATGGGAGAAAATTGCCGATCAGATTAAGGAAACGAAGAAGAATTTTGGAAAGTCCTACGCTGGTGGTTTGCGACGTACATCCTTTGAAGAGGTCGGTGATGAAGAGTCTTTGGATATGGTCTTTGAAGGGGACCCGATCACTGTTGTCTGCAGCCAGAAGGGATGGGTGCGGACCATGGCCGGCCATATCGATACCGGTCGTGAGCTGAAATTCAAAGATGGGGATGGTCCATGTTTTTTGATACACGCGAAGACAAGTGATAAACTGTTGCTTTTTGGAACGAATGGTCGATTCTACTCCTTGAGTGTGGCGAACCTCCCGGGCGGTCGAGGGATGGGAGAGCCTATACGATTAATGGTCGATCTGCCAAACGAAGCGGACATCGCGGATCTTTTCGTGTACAATGCGAATGAGAGGTTAATTGTTGCCTCTGCGATGGGTAATGGATTTATGATCGGCACTGATGACGTTGTTGCTCAAACGCGATCGGGTAAACAGGTGCTGAACCTGTCCGACGGTGATCAGGCCGTTGTGTCTGCACGTGTCGACGGTGACCATGTGGCCATTGTATCGACGAGTGGTGTCTTTTTGGTGTTTCCTGTTTCTGATGTGCCGGAGATGACCCGTGGCAAGGGTGTCCGCCTTCAAAAGTACCCTAAATCATCGACTTCAAAAGGGCAGCTTCGTTTCCAGGAAGTGGCCGATGGTGGATTATCAGATTTGATGACCTTTCACTGGAACAAGGGTATAAAGTGGACAATGGGCGGTGGAAAAGAGCGGCATGAGCGTGATCTTTCCCACTGGCTTGGTACACGGGGACATGTTGGTAAACGTCCCCCGCATGGATTTCCAAGTTCAAATACATTCAAATGAGAGCGTGGATTTGTCTCATACCGGTTCTGCTTTCAGCCAAACTCCTCCTTCCGGCCGCAATGTCAAGATCATTACAGGCTTTGGATCACGTCCCGGAATGGGTGTAAATCTGAATCGCGACAGCAAAGTGGCGAGAATGATGACCGCCTCTTGCAAGGCAAAGCTTGCCCCAATGCAAATACGTGGGCCATCGCCGAAAGGAAGATAGGAGAATCGCTCGATTGACTTGCGATCCGCGAACCGATCTGGGTCAAATTTGTTTGGATGATCCCAGAGGAGTTCATTGCGATGCAAGGCATAGAAGGGCAGGATCACGATGTCGCCGGGACGTATCGTCCGACCACAGAGTTCGTCTCTTGCGACGGCATTACGCGAAACCATTCCGGCTGGGGGATACAGTCGTAGCGCCTCATCAATGACTTGGCGGATGAACGGGAGTCTCGCGACGTCTTCTCCGGTTGCAACGCGTCCATCGGAAAGAACCGCACGTGCTTCTGTTTGAGCACGTTCCTGAACATTGCTGTCGAAGGCACAGAGATAAAGTGACCAACTGAGTGACAACGCTGTTGTTTCATGGCCGGCTACGATAAAGGTTAACAGATTCTCACGCAATTCTGCCGTGTTCATTTTTCGTTTCGTTTTTGGGTCTTCTCCATCGAGAAGCAAGTCGAGCAAGTCGGGTATTTTGTTTCCGTGATATTTGCGGCGTTCTTCAATAACCCTATCTGCTTGGCCCTTGGTTTTCTTGAGTCCTTGCCCGAACAGGATACGGCCGGGCCGGGGAATCCAGTTTGGAAGGGCAAGCATGTCGAATAACGATACCTTGGCGGCGTCTCCGATGTAGGCTTCAATTACTGAGTGAACGGCGTTGCGATCAAAGGATCCATCGCCGGAGAAGGTCACATCAGCAATGACATCAAAGGTTGCAGTGATCATCTCATCGAACATGTTTATCGCTCGATTCGTGCCATATCGTGCAAGTCTTAAGGCGCTGCGTTCGGCCGCCGCTGACATGATCGGGGCAAGATTGAGTACATTGCGTTGCGAAAATACGGGCGCTACAGTGCGGCGTTGCCACCGCCAATGTGCGCCTTCTGCAATAAAAAGCGATTCACCAATGGCTGGTCGTAGCAGGTTTTTTGTAACTTCTGATTTTGGATAGTTGTCCAGTTTTTCGAGCATGACTCGACGGAGAGCTTCGGGATCGGTAACCATGTGCCATCGTTTTATCATTTTGCCGGATACGATTGGCTGCTTGGTAGCGATTTGCGGAATGATGGACAGAACATTCTGCCGAACCGCTTGCAGGGTTTGCATCATACCCCATGGTTCTGTAACAAGTGGGACAGAAACAGGCTCAGATAGTGAATTGTCGTGATCGGACATCTGTGGACACTCATCGATTTATGTTGGTGCAACATAGATGTTAATGTAGGTTGTTGCTCATGATACAGGCGATTGTGTAGTGTTGAAAGAGAGAAACAATTTCGCTTGAAGCCGTGCGTGGTTGGATCGTATGTGTTCTCGATATTGCGCTTAGGCAGGTGAGTCGAACCCCTGTGTTAATTCGGTTGGCGAGGATTCCGGCAATGTGTGGAACTTTGTTTTGCGAAGGTGGATTGCCGGATGTTCGTTCAATGTCTTTATGCAGGGATAGCCTCTAGGAGGAGTTCTTTGTCAATTGTATGAGATAGGGTGAAATTTTGGCGTTCTTCAAACTGCTTCTGCTCTGGTCCAGTGTGTATCGTCTTGATGGTTACGACGGGCGCCATCGCGGTTATCAATTTCCAAATGATTGCCCTTGAATTGGGACTTTGGCAACGTCGAAACCCAGTGCAGACCTGCGAACGTCGTTTGGCTTGAATGCGGAGCGCGGTTTCTCTATTGATGGCCTGATGTTGAACGTTCGCAAACGCATCATGGATAATCCAACGATCAATCGTCGTGTTGAAGATGCATTTGCTGATTATGTTCGGTTTGCATACAGAACGTCCCATTTTGAACGTATTGGTTTTGAGGAGTTGGACGCTTGTGTCGCTCGCAATGAGTCGGTGATCATGGTGTTGTGGCATCAGAGATTGATCATGGCCGGTTATGCCTTTCCGGTACATCTTGGTTTGATTTCTTCTTTGACGACCGCGAAACGTGCGGGTCGCTTGGCTGGACAGGTGCTCAATCGCTTTGGCTTTGATACCGTTCCTTTAGCAAGCAATCGCCGAAATATCATTCTTTCCAGAGAAATATTGCGACGACTAAAGGCGGGGTCATCAATCGGTATTGCTGCAGATGGTCCGAAAGGCCCCGTCCGAACTGCAACTACGGTGCCATTGATGTGGGCCCGTGTGTCGCAGGCCCGTGTATTCGCCGTCTCGTTTTCGGCTAATTGGGTTTTAAGGTTGCCAACGTGGGATCGTTTGATGTTGCCACTTCCGTGGACGCGCGGTGTGGTGATGTGTCGTGAGTGGACAGAGACCGTGCCGCATCGGCTTTCTGATTCGGATATCTCTCGGCTTCGATTGAGTTTGGAAGAGACATTGAATATGGTCACGGATGAAGCAGACAATGCCAGTCGTCGTCGTGACAGAAATGTCCGGTCAAGTGCTTAAGGCCGGTATTGGAAAGTATGTTGAGCTGGTGATAATTAGGTTTAGAGGGCGGCGCGAAAGCTGTGCCAACGAACGGTCAATACTGCGTGAGATTTCACATGCGGAAGGCTTTTTGTGCGGGCTTGACCGAGGTTCTTATTAGGGTCCGTTGACATCTATCGTGCGGCGATGATTCCTGCAACCCGATGAATGCCCGCCGCGAAGCGGGATGCGGTCTTGTCATACCGCGTCGCAATCGCCCGGAACGCCTTGATCTTGCAGAAGACAGTCTCAATCCGGTGCCGGTCCCGATAGGCGTCTCGGTCAAAGGTGCGCGGAAGCGTTCGGTTTTTCTTCGGGG
>JAPORU010000135.1:151-11880 GCA_026710045.1 Aestuariivita sp. | reverse complement strand
GGCCGTTCCGTTGGAGCCGCAGCCCGGAGGATCTCGTGGAGTCCTGGAAGCGGGGTCACAGGAGGCTCCAGGAAATGGAATCAAATGAATAAATTCAAGCACTAGGCATGGTCAATGTGCCGGAGCTAATCCCCGTCCACTCGCGGAGTCAATCGACGGCCATCCTCCAGGCGAATGCGCAGGCGTTTTCGGCCAATCGATCGCTCCCTGCGCGGCATTCCCTGACGGCTTAAACCCTCCTGTGACCCCTCGACGTTCCAATGTGATCCAGTCTGATGTACGGGCGGTCACCCGCCAGGCCTCGTCTTTCTTGCTCCCGTAGACATCTCTGTGAGGAACAACAATGTCGCCGGGATGATAACTTAACGGATCAGCGGCCAGAATACGCGTGAGACGACGGTCGATGAGACGCTCAATTTGCAAGGCCCGACCTGTGAGTAAGCCTTCCTCCGCCAGTCCTTTACGCAAGGTGGCGGTGATCGCCTCCCGTTGCTCATTGGTGGGTGCTAAGATCATCGTGCGCTGGCGTGCCTCCGGGGGAAGCGTCAACCAGAGTTGAGCCGCTGTTTCTGCTAATCGATCGGGTGGGACTTCTCGAACGTCTGATCCAAGGCTCTGAACCGCAAGGTCAGCATCTCCAGCAATCGGTCTTGAGATTGATCGAACGTTGGCGGAGCACATCATCCATATAGACTGTTTCCATCCCAGCGTCTTGCAAAAGTCGAAAGGGTTGCCCTGCCTCAACAGAGCGCAATTGAAGCCGATCACCAACAAGCACCAGCCGCGCTGCCCCCAGCCGCTGTGCGAGGCGTTGCAGATCGCGCATTTGTACGGTACCCATCATCGAAGCTTCATCCACAACAACGATGGCGCCTTCAAACTGTTTGCGAGCTTCCTCAAGTGCTGGTCCTTCTTCTAAAAACCATACCTTGCAAGCACCCATTGCAACGTGGTTGTGCTGATACCAGTTTCCAGGCTCAACACACGAGCAGCGGCTGAGGACGGCGCCAACCCGATCACCGGGCGATCGCCGGCCAGGCGAACAACCTCTTTTAACATGCGGGTTTTGCCTGTGCCTGCAAACCCTTGCACGCCAACGACCTGGTTGTGTGAACAAAGAATGGTGCGCACCGCGTCTTTTTGACCATCGGTCAGCGATGTGGTGTTCAGGTCTGTAATGACATCTTGTACATTGGCCAGTTGTTCCGCTCGTTCCGTTTGCAAGGTGGCGATCACTGCACGTTCCGCCCGTAAGGTGGCGCGAGTGGTGAAATCACCGGAAGTTGTGGCTACGAGATGGTCATCTTGCTGCATACGGTCAATGGCGGCGTCCAATTCCTCATGGGTATGGCGACCTAGATCCCGGCCTAACGCTGCAGCAAGCAGATCGCTACGACAAAAGAGGCTTTGGCGTTCTTCAAGATGTTGCATCGCCTGCCAAACCGCCTCAAGGGGTGACAATCGTTTTTCTTTAGAAGGGAAGATCATCTCAGATTGAGTTTTGGAGGTCTTTCGTCGATCACGTGTCGAACCAAGCACAAGACCGCGACTCTCTGCTCGCTGACGCCAAAGTTTAATGAGTTCATTCTGAACGGGTTCCTGCTTTGCACCACGGGTGGCAAGCGCAGCGGCTTGGGCATTTGCTGTTGTATAGGCACGACCTGTATCGGCAATATAGTCAAGAATATCCTGTCGTCGTGTCGAGAAAGCCTCCAGCCAGTCCCGCGACCAGTCAGCAATCTCGAAGCTGGGCAGACCGCCGACCATGGTCGGCGTTAATTCATAGCCAAATTCGCGTAATCTTCGTGCGAGATCGTTACGGTACCAGGCACCGTACAAGCGGCGATGTCGCTTCAAGAGAGTTGGCTCAATGCTACGCCCGGCACACCGTCTTCATTGCGTGTCATGTTTGCAACCACTGCATGCGTATGGAGTTGCGGATCGTTGTTTCGGCTCGCCATATGTCGGAATGTCGCCGCAATCATCCCGTTGGCGGCCTCTCGAGGTCGGCGACCCGTCGCGAGACCATAGCCGCGAGTTTGGAGATAATCATTCTAGATCCAATCAAGGGTCACCCGCACCGCCGCATCATGAGCATGCATGACCGCGCGGCGTCCATGGTAGAGGGCTTCTAACGATACAGATTTCGGCGCCGAAAACGTCAAATCCCAACCAGGTCGGTGCTGATGCTGGCCATCAATAATCCGACCTAACTTGATATCGGTTCCGGGCACTTGGCCAGATAGAATGGCGATGAACATCCGCTTACCGACCCGTTGGCCGAACGATGCGCCTTGTCGTTTCGAGCAAGATATTCGTGTAGGAAACAGCCGTACGTCTGCTCAGCACTTACCAGTTCACGGGGACCCGAAAGCATCACTCAAGCCCTAAGGCCGAGGGTGGGAGGGAACTTAGCATCATATTTTTGGGCGGACTGTCATTGGTTCGCAAGCCTATGGTAGAGTATAAATACCCCTGATTTTGTTGCTGGGGGTTATGTCAGAAAGACAAAACATCAAACTCGCGATCACATTATGTGCAAGGAATTTTAGAAGGGACCATTTGATCTTGTCGCGGCAAAACTTGTTCGGGATCTGAACCGTTGATGCATTGTAACCGGGTCAACTCGCCGTGAGCAATGCCAGTCGCAATCAACAATGGATGCAAATTGCCGCGATTGAACGCTACCTTGCGACAGGGCTGGAGTTCGATTTCAATTCCTGATCCATCACGCGAAACAGGACTTCATGAAAACCTGATCTGAAATCGTCATCTGAGACATACTTTTTGTAAAGATTTATTTCTCTTTTGCGTTCTTGGTGCATGGCCGCTTGAAACATTTTCTCGGCGGCTATACGACGGTTTTGTTCATCGGGGTTTGACACAACTTTCTCTTGGAAAGCTTGATTTTTCTTAACAAGGTTCGAGATGCTGATCAGCTTAATCCGCTTTTCTTCCAAGGTTGCCTCCCAGCCATGGAAATAGCGTTCGTTGAAGTCGGCAATGATCTTATCTAAAGGGTCTATATACGGGTCATTATGGGCACCGCGGGGATTTGGATTTGGCGGGTCAATCTCACTGTCCGAGACGTCTAGATCGATCGTATGACCGATCTTTACCCGCTCCAGGCCATAGGTGGTTAGGTCTACACTTTCCAGCAATCCGTCGATTCTTGACTCATCG
This sequence comes from Aestuariivita sp., assembly GCA_026710045.1. Lineage (GTDB taxonomy): Bacteria > Pseudomonadota > Alphaproteobacteria > Rhodobacterales > Rhodobacteraceae > JAPORY01. Next base: position 8,697 of record JAPORU010000135.1, on the reverse strand, counting down.
TTATCCTTGACCTTCATTTCAGGGATCAGGAACTTCAGGAACCAATGCAGCATTTCCCAATTCGCATTGTCAAACGGCATGATACAAGCCACCTGAGCGTAGATTTTCACGAACTGTTTAGACTTGATCTTGATGTCGATCTTCTCGTCATTTCCTCGTTCGTTGAACCGGCCTGCAGCCCTATCTAGGATCGGTGCGAGTTGATCGGGTTCAGCACCATCGAAGAACAGTTGATTGAATTGAACCACCTCGTCCCAGTCGTAAATGCCCGTATCATCCAGATAATCCCTTAGATCATGCAACACATTCACGTCGGTTGGCTGACTCAGAGCGGTTGACGTGTAGAACGGATCAAACGCCTCCTTGATGTCCTCGACCGTGTTGTGGAAGTCGAGGATGAAGCTCTCTTCCTTGCCCAGTTTCCTGTTCGACCGGTTAAGCCGCGATAGCGACTGCACCGCCAACACACCTTGCAATTTTTTGTCCACATACATCGTGGTTAGCATCGGCTCATCAAAGCCCATCAGGAACTTGTTGGCGACCACCAGGATGCGGTACTCGTCGTCTTTGAACTTTTTCGCGATGTCGTTGCCCGAGAAACCGTTCAAGATGTCCTCAGTATACTCCACTCCATCGACCAGCTTCTTTCCCGTAAAGGCCACCACAGCTTTGTACCGGTTTCCCGTGGACTTCAAAGACGCCCTAATGGCAAGGAAATACCAGATGGCGGACTCAATGTTTCGAGTGACCACCATGGCTCGTGCTTTGCCCTTCAGTTTTCGGGGCCGCACCACACTTTCGTGGAAGTGGTCAAGCATGATCCCAGCTTTAGATTTGATTGTGGCGGGATGGGCTTCGACATGGCTCCGCAGCTTGCTTTGTGCCTTCTTGGTATTGAACTCCGGGTTATCTTCGATGGATTTCTGAAGCTCGTAGTAGCTTCTGTAGGTGGTGTAATTCTTCAGCACATCGAGGATGAAGCCTTCCTCAATCGCCTGCTTCATCGAATATAGGTGAAATGGCACGAATTGACCTTCTGCTGTCTGCCGCCCAAAGCGTTCCAGCGTGGTGTTCTTGGGCGTCGCGGTGAAAGCGAAGAACGAGGCGTTGTTTCCCATTTTCCGGCGGTCCATCGCCGCCAAAATCTTATCTTGCAGATCTTCCGGCTCATCCTCGTCGCTACTGCCGCTAATGGCTTCATTCATCTTGTCGGCAGCACTGCCAGATTGCGAGGAATGCGCTTCATCAATAATCACCGCGAATTTGCGATCGGACAGGTCGGAGATGCCATCGAGAATCCATGGGAATTTCTGGATCGTGGTGATGATAAGCTTCTTGCCGTTCTCCAACGCACTCTTCAATTCGGCAGAGTTGTAGGCATGGGCAACAACGTTCTTGACCTCTGAGAACGCGCGGATGTTGTCTTTCAGTTGCTTGTCCAAAATCCGCCGATCCGTGACCACAATCACGCTATCAAAGATGTTAGCCGTACCGTCGGCGTTATAGGTCTCGATCAATTGATACCCGAGCCAAGTGATGGAGTTTGATTTGCCTGACCCTGCCGAGTGCTGGATCAGATATCGGTGCCCCACGCCATTCGATTTTACATCATTGAGCACTTGCCGCACGACATCCAACTGATGATATCGGGGAAAGAAAAGTGTCTTGGCGTTCTTACCAGTCTCTTTATTCTCTTCCGTGACGATCTTCGCGAAGTGCTCAATAATGTTGGTCAGCGACCGCTTTTCCAGAACTTCTTCCCACAAGTACGCGGTTTTGTGACCCACAGGATTAATCGGGTTGCCCTTGCCATGACCATCGCCCTTGTTGAACGGGAGGAAGAAAGTGTTCTTCCCAGCGAGCTTGGTGCCCATGGACACTTCTTGCGTATCCACTGCAAAATGCACCAAACAGCGACCGAATTTGAATAGAGGTTCACGGTAATCGCGGTTTTGGTACTGCCGGCGCGCGTGGTGGACGGTCTGGCCCTTCCACGGTTGTTTGAGTTCCATGGTCACAACGGGTAGGCCGTTGATAAACAGCACCATATCGACCGAGTCCATCGGTGTGGTGCTGGAGAAATGCACCTGCCGTGTAACCGAGAAGATGTTGGTTTTAAACAACCGCTCGACTTCGGGGTTCAGAGTATTATAGGGCAAACGATAGAGCAGCTTGAGATGGGCACTATCAACACTCAAACCTTTTTTCAGAACGGTAAGGAGACCGTCCTTCCCGATCTTGTTGTTGAGACGATTGAGCACCCGGTTCTGCCAATCGCCATAGGGTCTCAGTTTGTCGAGTTCGTCCGACTGTGTGGCTTCAAGGAATGTCCAAAATTGTTTGATGTCGAGTGCCAGTTCCGCGTCAAAATCCTGGTTGCTGCCTTGTATATAGCCAGCCGCCAGAAATGCCGCCTCAATTGAGTCCTCGAGGGCTTTTTCGCTCGCCTCGCTGACCATACCTAAACTCCCACACTAAATCTTGATTTTCCCCGTGACCGCATTGGCGATCAGGGTTTGTTTGAATTCGTTCAGCAGGTCAATCAATCGACGCTCTTTGGTAATTGCCGTATCAATCTCAGCGGTTTTCTCGTCAAGAAAACGCACGATGTGGTTCTTGGTGGCGAGGTCGGGGACCGGTATTTTAATTTTAAAAAGGTCTGACGCATTAATGGCGGGATAACTTGCACCTACTGAATTACTAACGACCTCACCAATAAACAAATCATTGCGGAGTACATAACCAAGAAAGCTCGCATCCGTACCCTGCTTTGGCCTTGCTACGGCAAATCCTGTAGATACGACCAAATCGGGGTCTGCCTGCAATAGTGTAGCCACCGCCTTTAGGTACGGACGAACTGTCGAAATAATTGTGTCACCTTTTTGAACTAAGCGGCGAGCTCGCGACGGTGCATTTACAAACGCTTGCTTTTCATAAGTGTACTGATTTGAATCCGCGTCGACCGCTGATATGTCTACATATTTTATTGAGCGATATCGATACTGCCGCTCGTTGACTGTATCATCATTGTAAGTAGCGATTGTCTCAAGCCGTAGTGCATCCCAATGAGCCGGCATCTCACCGATCCAGTCCACGCCGCTATCCTTCATGGGGGCGTCGGGGTTAAGGCCCTTGGTCACGGCCCGGTTGATCAGGATGGCCTTTTGCTCTTTCAGTAACTCAATCAATCGCCGCTTCTTGGTAATCGCCAAATCAATCTCAGCGGTTTTCGCGTCGAGAAAATTCACAATGCGGTTCTGGGTGGCGAGGTCGATAATTGGAACTGGGAGATCGAGCAGATCGGTCTGGTTTAGGGTAGACCGCACGCCAGCACCAAGTTTGTTGAAGACCTCTGCTTGGTACAGCGAGTAATAGAAGAAATACAGAAAACGGGAATTCGTGCATGATCCTGGCGTCAGTCGAATGTATGCCGAACTCATTATCCCATTCTCATGTACCAATCCGACGCGGCTAGTCTTGACGTTCTCAAGGTCAATCAGCTTGAAAACGAGGTCGTCTTTATCGAATAACTGATAGGTGCGGTAATCACTTGGAACCAAACCTTCAGGATTCGACGGGTCGTTGTTAACGACGCCTCTGAGCGTTAAGGAAAGAACATTCTCATTGGATCCATCAGAATTTAGAATTTTCCGATATCTGTGGTGCCATTTCCCGCGTTCCCAGAACCAGTCTGCGGGAACCGTTCCGATCCACGGAATTCCACTGTCCATATAGCTTTCGTACTTCTGCTGTTCATCCAACATCACACTTCATCCCCATTAAGAAGACGGTCAGGCGACCAGATCAGAGCGGCGAGTTGACAATACAACTGTGAGCGTTCCTCAAGGTCAGCTTTGGTGAAGCTTTCGTGTGAATGGAATAGCAGGGAGTGCTTGTTGATCGCCTTCCAGAAACCAGGGTGGTGGAGGTAGAAATCTTTGTGCAGCGACTGGGCCAGTGGATTCTCTTTCAGGTAGTGCGGAAGTTTCTTCTCATAAGTCATATCATTGAGACTGGCGTTGACCTTCTTCGGCAACAACAACAGTCCCCCGATGAGATTGCGACATTGGTTGAAATTGCTCTGCTGATCGAATTCGTGCTTGAACCGGTCATAATGGTTAGCCCATATATGCTCAATCTCAAAGGCGTTCTTACCGGAACGAACGATGTACTCCTCGTAGTGTCCAGGTTGACCAGATTGTCGTTCCAACCAATCAGCGAACCGAGCCAACTGCCGGTGGATGGCTTTGGCGGTAAACTGGCTCAGGTCGACCGGGGTGGAAAAGTCGATTTCTTCCATCTCTTTCGTCAACTGATCGCGAAGGATGGTTCGTATGTCTTCTAACGACTTTCCTCTGATGCTACGGATCACAAGGAATACAGCGTACGACATCGTTGAATAACTGTTGGATTTGGAATTCCAGAACCGAAGATTAAGCCAGCTATCAAGAAAATCAGACACGACACGCATTTTAGCAATGGCTGTCTGTTCGGCGTCCTCGGGAGTGACAACAGCTAACATAACGTGATGCTGGAGTGTAAATCCTGCATCTGCGTTATATCGGACACTCTCCAGTTCTTCAGTCCTTTTGGTGGCAGCGTTCAGCAGCCGAATGTAGTACCCAGCATAGAAGTGCAAATCACGCATCACAAAGCGATAGAAATCACTGCTGTCGTGTAAACCCAATGAGGTTGCATGATTGCGAACCCAGCGGTGGAACTCGGTTCCGATCAAATCAAAGTCTTCCGGTTTGGCATCCTTTTTACGTTCCCTGATTTTTTGAGCGTATTGGGATCGGAGCCAGGCCTTGAAAAAATCTGCATCTGTCTCTTTGCTGAATTCCGCAAAACGGGCTAAGTACTTCTTTATCAGCCTATCAGCTTCGAGCCTTTTCTCGGCGTTATCAATGTTTGCAAGCAGATACCCTTTGAGCATGTCAGTTGGCGTCAAAGACAAACCCCGATCATTCATTGTTTCAAAAATTGTGTAGGCATCTTCATCAGCGTACGCGATGATTTCAATTAACTTCACTTTGCGGATTACCCAGTAAATAAACAACGGCAATGCATCGCCTTGTAGTTCTTCGGGAAACAATTCACCAAGGTCTTGATATCGGGCTGCCAGGTTACGAACGGACTCTGAAGTATCATCGGTGTTAAACGGTATTTCGTTGAACAATGCTTCCATGCAGTCATTGCGTTCAGGCACATCCATCTTGAACTTTTTCTCGCCAAAATCGTCCGCGTAAATCATCGACTGGATCGAGACTTTCTGGTGACGTCCCTTCTGGAGATTGTTCAAGTAAATGAGCAGAATTGATAATGAAGTCATTCTTTGCTGCCCATCTACAATGTGACGCACTTCGTCATTCTGACTCACAACCACCGATCCAAGGAAGTAATGCCCGTAGTGTGCCACCTCCTTTGCGGCATCGCCTGGCTGATAGCTCTCGAGGAAACGCCCCGTCAGGTCTTCCAAGAGTTCCTGAAGCTGTTTGCGACCCCATTTGTTTCACGCTGGTAGTAGTCGATGCCGTAGCTACCGCCAGATAACAATTCTTGGATCGACCGATCATAACCTTTGATCTCTTGCATCAATCAAGCCTCCTCACCGGTGAGGCTGACCAACTGCTTCAAGAGACCTTCGGTTTCCTTCTCGAGCTCCAGAATATCTTGGACGACCTCGTTCAGATCGCGCAGCGGTTTGTGTTGATAAAAATGACGATTAAAGCTGATCTCATAGCCGATCTTCACTGACGAGATGTCCAGCCAAGCATCGTCCACATGCGGACGCACCTCCCGTAGAAAATAAGCATGGATGTCATCTTTAAGTGGTACGTTCTCACTATCGCGCATATCTTTGTCCAGCTCGTATTCGATATATTCAGCAGCGATTCCCGTCGGCCAGTATCCGTGATCGGGCAGTTCATCTATGGTGGCGTCAAGCTTGGTCAGCAGATCATCCAGTTTGGAACCGGTCAGCTTATGCACCTTCTTGATAACCTTGGCTGCGTTCTCATCTCGCCAGGACACAGCATTCAGGATTTGGTTTTTCTGGGCGGCGGACAGTTTCACCTTGCGAGCTGCGAGATCGGCGTCAACCTTAGCCTTGAATACGTTGAAGTCGTCGAACATGTCTTGCCCGATGGCGACCATCAGCCGTTCGGCTTCGTCCATCAGGTCCTTCTGTGCCTGCCATGTCTTGGGATCAAGCAATGCTTTGCGGTTCTTTGGCGAAAGGGTGATGTTCTCCCGCTCCAGATACTCCTGAACGGCTTGCTTATGGTCCTTGAGGTTTGTGCTGTAAACCTCCTTTCCATACTTGCTGTAAAGCCAACCCATCACCACCGGCATGCCGGTGGTGAAGCGTAGAGTTGCGACACGGTCCAGCATAAACTGCGCCTTCTTTCGTAGGGGGCGTTCCACGGTGACTTTGTAGTACCCAAAATCGGCGTTATCGAAGATCTTGGATACGTCTTTATTCACAAATGACATGTACAAGCTGGTGATCGTGTCGATGTGCTGATCACTCAAGTCGCAGTTCTTATTGCCTAAGTTCTTGCGTCTTTTGGTATACATCTCTGACGCATTAATCAACTGAACCTTACCCTTGCGGTGGGTGGGTTTGTTGTTGGTCACAACCCAAATGTAGGTGGTGATGCCGGTATTGTAAAACAGGTTAGGTGGAAGCTGGATGATCGCCTCAACCATATCTTCTTCGATCAAATATCGGCGAATGTTACTTTCACCTCCGCCAGCATCGCCAGTGAAGAGCGACGACCCATTGTGAACCGATGCAATCCGCGACCCCTGCGGGTTGTGGGCCAGCTTCCGCATCTTGTCGACCATCTCCATCAGGAAGAGAAGTTGGCCATCCGATGAGCGTGGCGTGGCGTCACAGGTCGCGACCTCGCCATTATAATTCTTAAGATTGACCTGAAAGCGAGGGTCAAGAACCTCTTTGCCATCCTTGATATATTTCTGATCCGTTTTCCATGACTTGCCGTAGGGCGGGTTCGACAGCATGAAATCAAACGTCATGGTTGAGAAGTCATCGGTGGCAAGCGTTGAGCCGAGTTTGATGTTCGCAGGATTGTTGCCCTTGATCATCATATCGGATTTACAGATGGCGAAGGTCTCCGGGTTCACTTCCTTGCCATAGATGTATACATCGGCGGTAGACTTAATCCCACCGGTGGGATCGGTGATGAAATTCTGCGCTTCCGTCAGCATACCACCGGACCCGCAAGCCGGGTCATAAACAGTCAGTACCGGTGGTAGATCGTGCTTGACGGGATTAAACAGAAGATGAGTCATCAGCTTGATCACATCCCGCGGCGTGAAGTGTTCACCTGCCTCTTCGTTGTTCTCTTCATTAAACTTACGGATGAGTTCCTCAAAGACATATCCCATGCCCAGATTGGTCAACCCAGGTTGGATTCCACCATCAGGACCGCGTTTGTCGTCTGGCATGAGATTGATGTCTACAGACACATATTTTTCAATCACGTCGAACAGAACATCTGCCGCAAGCATTTTCCGTATTTGAGTGCGGAGATCAAAGTTGTCGATAATCTCTTTCACATTATCACTGAAACCATTGAGGTAAGCATCCATGTTCGCTTCTAGCTGCGACGGGTTACCAAGAAGCGATTTCAGCGTCCATTCCGATATGTTGTAGAACACATAGTTCGACGCTTCCTGCAAACCTGTTGAGTCCAGTTCGGTCAAACCAGCATCATCCGTTTGGAATTTCACTTCGTCCCGGACTGCCTGTTTTGTCGGTTCCAGCAGACAATCCAATCGACGCAGAACGAACATCGGAAGAATGACATCGCGGTATTTGCCGCGAACAAATACATCACGCAGACAATCATCAGCGATCGACCAGATGAAACTTACAATTTTGTTGTGGGACGCGTGATCCATTATTTGTACTCTATTGTAGCTTCTCTGAAACCGGCGTGCCACCCAACAGTTTCGGTATCAAAAATGCCTCGAATTTCGTGAAATTCATCACAAATAGCTCAGAATATAGTGTTCAAAATCAGGATATACATATCAGATTAACGCCAACAATTCAATACGAGATATACCGTCGCGATTCTGCATGAATATTTTTCCGTCAATCTCAACAATCATGGAACGTGTCTTTCGCGATGATGCCGCTCTCTACCAAATGGTCGAAAGGAATCTGACGATATTTCGCGCATCTAAGTTTCATACATCCAATACCTTCTGAGCAGCTTGCAAAATTATGATGTCGAGTGAATCTGTTGCCCAAATCGGGCATTTTCTTTTGCAATTTTCCTGGGCCTTGGGGTCTCTCCGTGGTATAATGGGGTTACCAAACAACAAAATACGCGAAGGGAGACCCCGCCATGCCCATTGCCAACACCATATCCGATGTCTGGTGCCGGTTTCAAGAGGAATTGCTCCCCGCCCTCACGGAAATTCCCGGTCCGCTTTCCGACCGCCACCGCAAGCTTGTTACCGTGCTTGAGTTCGCCACGCCGGAGGCGCTTCTTCCGGCCGAAAGCAGGCGC
>JAPORU010000135.1:0-141 GCA_026710045.1 Aestuariivita sp. | reverse complement strand
TCGCGAAGGCGGTCTGGAACATGCCGACCACGCGGGATCTTCTTGACCGTGTGCATGCGGACCCGACCCTTCGCCGTCCGTGCGGGTGGTCGCGCCGTTCGGAGATACCGGGCGAGGCGACGTTTTCGCGGGCGTTTGCGG
>JAPORU010000061.1:50514-53516 GCA_026710045.1 Aestuariivita sp. | reverse complement strand
CTTGATCGGATTGGTGCGGAACCTGGCGGCGGAGCTTGGCCCCGATGGCACCCGCGTGAACGCCATCTGCCCCGGCCTGATCAAGACCGATTTCGCCCGTGAGCTTTGGAAAGATCCCGAAACCGAGCGCCAACAGGCCGAGGCGACCCCTTTGCGGCGTCTCGGAGTGCCCGACGATTTCGGCGGTATCGCGGTGTTTCTGGCCTCTGACAGCAGTAATTATATCACGGGACAGGCAATTACCGTCTGTGGCGGCATCAATATGTGGAGCTGACCGGATGGAGTTGAAGGGCAAGATCTGCGTCATCACCGGGGCGGCCAGCGGCATCGGCCGTGCGCTTTGCTTCGCCTTTGCTGAACAGGGTGTGAAGCACCTAGTCTGTGTTGATCGCGATACCCCCGGCGCAGAGGCCACTGCCAAAGCCACCGGTGGCACCGCTTATACGGTCGATGTGTCGTCGGAAATCCCGGTCACTGCGATGATCGATGCCATTGAGCGCGACATTGGCCCCATCGATCTTTACTGGTCAAACGCCGGTATCGCTGTCAGCGGCGGCCTCGAAACTTCTAACGACGCCTGGCAGAAAACGTGGAATGTCAACGTGATGGCCCATGCCTGGGCAGCGCGCCATCTGGTACCGCTTATGGCAGCACGCGGTGGTGGATACCTTCTGAACACCGCCTCTGCCGCCGGGTTGCTCAACCAGCTTGGTGCCGTGTCCTACGGCGTGACCAAGCATGCAGCCGTTGGCTTGGCAGAATGGATCGCGATGACCCACGGCGATGACGGGATCAAGGTTTCTGTCCTCTGCCCACAGGCCGTCCGTTCGGAGATGACACGAGGCCAAGAAGATCACGTCGCCTCGATTGACGGAATGATGGAACCTGATGACGTGGCACGGATCTGCATCGACGCCATTCGCGCCGAAACCTTTGTGATCCTCCCACATCCGCAGGTTCTGAATTACATGCGTCGCAAAACTACAGACTACGATCGCTGGATCAGCGGCATGCGCAAACTGAACCGCAAATTTGGCCAACTCGGTTAGAGCATCCGGTCGCAACGCAAGGTTGAGAAAGCGCGGAGGTGCCGTGGTTTGCAGGCCCCGTATCCGTCTCGGCCTCGCGTCAGGCTACGTGACTGTCCCGAAGTTTGCGACGCAAGATCTTACCGACGGTCGATTTGGGTAAAGTCTTTTGAATCCTTATCTCCTTCGGGACTTTATAGGCGGCAAGCCCCTTACGGCAAAACGCACGGATGTCATCTGGCGAAAGGGACGCATCGGGGCTAACCGACACATAGAGGATCACAGCTTCGCCAGATTTTTCATCCGGCACACCGATGGCCGCACATTCCGTAATTCCCTCCAGTTTCGAAACATAGGCCTCGATCTCCGCCGGATAGACGTTGAAACTCGAAATCAGAACCATATCCTTCTTTCGGTCCACAATCGACAGAAAACCCTCTGCATCAAGCGCGCCAATATCGCCAGTACGAAAGAAACCATCTTTGGTGAACGCCTGGTCCGTGTCTTCAGGCCGGTTCCAATAACCTTTCATTACCTGAGGACCACGTACGCAGATCTCGCCATGTGCCCCCGGCGGAACCGGACGGTCCGCGTCGTCCAGCAGGATCATCTCGGTGGATGGCAGGGGCAGGCCGGAATGGGTAACGTACCCTTTCCACGCGTAGGGGTTTGTCGAGACCACCGGTGATGCCTCGGACATACCATAGCCTTGATTGATATGCACACCCGTCACCGCGTGCCATTTCTCTGCCGTCGCTTTGTACAGCGACGCACCACCGCCCGCGACAAAACGCAGGGTCGAGAAATTGCACTCCGCAAAACCCGGATGTTCTACCAGACTTGCCCAAAGCGTGTTTACACCAGAAGTGGCCGTGACGGGAAATGTGCGGAAGATATCGGTGATGCGATCCAGATCTCGGGGTTCAGCCACCAGATGGTTTTCACCCCCAAGCTTCGCAAAGAGCATCAGATTCACCGTCAAGCCGAATATATGGTAAAGCGGCAGAACGGTCACGACCAGATCTTCGCCAGGCCGGAAAGAGCTTTCCAGCAAAGCTATGACCTGGATGATGTTCGAAACGACATTGCGGTTGCTCAGGACCGCGCCTTTCGATAGCCCAGTCGTGCCCCCGGTGTACTGCAAGAAGATCGGGTCGTCGCCACTGAGAACCGGCGGTACAAAACCCATCTCACGCCCGGCACGCAAGATGTCAGCAAACTTAACTGCATCAGCGATCACAGGCTCGACCACGCTGGTGGAAATAGCGCCATCACCGATATCATCCCGGTGAACCACGATCACGCTGCGAATGAACGTATCACGCATCACCTCGGCGAGGGTCTGCAGGGATTCGGCAAAGGCGACAATGATCTCGACCCCGGCATCATTCAGCTGGTGGCGCAATTCTTCGACAGTGTAGAACGGGTTAACGTTCACCTGAACGGCCCCAGCGGTCAGAATGCCAAACATGGCAACCGGAAACGAAATGATATTCGGCGCCATAACGGCTATTCGGTCACCTTTTTTCACACCAAGCCCTGTCTGCAGATAAGCAGCGAAGTCCCGCGAAAGCTTGCCCCAATCCCGATAACTGAGCGATGCGGTTTCGCCGCGAAGCGCGATCTTGTCACCATAAGTGTCGATCGCTTCGACAAGCAGTTCCTTAAGCGAGGAATAGGCATCAGGATTGATCTCCGCCGGAACAGTATCAGCATAAGTGGCAAGCCAAGGTTTGCTCATAAGTCCTCTCTCCAGAGCAAAAGTTCGACCGGCCAGTCATCTGACAAGGTCGTTGGTATCAAAGAACCTCAAACAACCCTGCCGCGCCCATGCCGCCGCCGACACACATGGTGATCACCACATACTTGACGCCACGTCTTTTACCCTCGATCAGAGCGTGACCGACCATGCGCGCACCGGACATGCCATAAGGGTGCCCGATGGAAATCGCTCCACCATTGACGTTGAGCCTG
>JAPORU010000061.1:0-50440 GCA_026710045.1 Aestuariivita sp. | reverse complement strand
GTCGACACCAAGCCCGAACCGCTCGAGCAGTTTCGGAACCGCAAAGACGGGGCCAATACCCATTTCATCGGGCTTGGTACCTGCGACGGCTATGCCGACATACCGTCCGAGCGGCTGAAGGCCCTGCCGCTCTGCCAGTTTGGCTTCCATCACCACCGCAGCGGAGGCACCGTCCGACAGTTGGCTGGCATTGCCTGCGGTGATCGAGCCATTTTCGCGCACGGTGCGCAGACCGCCTAGCCCGTCCAGGGTCGTACCCGGCCGGTTTCCTTCGTCCCTAGTCAGAATAACCGTCTCGGTCGATGTCATACCGGTTTCCTTGTCCACGACGATCTTCGTCGCCGTTGTGGGAATGATTTCGTCATCAAACCGGCAAGCCGCCTGTGCGGCAGCGGTGCGCTGTTGTGATTGCAGACCATAGGTGTCCTGGCGATCCCGCGAAATTTCATAGCGATCGGCAACGGTTTCCGCCGTATCGATCATTGGCATATAGGTGTCATCATGCATCGCCAGAAGCTCCGGGTCGGAATCGACCCGCAGATCGTTTGTCTGCACCAGCGAGATGGATTCGACACCGCCCGCAACCACTATATCCATGCGGTCCACAATCACCTGTTTGGCTGCCGTGGCAATGGTCATCAGCCCAGAGGAACATTGCCGGTCCATGGTCATTCCGGACACTGTGACAGGGAAGCCCGCACGCAGCGCGGCTGTCCGGCCGATTGTTGATTGATGTCCCTGTGGCAGCGAACAGCCCAGGATCACGTCGTCAATCGAGCCGGGATCAATCTTGGCACGTTCAACCGCTGCGCGCAGCACGGGAGCGGCCAGAGATGGAGCTGGTGTCGCATTGAATGCACCCTTGTAAGCCCGACCAATCGGGGTCCGCGCCGTCGAGACGATAACCGCGTCACGCATAATCACGCTCTTTCGCGACTCAATCCCGCATGATTGAGTTCGAAATCACCCTGATGAAGCCCGGATTGTGGGACGACCTCGTCGGTTCGATCGACGATCGCATCCCAATTTTCTAATACACGTTCCGGCATGTCGGACCCTGCGCCAAGAAAGGTCCCTTGGGTCAACGTCACATTGGCGCTTTCAAACGCCCCGGCCCCGGCACAGAGGATCATCCGTGTTGGCGCATCTTCGCGAACCAGTGTGAGGACGCCCGGACTAACCAGTTCAGGCCGCAACAAATCAAGCTCAGCTTCGGGCAACAGACCGTCGGTCATCGCCGTCGCCGCAGTGGGCGCGATACAGTTGACGCGGATATTGTTGCGCGCGCCTTCGATCGACAGGGTCTGCATCAGCCCCACCAACGCCATCTTGGCCGCCCCGTAGTTTGATTGCCCGAAATTACCGTAGAGCCCCGAGGATGAAGTAGTCATCACAATGCGTCCATAGTTGCGTTCGCGCATGTGGTTCCACACCGCCTTGGTGCAGTTCACAGCCCCCATCAAGTGCACGTCCAACACCAGCCGAAAGTCTTCCAGATCCATTTTACCGAAGCTTTTGTCGCGCAGGATGCCGGCGTTGTTGATCAGGATGTCGATCTGACCCCACTGGCCCAGAACATCATCCGCCATCGCCTGGATCGCGCCAAAATCGGATACCGAAGCCGCAATAGCCATCGCCTGCCCACCGGCAGTCGTGATTTCGTCAGAGACCGCCTGTGCAGAGTCAAGGTTCAGGTCGTTGATAGCCACCCGCGCCCCACGCTGCGCCAACAGCAAGGCGTGTTGCTTTCCAAGGCCAGCACCTGACCCTGTGACCAGGGCCACTCGACCAGTCAGATCAATCATGAAGTCTCATCTCGCAACGACCAACGCTTGCCACCTCTCAGGGGTGGTGAAATTACCAAATGCTGCGGCTCCGGGAAGCTTGAGCCTAGGATAGGAAGGAAAACGGCAACCCGCAACCATTATTTAGACTGGGGTACCGTTTAGTATCCATGTGTTGAAGAAAACCCACCGACTTACAGTCGGTTCCCTTCCGCATAAACGAATCTCTTTATAATTCGGACGGTCACCATCTTTTACCATCGGTATCACATCGTCTGATCAACGAAGTATCGGTACAAGGTGTTGCGAGGCGACCTGCGTCTTCGGGTCCGGGACATTTGTCGTCCAGTCTGCCGAGAAAACGGCGTTGCCATAGTGCGACAGTCAGGATCCAAGGATGTAACAGAAATAATCCTTCGCTGGTCTGGTCGGTCCGTGCCTGGCATCATCCCGATAGATTCCCAATTGGTCATCTTGTAACACGCGCCATCGCACAGTGTGAGATCCACGAAGGCATCGCACAGGACTGGCCGATAGCCATGCTGGTCGTCCCGAAGATCGGACAGGTCCCGCAGCGCCATCGCGAGCGCTTTGGAGGCTAGATTCGCGACCTGCACCGAGCATACCAACCACATTGAATTCATGTTTAAAACAGTGAAAAGCATTGTATGTCTTCGGCATAATGTTATAGAGTGGCCTCACATAGACATTAAAGAATTCCCATAGGTCTGAGCAGGAACCGGAACGGAAGTTGAAGAAACCGACGCAGGCATGGGATACAACATATGCGGCAGAACCCATGAATCCGAACGGTCGGACAGTGTATCCTGTGACCCGGGTCCTGAGGAACGGTCGTTTCTCCAGGATCGGGTGGAGGACGCCACAGGCTCCCGGGACCCTGCGAACGCGTGCGCAGATCCTGTTGCTTGCAGATGGGAACCGTGACGGAGGCAGTCTACCGGATACGGACAGTGCGAAGGTGCTTGAGTGTCCTACGACAGTGAAGCGGGTGCGCAAGGCGCAAAAGACCCGCAAAACGCGCCTTCTGGATGGGGAAGTGCAGCCACGTTGACGATATCCAACGAAACGATCCGCCACACCGGATAAAGGATGCTACGCAATAATGCTGACCTATTTCATGATCCCCGGAATTTCCCATGATGCCACTGATTATAAAATCCGAAAGCGCTACCTGAAGCCCATCAAACGTCATCCACCGACAAGGGAACCCGAGTTCAGTCAAAAAATTATCGAGGTACACAAAGTGCTGAAAGACCAACTTTCCCAGCTTAAATCAAACATTTTTGGCATCGGGTCCGAACCTGACTGGCACATCGCACTGAACAAACTCTTACCGAATCAATCAAAGGAACATATCAATCCCAACCTCACCGCGTTTATTGAAGCTTCGGGAGTTATCGATGACTAGTGCCCATGACCATGACCACTGGAAGAACCGGATTTTACGAGATTTTCGCTCTTGGATTGATCAATTTGCCGACGAAGAATCCGAAGTTCGCGAAAATCGACCACCAGAACCCGATCTTCGTGATTTGCTTGCGGAATTTACCGCACTCCGTCAGGAAATGCGTATTCAGAACGATGAACAATCCAAAGCAGGACGCGAACTCGGACAAGCCGCCGAACGTTATGACTCCGCTCTTGCCCTGCTGCGAAAACGCGAGGAAACCCTCGACAACTGTGCCTCGGACATTGCGCGCCAAGCCGAAAACGTCTGCCTATTGAGTTTCTTGGATTTTAATGACCGCATGCTTCATGGCCGTGAAACAGCTCAGAAAATAAGTCAACAACGAAGCCTGCTTCGCAAACCTCCACGTGGAATCTCAGGACTTGTTGAAGGGTATGATCGGGCAATAGACCAATTTCAGGCAACCATGGAGAAATTTAAGGTTGTAAAGATCGAAACCGTTGGCTGTCCATTTAACGGGAAATGCATGCAAGCCATTGAAACCCGTCACGATACATCTGTTAAGGACGGCGTGGTCGTAGACGAACTGCTCTCCGGTTACATGCGCGACGATGACATACTCAGAGTGGCGGAAGTCGCCGTTAATCGAATCAATTTAGAATCACGAAAGTCCTATGAACGAACCTGACGTTGTTATTGAAATCGATCTCAGAACTATAAACTCTGAAGTCGCTATCATTGAGAATGATCAACCCGTTAGTGTACGCAAAGGAGATGAAACGATCCTACCGTCCTGCGTTGGCTTGGATGATGCTGGCAACATCACCGTCGGTCAGCAAGAACGAAACCAATCGGTCGCAGCTCCCGACAAAACGATCCCGTCCATCAAACAGTTAACGGGTTCAAACCAAACGGTAAATACGGGCGGCACAAACGACATGCCCCAGAAAATTTCCACCTGTACTCCCGCCACTCTGCACAAATACACCGAAGACATTCTCGGGCATCCAGTTTCAAAGACCGCCATCACGGTTCCGGGTTATTTCACGGATGTTCAACGGCCGACAACACGCGACACGGTTGAAATCGCCGGATTCGAAATCGTTCGGATAATCAATGAACCAACGGCAACCGCTCTCACCTACGAGAGTCTCTCCGATGAACCGCGCAAAATCCTGGTTTACGACCTCGGCGGTGAAACGTTTATTGTATCCGTCATGAGGATTGAAGACGGAATCGTCGAGGTCCTGTCGTCGACCGGGAACAACTCACTGGGCGATGACTTAAGAATACCGTCAAGCGTGCCACGACGGCCTTGAAGTCAGCTCCAGAAGATGAGAAAGAGGAAATGACGCAGTTGATCAAAGACATCAAGGCAGCGCTAAATCAAGAGACATGGACGAAGCCCAAAGACTTCAAGCTGAACTTGATGACGTCTTGTTCTATCTCGAGTGATTGATCCGATGATCACCTGTCCAACTTGCGGCAAACGGAACGTAGCCCAGCCCATCTGTCCGCGTTGCCAGACCGATTTAAGTCAAATCATTGGTGTCGAGCACGCCGCCGAATACTTCAGACTGAGTGGCCTCGATGCACTCAAACACGGAAACCGGACAGACGCGCTCCAACTTGCCAGCCAAGCTTGCGCGCTCCATCGAACGCCCGCAAACCTTGCCTTATTGGCAGTCATTGCCCTTGCGAACCGTGATTTCGATCAGGCACGAAGCTATTGGCGCGAGATAGACAATATGGGCGGGTATCAAACGGACACCGCGGAGTCTGTCGGGTCCTCGCCACCGCATCCCGACAACAACACGCAATCATCCAGCATCCGAACATCTCACCCGGAAACAGAACCACTTCCAATGGTTCCGCCACGGACCGATCCAACATCGCAGACACAATGACAAGGGTTCGATGCACCCAAACCAACCCATAAGATATCAGGACAATCGACGACGAATTGCCAATTTTCTCTCGTTTGAAAACAGCTGTGTCTCGCCGTTACATCATGTGGTATCCGAGACAGCTTGTTGACTCCGCCCTTCGGTCCGCGCCAAGTCAACCAGCGTTTGCATGAAAGGTTTTTGGAGGTCGGCGTTACGCATCGCCGCGTAAAGCGTCCGTGTAATTCCTGCCTCGGTCAACGGGCGTGTAACATAATCCGAGTTGTATTTCACCTCTCTGACCACCCAGTCCGGCAAAACAGCCACCCCACGATTAGACGCCACCAGCAACAAAATCACCGCTGTTAATTCCACCTGCCGAATTGCTCTCGGTTCAATATTTGCCACATTCAGGAGTTGGCTAAAGACATCCAGCCGAGATCGCTCGACAGGATAGGTAATCAGCATCTGATTGCGAAAATCGGCCGCTTCAATAAAGGGCTTCTGTGCTAGAGGATGATGAGACGACGCAACAAAAACAGGAGAATAATCAAACAACTTCTCAAACACGATTTCCGGCAAATCCTCTGGATCTGACGAGATCACGACATCCACCTCTTCCTTTTGAAGAGCCGGCAAGGCATCAAAAGCCAATCCTGGTCGAATATCCACATCGACATCGGACCAGTTCTTTCGAAACTCCTCGAGCACGGGAAACAGCCACTCAAAACACGCGTGGCATTCAATCGCAATATGCAACCGGCCCGCACGCCCCATACGCAACTCATGAAACTCATCTTGCAGCGCCTTGATCTTTGGTAACACATCTTCGGCTACACGCAAGAAACGCAACCCCGCCGACGATAACGTCATGGGCTTTGATCGCCGTACAAACAAGGCAACGCCTGTTTGCTCCTCCAATCCCTTGATCTGATGGGACAACGCACTCTGCGTGCTGTTCAAATGTTCAGCCGCACGAGCCAAACTACCCGCCTCATGCACCGCCTTCAACGTACGCAAATGCCGTAACTCAATGTGCAACTTATCACCCAATTCATATTATTGTTGAAAATTATGAATTTGTTTCACACATTACGATATGATACAAGAGAAAAAATAGGAGAGCAAAATGACCATTCCTTCGGTTTCCTTCGAATTTTTTCCACCGCGAACCATTGAGGCATCATTTCGCCTATGGGATACGGTCCAATCACTGACACCTCTCAATCCACGCTTTATTTCCGTGACCTATGGCGCCGGTGGCGTCACACGCGACTTGACCCGCGACGCCGTTTCTACATTACAGAAATTTTCCGGCCAAAAAGTGGCTGCACACTTAACGTGTGTTGATGTGACTCGCGATGAAACCCTAGAGATTGCAAAAAACTTTGCGAACGCCGGGGTGACTGACATCGTCGCGCTGCGCGGTGACCCGCCACAGAGGTGTAGCCGCTTCAAAGCACATCCTGAAGGATTTCAAGACACATGCGAGCTTGTTTCCGCTCTGACGTCGATCACAGACTTTACGATTCGAGTTGGTGCCTATCCTGACACGCATCCCGAAGCCGATAATCAACAGGCCGATATTGATTGGCTCAAGCGTAAATTTGACGCTGGAGCTACCGAGGCATTGACTCAGTTCTTTTTCGAAAGCGAGACATTTTTTCGATTTCGTGATGCCTGTGTCAAATCCGGCATCGATCAACCAATCGTACCAGGAATATTGCCGATTGAAAACTGGGCCGGAGCGTTCAAATTCGCACGCCGCTGCGGCACGGTCATTCCCAACTGGCTGGCCTGTGCATTTGAAAAAGCTGTTCGTGACCAACATGAAGACTTGTTGGCCACTGCAATCTGTACGGAATTATGCAGTGAATTAATTGAGGGCGGCGTCGAATCCCTGCATTTCTATACGCTCAATCGTCCAGAACTTACCCAGGATGTCTGCCGTGCGCTTGGGGTTCAACCAAAGAGACACCTGCAAAAGGTAGCATAATCTCCATCATTCTTGAGGTCCATAACGCAATAACCTATTCCTCCTGGAAATCAACGATATCGACAGGTGGAAACACAAAATGAAAGTGGCCCACAAAACATCGGATTTACTGTCCCACGCCGCCTTGTTGAGTATGTCCGGTTTGGATTTTATGCGGGGTATTTTGGAAGGTCGAATCCCGGGACCGCCGATCGCCCAGACACTGGGCTATCGATTATCTTCGGTAAAAGAAGGGTACGTCAGCTTCCATGGCGTACCGGAATTCAATGCAACAAATCCTATGGGTACTGTACATGGCGGTTGGTATGGAACGCTCCTTGACTCCGCCATGGCGTGCGCCGTGATGACCCGAGTGCCAAAAGGTTCAATCTACACCACGTTAGAGTACAAAATTTCTATCATTCGCCCCATTCCGCTCGGCCAAGAAATTGTCTGCGAGGGAGTAACCGATCACGCCGGCCGTTCGACAGGGGTCGCACGTGGAGAACTCCGCGCCGTCTCAGACAACACGCTCTACGCAACCGGAACCACAACCTGCCTGATTTTCACGCCCGCATCCTGAAATCACGATCGCCGGATACGGCACCCAAGTCGCATGATTCACCGTTCACCATAAAAAAATACACATAAAATGTTGCATTGCTCAGTTACTAATGGTAACACTCGCGTGTAGTCATCTTTTCAAGATTCCGTAATGGAATTTGGGAGCCTTCGGGTAAGAAGGACGAGGCGTGGAAAATCGACTGGTAAACAAAGTCAAGCAATTTAGCGAACGGCATTTTCCAGAACGCCGCATCTTCATGAAATCGAACTCCAAAACGCGTTATATTCGGCTGCGTCCGAGCACACAACTCATTGTCATCGGCGTTGCAGCGTGTCTCATTGCCTGGACAGGCTTATCAACGGCAATGTTGCTGATGATGTCCATCGGCGCAGATGACATTCGCGAGCAAACCCAACATGATAAGAAAGTCTATCAGGAGCGCATAGAGACGCTGATCGCGGAGCGTGATGCACAGACGCAAGAAGCGATTCAGTCACGAAACAAATTCAATTCCGCGCTAAAGCAAATATCCACAATGCAGTCGGAACTGTTTGCATCCGAGATCGAACGGAAAGAATTGAAGACCGGTCTCGAAGCTATTCAACTGACACTTCGTGAGATACATGAGGAAATCGATCAGGAGAAGAAGCTCACTGAATCTGCAAACGCCGAAGACATCACCGTAGATCTAACAGAACATAATGAAGTGCATACCGAAGTTGCCGACTTATTGGCAGAAGCGTTGATCAATACGGCGGTCGAACGGGATGACATCGAAGCATACTCGAAGAATCGTATTGAAGAACTTCAACTCAAGCTCACGCTCATGGAGGAAACCAATCGTCATATCTTTCGCAAACTCAAAGAAGCTATTGATGCATCCATTACTCCACTTGAAAAGATGTTTAGCAAAGTTGAGCTGCCAACAGATCAGATTATTGAATTGGTTCGCCGGGGCTACTCAGGTCGTGGCGGCCCACTCGGCGAAATCGCACTGTCCAGAATCAATGAACAAAGGAGCGTCGACATCGCGCTCGCGAATGAAATCTTCGAAAAGATTGATCGTCTCAATCTCTATCGGATCGCTGCATCCAAAATTCCCTTTGCAATGCCCGTTTCGGGTGTTTACAGGTATACGTCTGGATACGGTTTCCGGTCAGATCCAATTAATCGACAGCGTCGAATGCATCATGGCATTGACTTGGCAGCGGCTCATGGAACAGATATTAACGCGGCGGGCGATGGTGTGGTGACTTTTTCCGGCTGGCGCAAAGGTTATGGGAAAGTGATTGAAATTGATCATGGCTTTGGAATAGAAACGGTCTATGCTCATAATTCAAAGAATCGGGTAAAGAGGGGTCAACGTGTCTCGCTCGGAGATCACATCGCTGATATGGGAAATACGGGACGCTCAACAGGCACCCATCTTCACTACGAAATTCGAATAAACGGGAAATCAACAAACCCCATGGTTTACATTAGGGCAGGAAGAGATGTTTTCTAAGAATAAAGTTAACGAGCAACAGCCAGAAGCCGACTCTATTGACACCGCTCGATCGACACATAAAGTCCCACCGGCTGCGCCATCCGCCTCCGTTGGCGCAACCACACCCAAAGCCAAACCACCACCTTCCGTGCTATCGGCGGATTTACATTTCGACGGAAAAATCCGAACAACCGGCGATGTTCAAATTGAGGGAACCGTTAAGGGAGATGTCAGCGCACATTTGCTGACAATCGGTGATAACGCAACCATTGAAGGCGAAGTAACGGCCGACGATGTTGTCGTGAATGGCCGTGTCGTCGGTCGTGTTCGGGGCCTGAAGGTTCGCCTCACATCCACGGCACGTGTCGAAGGTGATATTTTCCACAAAACCATCGCCATTGAAAGTGGCGCGTATTTCGAGGGCTCCGTGCACCGCCAAGAAGATCCGCTCAGTGGCTCCTCAAATGGAAAACGCAAAGCAGCTGCAGTTCCGCCAGTAACGACGCCGATAAATTCTCAAGTCAATAGTCAGGCAAATACGCAAGCTAGCTCAGCAGCACGGAAAGAAGCGGCCGCTGTCTCGCCGTCGTAACACCGCCATCAATAACCGTAAGAACGGGAAGCGTGCTCGCAACTCCCTTTTTTGCTATGGCATATGATGTCGGCGTCTCACCCGTTCCTTGCATACGCTGTGTAACCTCAAAGACCTCATCTGTTCACAACAGTCCACGCCAAATACACAAATGGCATATCCGACAGGATAAAACGTCGCCGAATGGCCTTGTTCAATGCGGACAGAGCAAGAGCAAGAATCGAGTCGGAGACAACAGCACATCATCCAAACACATCAATCGAAAGACATACCGGAACCCTATTCGCATGAAAGATCAAATCCTGACGTGCGTAGACACGTCCGCTAACCCGGCGGCCTTGTTGAACCACCACCCAGATCAGCGGCGATCTGTATGTTTTCGTCCCTCCATTACTCGATAACAGTCATGGATACCATTGAATCCGGTGTGCCCGTAACCTTGAATGTACTTGCATCACCACGCTTGATGTTATCGAGCACGTCCCAACCCTCGATAATCCGACCAACGACGGTATATTGACCGTTGAGAAAATAACCATCACTCAACATGATGAAGAACTGGCTGTTGGCGCTATCCGGATCGTTACTGCGCGCCATACCCATAATACCACGATCAAACGGAATATCCGAGAACTCCGCCTTCAAGTCCGGAAACTCGGAACCGCCGGTTCCCGCGCGACCTAAGTTCTGTTCGCTGACCTTGCCATACTGCACATCACCGGTTTGCGCCATGAACCCGTCGATAACCCGATGAAAATAAAGGTTATGATACGCACCTTGGCTTGCAAGAGTCGTCAATCGTTCGACATGTCTCGGAGCGACATCCTCAAATAAATCAATCCTCATGATTCCGTGCGTATGAGACCCTTTTACCAGTATCTCCAAGCCCGTGGCGGATACGGAACCGGCACTTAAAAGAAGCGCGACTAAAATCCTAAACATCCGCTGCGACCTTCATTTCGACAATGTAATCTGGTGTCCTCGGCGGCTCGCCACACGCAAGCATATCGACATAGTCCATTCCTTCAACAACACGCCCAAAGACCGTATAATTACGATTGAGAAAGTGATTGTCACTAAAGTTGATAAAAAACTGGCTGTTCGCACTGTCAGGTCGATTGGAACGTGCAGCGGCAACAGTGCCGCGATCATGCGCAACATTCGAAAACTCAGCCTTCAGATTTGGAAGACGCGATGATCCAGTTCCCGCCAATTCCAAGTTATAGTTCTTCGTTACGTTCCCGTTCTCTACATCACCCGTTTGCGCCATGAACCCCGCGATCACGCGGTGAAAACACACGTTATCGTACACACCGGAACGGGTGAGTGCTTTCATGCGCTCCACGTGATTGGGAGCAATTGCCGGCAGCAATTCAATAACAGTGGTTCCACCTTTAAGCTGCATCAAGATGGTGTTATCAGGATCTCTCAATTCAATCATGTGACCGTCATTGATTGTGTTATTCCATGCGCACTTAAATTGATTAACAGTAAAACATCAAGTCCAGTTTTTGCACGACATACGGAATGACTCACATGGGGCACATGCATACGATAGTAGTGGGCCTACAACAATGACTTGGAAGACATTGGATGACTTTCATCTGAATGAGAAACGTGTTCTGGTTCGCGTAGATCTCAACGTTCCCTTTGTCGATGATCAGATAACCGATGCGACACGGATCGAGCGTATTATTCCGACGATCCGTGATATCTGTGCGTCCGGTGGGATACCAATCTTACTCAGTCACCTCGGACGTCCGCGAAGGCAACGCAATCCGGATCTTTCTCTCAAAAAGCTCATTCCGTCACTGGAGACCCTACTCAGCACACCTATTACATTCGTGGCGGATTGTCGCGGCCCTGCTGTTCTCGGAACAGTCAATGCATCAAAAGGTGGCACAATTCTCCTTCTTGAAAATACACGATTCTATGCCGGTGAAGAAAGCAATGATCTGGAATTCGCCGCCGAACTCTCACGCATTGGCGACATCTATTGCAACGATGCCTTCGCATGCTCACACCGTTCGCATGCGTCCATTGATGCCATTACGCGATTTCTTCCGTCATGTGCTGGTCGACTATTGCAATCGGAACTCTGCGCTCTCGAAGCTTCTCTCGCGTCCCCAAAAAGACCTCTTACAGTTATTGTTGGTGGGTCCAAGATATCGACCAAGTTTGGCATATTATCAAATCTTATTGGACATACTGATTATCTGGTGGTTGGGGGAGGTATGGCCAATACGATCTTGGCCGCGCAAGGCCTGTCGATTGGAGCATCCATCTCAGAGCCAACCTTTATCGAGAATGCCAAACATTTACTCAAAAGAGCCGGTCGGACAGGATGCAACATTATCTTACCCTCTGACATCATCGTTGCATGTGAATTGAGTGCTCATTCAAGGACGAAAACCCTACCTGTTGGTAACTGCCCTCACAATGCAATGATTCTTGACTTTGGTCCAGAGAGCATAGACCGCATTCATGCTGTATTAGAGTCTACTCAAACGTTGATATGGAACGGTCCATTAGGCGCCTTTGAAATTGATTCATTCGCCACCGCAACAATCGCTATAGCGCAGAGAGCAGCCGCGTTAACAAGGTCGGGTCAGTTACTCTCTGTGGCCGGTGGCGGTGATACAATCGCTGCACTGCGCAAAGCCGGTGTCACAGAACACATCAGCTATCTATCAACGGCGGGAGGTGCCTTTCTCGAATGGCTGGAAGGAAAACCATTGCCTGGCATTGTCGCCTTAACACGTAAGAGTTAGGTCTTCATACATCACGCTCTCAGAAACAAGAATTGTCAGCACACCCACCCATCGACAGAGCCTCAATCTATTTCGCATCGCGCGTGATGTTTCTGGAGGAGCAAATCGGTATTCTGCATGAGCACGTCCAACGACCATCCACTGCTGAAACACATATGGAACGTCAATCAATACCAAGCATATTTACGGAGGCACACTACCAGTACCCTGATTCCTTTTTAAGCGTTCTCGATGTCATCCAGACCTTTCAGAAGAAAGGCACTTGGTGATAGAAGACGTGATACAGTCAGAAAATCAATCGTTGTCGGTCCAAAGAAAAAGAGATTACGGAAAAGGTTGTGCATCCAACCACGAAGGAAACCGTGAGACGAGTTTTCGTTCGACCTAATCTATGGTGTAGTCATAACAGAAAGTAGTCGGTAGTGTTCAGCAGCTAATCTTTGCGTCACGCAATGCGACCAAATACACCAACTACCCATTGCAGCGTTATCCCGCTGGTTCAGAAATAATGAACACATGGTTAAAGATGACCAAGTCATCAAATACATGATATCCCGTCTATCCATAAATCTTATCTGAGGCTATCAAAGGCGGACGTCATTACATCCATTCCTGAGTTTTTGCCCCGCGTAGTATTACGAAGAAGCCGCCTGATAGTGCCGAAACGATCTTCAAGAGAGCGATCAAAATGCAGTTCCATCTCAATGGATTCCGCCCGGGAGACCCGTCGCATCACCGTGCTTCACGGGATCTAGGTGATCGACCGACGGACAAGGTCGACGTCTTGATCGTGGGTTGTGGCCCGACAGGGCTGACGTTGGCCACTCAATTGGCGCAATTTTCTGATATCCACACGATGATTATCGATCAGAAATCAGGTCCGCTCAAAGTTGGACAAGCCGATGGTATCGCGTGCCGTTCTATTGAAATGTTCGAAGCCTTTGGATTTTCCGAAAAGGTTCTGAAAGAGGCGTATTGGGTGAACGAGACAACCTTCTGGGGACCCGCCGAAGACGATCCAACGATGATCGCCCGAACCGGGCGCATTCAGGATGTCGCGGAAGATCTTTCTGAAATGCCCCACGTGATCCTGAACCAGGCTCGGATCCATGACTTCTATCTCGACGTCATGCGGCACTCACCAAACCGCCTTGAACCCCGATATGATCGAGTGTTCATCGACTTGCGGATCGACCATGAACAGGACTACCCGGTATCGGTCACGTTGGATCATCACGGTTCCATCGAAACCGTCCGTGCACAATATGTCGTCGGTTGCGACGGAGCCCGCAGTGGTGTGCGGAACGCCATGGGAGCGGAACTGGTCGGCGAAACCGCCAATAAGGCCTGGGGCGTGATGGATATCCTGATGGATACCAACTTTCCCGATATTCGCTTCAAATCTGTTGTTCGTTCGTCCGAACACGGACATATCCTGATCATTCCACGTGAAGGTGGATACATGGTACGTCTTTATGTCGAGATAGAGACGCTGGCGAGCGGTGTGCGCGCAAAGGACCGCAACATCACGATTGATGAACTGATTGCTGCCGCGCAACGCATCCTCCATCCGTTTCATGTTGACGTCAAGGAAGTGGCCTGGTGGTCGGTTTATGAGATCGGGCAACGCCTTTGCCCATCCTTTGACAATGCAACCGGTGATCATCCCGCAACAGTTTTCATCGCAGGCGATGCGTGCCATACGCACAGCCCCAAGGCGGGACAAGGGATGAACGTATCCATGGCCGATGCGTTCAATCTGGGTTGGAAATTGGCCGCGGTGCTGCGCGGACAATTACCAAGG
This sequence comes from Aestuariivita sp., assembly GCA_026710045.1. Lineage (GTDB taxonomy): Bacteria > Pseudomonadota > Alphaproteobacteria > Rhodobacterales > Rhodobacteraceae > JAPORY01. Next base: position 36,148 of record JAPORU010000061.1, on the reverse strand, counting down.
ACCGCTCTAGCGACCTATGCGACGGAACGGCACGGCGTCGCGCAAGATCTCGTCGACTTCGACCGGCACTGGGCCAAGGAGTTTTCCACGTGCGGTAACGGACAATCCAACCTTGATCAAAGGAGATTCCAAGACTATTTCGAAGAGCATGGCCGCTATATGGCGGGCGTTGCCGTTCAATATACCCCTTCACTCCTTTGCAAAGAACCTGTCGACCAGTCTTTGGCTGGAGGATTGACCGTTGGCATGCGGTTTCATTCGGCGCCTGTCATACGTCTTTGGGATGCCAGACCCCTACAACTTGGTCATTGTCTGAAAGCAGATGGGCGTTGGAGGTTGATGATCTTCAATGACCCGTCTGATCCAAGTGATCAATCATCAAGACTTTGGAGGTTCTGTGACTGGCTTTCGGACGATATCACCTCACCCCTTAATCTCTTCACGCCCAGAGGCGCCGATCCGGACTCTGTTATCGACGTCCGCGCCGTCTTTCAGCAAACACATCGATCCATTGCCCCGGAGATGACCCACCCGCTTCTGACACCAAAGAAAGGGAGTTATAGATTATCGGACACAGAAAAGATGTTCTGCACCGACCCGTGCTTCGACATCTTCGAGCATCGAGAGGTTGATCGACATCGTGGCTGCGCACTGATTCTGCGCCCGGATCAATACATCGCCGACGTCAGTGCGCTGGGCACCTATGACGCGATTTCATTATTTTTTAAAGGGATCTTCGATCATTGATCGGCGCCATATGTATTCCACCAAACCAATCCTAATGTGCGTCAAGGCCTTGAAGGCGTCTCACCAAATACATTATCCATTGCACCCTCGGCAAAAAAATCGAGATGTTTGCGACTCAACGAATAACGATCTCATCACCTCGAATTAATCCAAGTATTGATCGAGCCTGTTCATCCAGTAAATCGAGATCAAGAAAATGATACGACAAACGCTTTGTTAGATTCTCCATTCGGTTGACCTCAAAGTTCAAAGCTTCATGATCCGCCTGTCGCTCTCGGACATCGGCTTCAATCTCAAGACGTCGAAACAAACCGGCATCGCCGTGCAGAGCACTGAAAGTAAAGTAAATGCAGAGCACAACGCAAACGGTAAAATAAATGACGGACCATAAGCCCTGTCTGTTAGATTTGCTCATTTATATGCTCGACGTGCTGCCAAAACAATTTTCTTCGCGAGTATGCATAAACTGATGAGCGAAAATAAAGAGCTTTCTTTCGCGTCAATTATTTTTCTCACTCTTGTTGCAAAATAATCGAAACCACGCGTAATGATTTGTATCGTTTGTAATGATCTAAATCATGGCAGGAGATTTGAAATCGACATTGCAGTGATGAATCATATAGACCAGCATTGTACAATTTTTTCGAGATGACTTACTTGAAAAAGTCAAATAAATGATTTTACATAAGATAAATTTTCCGAACGCTCGATTAAAATAAGCGAATTAAAGAGGAGAAATTACGGGCGGGCAACCCGTTCCATTTCAGGATGTTTACGGAAGATTCGCTTTCGAATTGAACCCTACCCGCCCAAAACGTCCACGAAAGATGTCTGTACACCGAGATCGATTGCAATGCTCCGGTCCGCCAGTCTGCAAAACGGGTCCAGTTGTGCGTCCGATTCACATTGGCGTTTGGAGTTGTTTCTCACACGAATCGTCCATTCCACCAACACCAGATCATACAAAAGAACTCAGGCGCCTATCAGGAGAAGATCGAAAATGGCAACACGCAAGACCACACGAAAACTGAGCCCCAGCAAGAAAACAGGTACAGCGCGACAATCAAACGTTTCATCAGAAGAACTCAAAACACTCTATAAGGACATGCTCCTTATTCGACGTTTTGAAGAAAAGGCCGGACAACTATATGGCATGGGTCTCATCGGTGGATTCTGTCATCTTTATATCGGGCAAGAAGCCGTTGTTGTCGGATTGGAAGCGGCGGCGGAAGAAGGCGATAAACGAATTACCTCCTATCGAGATCACGGACATATGCTGGCTTGCGGGATGGATCCAAAAGGTGTGATGGCAGAATTAACCGGTCGTGAAGGTGGATACTCCAAGGGCAAAGGTGGTTCTATGCACATGTTCTCGAAAGATAGGCATTTTTATGGCGGGCATGGAATCGTTGGCGCACAAGTTCCGATTGGTGCGGGACTCGCCCTTGCCGATCAATACCTGGAGAACGGTCGAGTGACATTCGCCTACTTCGGTGATGGTGCGGCAAACCAGGGGCAGATTTACGAAACCTTCAATATGGCAGCGTTGTGGGAATTGCCGGTTGTGTTTGTAATTGAGAACAACCAATATGCCATGGGGACAGCGCAGAAGCGATCCACTTCGACGCCAGAACTCTACACACGCGGCGCGGCCTTTGGGATACCGGGGGAAGTTGTCGACGGAATGGACGTCCTTGAAGTAAAAGCCGCGGGTCAACGAGCTGTCGCGCACGGTCGTTCCAAGAAAGGCCCTTATATTTTGGAAGTCAAGACCTATCGCTATCGCGGACATTCAATGTCCGATCCGGCAAAATACCGGACCCGCGAGGAAGTTCAAAAAATGCGTGAGGAACGTGATCCCATTGAACAAGTGCGTGAGATACTTTTGACCGGAAAACATACGACAGATGACGACTTAAAGGCCATCGACAAGGAAATCAAAGAAACCATTAATGCAGCGGCTGATTTTGCAAAGGAAAGTCCGGAACCCTCTCTTGACGAACTTTGGACCGACATTTACGCGCCCGCTTAAACTGGAAGACAATCATGGCAACCGAAATCTTGATGCCCGCTCTCTCTCCAACCATGGAAGAAGGCACGCTTGCAAAATGGCTTGTGAAAGAAGGAGATACCGTCGCTTCCGGCGACATCTTGGCCGAAATTGAGACAGACAAAGCAACAATGGAGTTTGAAGCGGTCGATGAAGGCGTGATTGGGAAAATTCTCGTCACAGAAGGTTCCGAAGGTGTAAAGGTCAACAGTCCCATCGCCATCTTACTGGACGACGGTGAAAGTCTCAGTGATACGAACCCGGCTAGTACATCCGCGTCTCCTTCAGCTCAAGATGCAGAACAAACGGGGTCGCAACCGCCGCAACGTCAGGCACAAACCGTCTCCCCTCCACCAGCGGCCCCCCAGAGTAACATGTCGCCAGATTGGCCGGATGGGACCCCGATGAAACAGCAAACGGTCCGTGAAGCTCTCAGAGATGCGATGTCAGAGGAAATGCGGCGGGATCATACAGTACATCTGATGGGCGAAGAAGTTGCCGAATATCAAGGTGCCTACAAAGTCTCCCAAGGATTGTTAGATGAGTTTGGCCAAAAAAGGGTGATGGACACACCAATCACCGAACATGGCTTCACTGGAATTGCTGTTGGTGCCGCGTTTGGTGGACTACGTCCAATCGTCGAATTTATGACATTCAACTTTGCCATGCAGGCCATCGATCAGATCATTAACTCGGCCGCAAAAACACTCTACATGTCGGGCGGACAGATGGGCGCACCCATAGTCTTTCGTGGACCCAATGGCGCCGCCGCTCGCGTTGCCGCGCAGCATTCGCAAGATTATGCCGCTTGGTACTCTCATGTTCCGGGACTCAAGGTGGTGATGCCCTATGCCGCAGCGGACGCAAAAGGTCTTCTCAAGACTGCTATCCGTGACCCTAATCCAGTCATCTTCCTAGAAAATGAAATCCTCTACGGACGATCATTTGACGTGCCAGATCTTGAGAATTTCACTATTCCGTTTGGTAAAGCGCGAATGTGGCGAGAGGGGTCCGATGTAACCATCGTCAGTTTTGGCATCGGGATGCAATATGCACTCCAAGCCGCCGAGACACTTGCCGAAGACGGAATCAACGCTGAAGTCATTGACCTGAGAACAATCCGCCCGATGGACACAGGCGCCATCATCCAATCCGTTAAGAAAACCAACCGCTGTGTCACAGTTGAGGAAGGTTGGCCTCAAAGTTCCGTCGGCAACTTTATCTCGTCGGTGATTATGCAGCACGCGTTCGATTATCTTGACGCCCCAGTGATCAATTGTACCGGTAAGGACGTACCGATGCCCTATGCGTCCAATCTCGAAAAATTGGCGTTAGTTACAACGAATGAAGTAATCAACGCCGTAAGACAAGTAACCTACAGATAGGCTCAATAGAATGGCGATAGAAGTTTTGATGCCTGCATTGTCTCCGACAATGGAAGAAGGCACTCTGGCGAAATGGTTGGTCAAGGAAGGGGATACTGTCTCATCCGGTGATTTATTGGCCGAAATTGAGACGGATAAGGCCACCATGGAGTTTGAAGCGGTCGATGAAGGAGTTGTTGGAAAAATCTTGATTGCCGAAGGAACCGAGGGCGTTAAGGTCAACAGCCCGATCGCCATTCTCACTGAAGAAGGCGAGAGTCTGGATGACATAGAAGCCGTCTCCACAGCAGCAACGTGGACCACAAATCAAGCTGAGGCACATAAATCGGAAGAACACAGCGTGACAACCGTTGACGCAACGGTTGCACCGAACCCCGCCCCAGCACGAACTTTTGTAGACGCAACCGCTGGTCCTGCACGAATTTTTGCAACACCACTCGCGCGGCGCATTGCAGCCGAAAAAAATCTTGATCTCAGTCAGATCAGTGGTTCGGGGCCGCATGGCCGGATCATCAAGGCAGATGTAGAAAGTGTCTCACGACAGCCCAGTATCGTCTCGACCTCAAAGCCGGCATCACCGTTATCAAAGAGTATTGCCTCAGAGCCAAGCGCCGAGCAAATCATTAAGATTTATCAAGACAGAGATCATGAAGAAGTCCCTCTTGATGGAATGCGTAAGACCGTTGCGGCGCGTCTCACCGAGGCCAAACAGACGATACCGCACTTCTATTTGCGAAGAGATATCAAGCTTGATGAATTGCTCACGTTCCGAAGTGACCTGAACAGGCAACTCGAGACACGTTCGGTGAAAATATCGGTGAACGACTTTATCATCAAAGCGTGTGCGAATGCATTGCAGCAGGTTCCCGATGCAAATGCGGTCTGGGCGAGTGACCGGATTATCAAACTTGGACCGTCCGATATTGCCGTTGCCGTTGCTGTAGATGGAGGATTGTTTACACCGGTTCTCAAAGATGCACATCAAAAGTCGCTGTCAGCACTGTCCCTTGAAATGAAAGATTTGGCGACCCGCGCCCGCAATCGCAAACTGGCACCGCACGAATACATGGGCGGATCTTTCGCAATTTCAAATCTCGGCATGTTTGGCATCGATAATTTCGATGCCGTGATTAACCCACCTCATGGTGCCATTCTAGCGGTTGGCACGGGATCAAAAAAACCTCACGTTGGTCACGACGGTGAATTGACTGTTGCTACAATAATGACGGTTACCTTAAGCGTCGATCATAGGGTTATCGATGGGGCTTTAGGGGCAGAATTACTTCAAGGCATCGTCGATTGCTTGGAAAACCCGCTGTCCATGCTCGCTTAATATGATCGACGCGTCACCCGCGAGCGCGGATCGACATTAAAAGACACCCATAATCAAGACGCCTCCCCGACCTTTATAGTGATCGAACCCGCCAGCGCACGACTTGGAATCAGCCAGATTTTGAACGCATTGCAACCAGCCATGGCAAACATTTGAGAACGATCTCATGAGATACGAGAGAGGATAAAAGAGAATGAGATTCGAAAACCGAGATTCTTGGTAGAAGCTGACGCCAGTAACTAAGGGTTCATTAATACACCGAAAAAATCCGGAAGCCGCAAGACCTCAAGCATCTTTTCCAAGCATATGATCCATGGAGATCGCTGGCTGATCACAACCTGCTTCACCAACAATGCGAGCCGGAATACCCGCAACGGTCTTACATGGTGGAACGTGATCAAGGACAACTGAACCTGCTGCGATTCGTGAACAGCGACCGACTTGAATATTTCCGAGAACTTTTGCCCCTGCTCCAATCAATACACCATCTTCAATCTTTGGATGACGATCTTGTTCCTCCTTACCCGTTCCTCCGAGCGTCACAGAATGCAACATGGACACATTGTCACCAACGACCGCCGTCTCCCCAATAACAATTGAATGGGCATGATCAATCATGATTCCCTTGCCAATCTTTGCTGCGGGATGAATGTCAATACCAAAGATCTCCGATGTCCGCATTTGAAAAAAATAAGACAGATCCCTCTTTTCGCGTGACCAAAGCCAATGCCCAATTCGGTAGGCTTGCATGGCCTGATATCCCTTGAAATACAAAATTGGTTGAAGCAAGCGATGACAGGCCGGATCACGCTGATGTATCGCGACAAGATCGGCTCGTGCCGCGTCGATCAATTCAGGAGCGTCCAGATAGGCTTCGTCGGCAATTTCACGCAAAACAACCATTGACATTTCATTGGATGCTAATTTCGCGGCGACCCGATAACTCAGAGCCTTCTCAATAGACTGATGATGCAGGATACACGCGTGAATCAAACCGCCCATCAGGGGCTCCTTATCAACAGCCGCACGGGCTTCTCTTGCAATTTGATTCCAGACCGGATCAATGACCGATACGTGTGGCTGACTCTGTGCCATAGGCGCCATCCTTTATTGGTGCTCGAACTATTAATATAAGTCTTGAAGAAACACAAAACAACGTCGAAAAAATCGGTCAAACAGGCCGGCAATAGATCACGCAATGCCACTTTCAAGATCAATGGAACATATCTTGGGATAAAACGCGGTGTCTGTTTGCGGCTCGTGTCCTATCTCTTTATGACGCAAAATCACGCGGAACATCAAATCCGCCACGTTTGATAATGTAACTCTGGAAACTCGGGATCGGACACGTCATGACATGATCGTCTGGATTCATTGAGCGGCGTTGTAACACGCCGCAGTGAATGAGATGCGTTACAAACAAGTTCTCGTCATAACCACCTGGCATCATCCATTCACTTCCGGGCTGATGTCCTTGATACATTGTTACCAGATCCTTGATCTCGCCAAAGGTCTTTCCGGCTCCGTCGCTATTTGCTTTGTCAACCGCGAGCATAACCCGTCCGACAAGCTTACACGAGGCAGTCATTTCCTCGCTAAACTGCGTATCATAGTATGCATACCGCAACCGATTGCTGCGATCGTAAATACGAGTCCAATCATCGATCTGATCCAAACGACCGTCAACATCCAACTCCAAGAGAGTCTCCGCCAATGCTTGCTGCGCCCAATGAACATGACGCGGCCAGCCATCTGTAGGAGCAATAAGAACATCAATCTGATTCTGTTGTGATCCAACCTCAATCCCGAAATAGGCGCACCATCTCCGCATCAATATCTGCGTCTCATCCGCTGTGAAACACCCGAGCGCGCAAGCCTGAACGCCTTGTGTCAAGCCCATCGCGCGAAGGCGTGACTGGGTATCTCCCAAACCCGCGAGAACAAGAGATAACGGTAACTTTGTAACCGCTTCATGAAGGGAGCGTAAGAACCGAGCCTGCCGTGACTCCCGACCACGCGGCAAGTTTTGCGCTTCGTCGACCGCGACAATGACGGGTGCATCCCATTGGTCTACAGGAAAGGCCTTATGTAGGGATCCTATCGTTTCAATCTCATGGGATCGAAACAACGCGGTCACATTCACGGCCGTTATGTCCGCCAAACCAATGCTATCCAAAATCGCAAGACTGCCCACGGACTTAGCCGTCTTTAGAGCCAAGTGCTTCAATTTACTTTTCGGGGTACGACCAAGCGCAGCAATGGCCAACAAAACGTCAGACAACTGTTCCTCGAGCTCAATGCTGGAAATATGAAGGGTCTTCGGTGCATTGTCCTTTGTATTTTGGAGCGTAAGATAACTCAACAGAGAGCTCTTTCCCGCGCCCGGCGCGCCTTGGACAACCATCGTATTGCCGGGAATACCAACTCTTTCTTCGCCGGTCGTCCTAGCAACCGTCAAAATCTCTTTCACAAGACTGTTACGTCCCACAAAAACAGGTGGTGCAGATTTTTCTCGCAAATTCACAAAACGCTGGAGTGCCGCGCGTTTAAATTTGACCATGACCACTCTTCCCCTATGTCATCTTGATAGCAAAAATCGAGAGCATGAGCAAGATCATGAAGAGAACGTAAAACATTGCCAGGTGAAGTGATCAGTAGCTCTCGGATACCAGGCCCGATCTATCGTAAGCGAAGTCAGAAAATGACGAAAACGGAATCGTAGCGCTGATCAATCAGTAATGCCACCGCACGGATATGCGCCCAATCATTCAACATGTAAACGAGATCGGTTTCGCACAGAAAATTGATGAGAGACTGAAAAGCAATGCCAATCTGAATTCACAATTTATGCAAATTGAGACGATCAGGAAAACAACAGCTTCACTGAACAAGATACTGATAGCCATCCTTTAGATTGGTTCAACCACGGATTCCGCACCCATCCGTACACCCTACACATGCCGCAACCGTTGCGCCGCGTGACCATTGTCTGTCAATCTTTCCCTCGAGCGAGCCGCCACCTTCATTCACATTTTAACGAATGATCCTTGTCGTCGTACAAGGTACCCCCATATGACTAGAATGTTTAAGCTTGTTCCAATTGCATTAACGCTCATGTACGCCTTCGTACTCTATCAATTTTCTTCATGGCGAACTCGTCGTGAACTCGACGCGAAATCGACCGAACTGGCTGATCCAAAATTAAGGTTGGTTACCGATCAAATCGCCAAAGCGTTGGATCAAGATAAAGTACGCGTCCATATTTATGAGATAGATGCGGTGAACGGGCTCGCAGCACCCGATGGACGAATATTCATCACGCGTGGTTTCTACAAGAAATTTCAGGAAGGCGACATCAGTTCCGAAGAGCTCGGGAGCGTTATTGCTCATGAACTCGGCCACGTCGCTTTAGGGCATTCACGCAGACGGATGGTCGATTTTTGCGGACAAAACGCAATTCGAACCGTATTGGTGATACTACTATCGCGTATCCTGCCAGGTATTGGCGGCTGGATTGCAAATGCGATAACAATGCTGCTCGCCGCCCGGCTCTCGCGTTCGGATGAGTACGAAGCCGACGCCTATGCTGCTGCATTGCTTACAAAGGCCAAGATTGGTATCGAGCCACAAATCTCCCTACTCAAGAAACTTGAGGAGCTGACACAACAACGACGCGGTTCTGCACCGGCTTGGCTACTGAGCCATCCCAAGACCGACGATCGAGTCCGAACCATCGAGACGCTTGCCGCCCAATGGCAACAGTAGACGTCATACCGTGGCAGACCTTAATCATCGAATGACCAATCCACATCCATCCCCAATAGATCAAATATGTTGATCCGGCGACGATCCTCCTCTCTTTCACACACACATTCATCATACTGACATCCGTCACAGAAAATTGAGGATCAATCTGCGAACAAAAATTCTCTGTATAACAACATATTTATCATGCTGCACACAGACCCATCCCGAAAGTATGAGGGCGAGCAAATCCCTTCATTTCGATTTTCGAAGAATTTACAGGAATTACCTCGAATTCGATCCTTCTCTCCGACGACCCAACATCCTCCTGCGACTGCGCCGGTGCCGATTGGGAGTAGACGTTAACCCTTCGCGCAGCAAGATCGTCATGGGATGATCCGCGCGTTTCACTCCAAATGTCGATATCAGTTCGTGCAACGCTTCGGTCATCTCAATGCCATCGGGAAGGCTCAATGCCCAATCCAAAAAAATTGTTCGACATTCCGATATCGAGATCCCATCGATTCGATAACTTTCATAAATTAAACCTTTCGGATCGCACTTTCTGTCACCTTTATTCATCTGCAACACCTCTTGACAGCATATCGTCAATAATCAACGAAGCACGATCATAATCCTCTCTCAACGCATCTTGCAGTTCAGCAAGGCTCGATGAACCGACAACTCGCTTAAGAAACGCACCATCCCCATCCTCACTTAACTCCTCAGATATCGAATTCGGGAACAAGAGGCGGACGGCAAACAGCACGCGCAAAAACTTCCAGTAACAGTCTGAGAGAATACGAACGTCATCGCACGTCAACCAATCCGAATCAATCTTTCCAGCAAAAATATCTAACGGATTGTTTCCACATCGTTCCGATATAAGTGCATTGGCTTGTGCAATCAAATCCAGGTCCTGTAAGCGACCGGCGCCCGTCTTTGTATCCCAGACACCGTCTGGCTTCTTGGCCTCATCAAGTCGCGATCGCATTTCGCGGACAGCCTGGAACACCTCTCGGCAGTCAACCGGCCGAGCGAGCAGTCTGGATCGAAAAATCTCCACTTCTTTAGAAAAATCTTCAGGCCCTGTTACCACGCGCGCATGTGTCAGTGCCAAATGCTCCCAAATCCAAGCCTCTTGTTGTTGATAACTCTTGAAACTTTCGAAACTTGTTGCAACAGGTCCCTTATTTCCCGATGGTCTCAATCGCATATCCACAGAATACAGCTTGCCCTGACTGGTCGGAGCACTGAGCGCTGTGATCATCGCCCGCGTTAAATTAGCATAGTAGGTCTTGGCAGGCAGAGGGCGAGGCCCATCAGAGACACCATCACTTGGCGCATCGTAAATCAAGATCAGGTCAAGGTCTGATGTCGCGGTCATGCGCCGTGAGCCAAGAGAGCCCAATCCCAAGATTACGACGCCACGTCCGAGCGGACGACCATGTTTGATCGCAAACTGATCAATGACTACAGGCCATATCCCAGACATAACTGCGCCCGCCAGATCAGCGTAATACTCACCAACCTTGTCATACTCCAGCAAACCTCGCAAATGATGCACGCCAATACGAAAATGCCATTCCTTGGCCCAGGAACGAGCAGCATCCAACTTAGATTCATAATCGTCTTCGCACGCGAGTCGTACTTCCAAATTCAATCGTAAATTCTCTTCTCCCGGCCACTCAGAAAAGAAATCACCATCAACAACCGCATCAAAAACTGACGCATTACGTGATAAGTAGTCCGCCAACGATGAGGACGTTCCAGTGATATCAACCAACAGGTCGAGAATGCGCGGATTGGCGTGAAACAACGAGAAGATCTGTAGCCCTGAAGGCAAACCAGAAAAGAATCGCTCCAAATAAACGACGGTCTGTTCAGGTCGAGCTGTCTTGGAAATACGCGCAATAAGTTGCGACTTGAGATTCTCAAACACACTCTGGGCACGTTCTGAGCGGAAAGCGGGGAAACTGTACCATCGCTCCAAGACATCGCTTGGAAGAGAATAACCGGCATCCTGCTCCTCCCAGTCAACACTTGGGACAAAGAAACCCTCGGTTAACGCATGCACATCTTCCAATCTCATTTTAATATTTTTTGAGAGTTGATCAGAATCACAATCGCTCAAACATGCGATACGCTCAAGACCGTCCGCACACGGTGGAATGGCGTGCGTCCGAGCATCATGCACCATTTGCACACGATGTTCGATATTACGGTGAAACCAGTAATTCTCAATGAGTCTGTCCGATACCTCGATCGGAATCCAACCACGCGCCGCAAGCTTCGATAAACTCGCTGCTGTTCCTCTATCACGAAGACTTTGATCGCGACCACCGGCTATAAGCTGGCGTGTTTGCGTAAAAAACTCGATTTCTCGAATTCCACCAAGACCCAGTTTCATGTCATGGCCAAGCACTTCAATTGACTTTGACGTGCTGTTTTGACTGCGAATTTTCAATCGCATCGCCTGGGTATCTTCGACGGCCGCAAAATCAAGGTATTTGCGCCAGATAAAAGGCGTTAGAGACTTGAGAAAACGTTCACCGGCTTCAACATCGCCCGCACAAGGTCGGGCCTTGATGAAGACCGCACGCTCCCATGTGCGACCAAAGCTCTCATAATATCGTTCAGCAGCCTCCATCGAAATCAGGACAGGTGTGACACTCGGGTCCGGTCTTAAACGTAAATCCGTCCGAAACACGTAGCCATCTGAAGTGTGTTCATTCAGGATCGTACACATCATTTTAACCGCTCGAACCAAATCTGCACGAATTTTGAAGGACGTATCGGGACCATAGCGCGTTTCATCGAAAAAGCAGATCAAATCGATATCCGACGAGTAATTTAACTCAAAAGCCCCCATCTTTCCCATCGCAAACACACATATTCCTGCGCCGGAGGAAAGATCATCCTCTGTTTGCGATGGGAGTCTTGCCTTCCGGATCAACGGAATTAGGGCAGCTTTCAAGGCCAGGTCACAGGCAAGATCGGCAAACTCGGTCCAACAACGTGCCACTCGTTCGGTTGTCCACGCCCCCGCGAGATCAGCAAGCGCAATAATAATTGCATGCTGTGCCTTTGCTTTTCGAAGCGCCGATGGGATTAAGTCAGGAGGCGTTTCCATCAAAGCCTTCTGCTCAACCTTCAATACGCGCTCGGGGTCGTGCAAAGCCGCAGGCAACCAATCAGCCAAAGCATGGATGAGTTTGTTCAAGTAAGGACTTGAACCGGCCGCACCGGCAATCAGCTCTCCGCAAACGAACGGAATGCCCCTTACCACATCGCGCGCACTCTGACCCAACTCAGGATCGAACGCCCTCGGTAATCGTTTGATGTGCAGTTCCATACTCATCCGTGCTCACGTACCAAACTCGAGCAGTTCAGCCCCACGATAGCCTATCTCACATTGATCACGAATTGAACCAACGCATCGGATCGTTTCAAGATAACAGACAACCTATTGACGATTCTCGGATTCATCGGCTCTCCGTTTTTGATGATGACGTTCGTTCATGCGTTGGAAGCCCGACATAGAACTTTATCGAATGTCCGCGTAACCTACCGAGTCAAGATATGTTCCCTAACCGGAGTAAGCGGACAATCCTTCAGACACACATGTATATGTAATGCTTAAATCAATACCAACTTTGATATCAGACAACGCTTAAATTATAAAGCTCCATACGATGCCCTTCTTACATTTCTCATTTTGCTGGAACCGAAAAAACATTGCCGTCCGTACATCCGGCATAAAGCTCATGAGCACGGCTCAAGAAATGTTTGCGGCGGCGGCACGTTCGTCAACGTAATGTGTTGTACTCGTTTCTCATTCTTGCCTATCAGAGACAAGATCGATCATGGCTCGATCTCACTTTGCATATGTTCCGTGACACGTATATGTTAAGACTCAAACGACATTCTCATGGCAATTCAACGCGGTAAGTCAGATATCCGCACCTTAATTCTTGACATAATCTATTCATCCATTCCACGATTACGCAAGTAACTGCGCAATTTTAGACCACAATGACCGAAACGCAACAAAATAATCTGCGACAACCCGTTGCAAAACCGTCTCACTTCTATGTTACGGCCCCGACCCCCTGTCCGTACTTAGAAGGACGGATGGAGCGCAAGCTGTTCACACAACTTGCTGGAAAGAATGCTCAAACGTTACACAACAGTCTCGCACAACAGGGATTTCGTCGATCACAGAACATTCTCTATCGACCGTCGTGCATAGATTGTGCGGCGTGTCTATCCGTTCGAATTGACGTCGGCAAATTCATACCAAGTAAAAGTCAACGTCGCATTCTTCGGAAAAACAAGCATCTCACAGATCACAAGACTCATCCACGTGTAACGCTCGAGCATTATCGCCTCTTTAGTGATTATATTGCCGAACGACATTCTGGCGGAGGGATGTCAGATATGGACCGTTATGAGTTTGGAGCAATGATCGAAGAGTCGCCTGTCGACTCTCTTCTCATAGAATATCGCGATCACGATGACGAGACCTTGATTGCCGCAAGTATGACCGATGTCCTGCAGGACGGCCTCAGTATGGTATACAGTTACTTTGCGCCCAATCATTCCAACCAGTCTCCAGGCACCTACATGATTCTCAATCATATCGACTTCGCACAAAAAACCGGACTGCCCTATGTTTATCTCGGATACTGGATTCCCGGTAGCAAAAAAATGGAATATAAGAGCAATTTCTCGAACCTCGAAATCTTTATCGGGGGACAATGGCATCAAATGAATACCACTCTCCGCAATTCATTTCGATCAACTCAAGACAATACGCGACCCGCGGATGTCGAATTGACCCATCGGATGTAGAGGGATCACGTTCTATAAGGGCAAAGATATGCGCAAGATTATCTCCCGATTGAACCAGCGACACACCAAAATATATCCCGTACGATCGACCCCCTCAATTCACTCCAATCAAGGATGGAACAATCGTCACAATTTGTGGGAAAAACCACAACAGTGCGAGGCCAAGGACTTGAATCAACACAAACGGGATAATGCCGCGATAGATATGTCCCGTCGTAATCCCATCTGGAGCCACACCACGCAAATAGAATAACGCAAAACCAAACGGCGGCGTCAAGAAAGATGTCTGCAGGTTCACCGCGATCATAATCGTCACCCACTTGGGATCAAACGAGCCGCCATAGATGACCGGACCAACAATAGGCACGACAATGTAAATAATCTCGAGAAAATCAAGCACAAAACCCAAAATAAAGAGCACCAACATCACAATCAGGAAAACTGTGTATTCATTGTCGAAGCTCTTGAGAAACTGCTGGATATAATGTTCGCCACCAAATGAAATCACAACAAGGTTCAGAAGCTGCGAGCCGATCAGTATCGTAAACACCATTGACGTCACCTTGGCTGTTTCCCGAACAACAGGACTGAGCACGCCATTCGAGAACAACACCCAACATCCGAACAACAGTCCAAATGTTGCATACAGATAGGCGGCGTAGGCAAAAAGAAAGGCCACCCAACTCTCAACCGTGACCACTTCATTATTGATGCGTAAATCGAAATTGATGCCGATCAAGACGCAGACGATGATTGCAAACGTTGACCAGATAATGACGCTTCCTGAGCGATCCAGGTCCTTCAACTTACGATAAGCCGCCAACATGATCGCGCCTCCGGCGCCGAGAGCGGCCGCCGGTGTCGGGTTCGTGATCCCCCCTAGAATAGACCCCAGCACAGCGATAATCAGGACCAAAGGAGGAAACACAACCCGGATGAGATCATTTCGTGCCAAGCGCAGAGCAGCATCCTTACAGCCCCAGATCGCCAGTGCCACGGGCAATGCGAGAATAATCCATTTGCTCCCGGAACTCATGGTCGCAGAAATAACGGTCAGATCGACAAGAAGCATTAAAATCACGCCAATTGCACCCAAGACCAAAGGTTTCGGATCACTCGACGGTGAAACGCCGTAGGCCGTCGTAAGCAGCAAAGATAACAGCAAGGCGATTATGGCCACACCTGTACCAATCGGCGCCACTGACGCGAGCCGCGCCTCCAGAGCCTGTGCGAATTCGTCCTCACTCAATCGTTCGCTCTGTGCGACACCGCCCTCGGAATCAATTTGTTCCTGTTCCTTCAGTGCAACGTCCCAGGCTTCCTGACCGTGTAATTCAATCATCGCGTCTCGGCATTCATCGGACACGTTTGTACGCAGACTTGCAGCTTCTCCTGCATCCGAAAATGATGATACCGTTAAATCCTGGCTGCCAATGACGTTAACGTTAAACAGCAAAATGAGTGAACCAATCAATAATACCGGCGCACCAATGAACCACGTAAAGGCCTCGTTTCGTGTGATGGGCTCGGCGTTGGTGCTGCCGAGCTCGACCGCCGGTGCCTTTGACGGATTAAGGAGGGCATAACCAAAGGCATACAGTGCATACAATAAGGCCAGCATGATACCCGGCAGTAACGCCGCCTGAAACAACGTTCCAACGGATACGACTGCAGGCTCACCCAGATATGTCAGAGCATCCGAACAGCCTGCCGTTTGCGCGCGGACCTCTTGCGCCGTCGAGTACAAATCGCCCGCCAAAGTCCCCAGCAAGACAATCACAATAGAGGGTGGAATAATTTGCCCTAAGGTTCCGGATGCGGCGATAACGCCCGTAGCCAGTTCGGGCGAATAATTGTTGCGCAACATCGTCGGCAACGCCAGTAACCCCATGGTTACGACAGTAGCGCCAACAATACCGGTTGACGCCGCCAAAAATGCGCCGACAACGACAATCGACACCGCGAGGCCGCCCGGCAAAGGCCCAAATACACGCGCCATGGTGGTCAAAAGATCGTTCGCGATCTTTGAGCGCTCCAATGTTATTCCCATAAGAACAAACATCAAGACGGCGAGCAACGTCTCTATAGACGCGCCAGCCAACACCCGCTCATTAACGCGATTAACGACAAACGATATATTCCGATCAAGCGCAACCTCCCAGCCGCCCGGAAAAACCGGCAAACCAATTCTCGGTAGCTCCGGGTATCGAAATACAGAAACTTCTGAGGCCTTAGCGCCTGCTGCAATCAGATCCGCATAAGCCTCACTCGACGTGTCGATCGCTTGGTGAATAAGCAACCCCGCGCTGTCCAGCGCCGCGATAATGGCAAACGAAATAATCCCGGCTCCGCCAATGGCAAACGCCACCGGAAAACCGGATAAAATACCGCCAAAGAGACATGCAAAAACAATAATAAGGCCGATTTCGACACCATCAAGACCAAACAGCATAGACCTTACTTCCTACACATTGTCCGCAACGCTCTAACCCGCGCTGGTCTCTCCGAGAATATCTTTATCAAGATATTTGTCTTCACTCTTTTCACCCTCCCGCAGCTCACAAAAGGATCGAAAGAAGAATGCGATCGCATGGATAAAGACCATCGCCGCAAAAGCGCACAATAGGACCTTGAAGAGAAAATACGCATTGAAGCCGTTCGGACTGAAACCAATTGTCTCAACGTTCCATCTCAACGCCTGCGACTTTGCTAGCAGACGATCTAATGTATCAGAAGCTGACGGCTTTGGAACAATCAAGTGACGCCATAGAAAAAACCAACCATACAACCATATGATCACGGCCATCGGAGCCATGAACATCAGGCAACCCACCATATCAATCATTTTCCTGGTTCGAAATGCCACGTTTGAGTACAGAAGATCGACGCGCACATGGCCTCCCTGTACAAACGTGTAACTGCAACACAGCGCAATGACCATCGCATTATAGAGCTTCAGCTCTTCCGCAAACCAACTGATATCAAATTGTAACGGTATTCCAAAACCGATTGAGATATCGGGTCTAACAAATATTCTCTGAATGAAGACAATGATGATTTGTTGAATAACCATCAACAAACCCGCCCATGCAAAGAAACGGCCAGTCGTATTGGCAAAGAACTCCAGCCCACGAACCACCCGCCACAGGAACGCAAGGTGCCACAGACCGACCAGAAAAACGATTAGCACAACGGTCAGAACGACGAACAACAACTCCGTTGAACCGCCGTAATAGACAAACCGCATAATGGCCTGCTTATCAGACCAATCCAGCCAAAGAGAGGGGTGTGCAATTGCACTGCCAACGTTGAGAAAGGCGGAACCAAACTGGCTCACAAACCAGAGCAGACCTTCAAGAATGACCACAAAAGCAGACTCTCCAGAATCCAGTGCTTCCATCTCAAAATCTCAAAATCCTTGGCAACGTCAACTGAACCGATGTCCGTCACACCATATTACGCATGGACAGCAAGCTGGTAATTTTCAGCTCTTGTGGTTGCGCGGCTAGGGGTAAGGAGGATCAACCCTGTCCCGTCGATCCTCCGATTGCGTACGTGGAAACCGAGATAAGGATTAACCCATTACCCGATCACGCTGTGCAACATAAGCTGTTGACGATTGCTTCAACCAACCCGATGAGGATCGCATTGACGCAATGACGCTGTCATAGATTTTCTTGAAGAGTTCATCACTCATATCCTCAGCGAGAACCTCGCTCGATGCTGCACCAAATGCGTCCCAGACACTATCCGGGAAAGTGAGGATTTTTACGCCGGATGCTTGCAATCTCTGCAAGGCTGCGCCGTTGTTCGCAAGGAACTGGGACAAACTCCACTGATGGGATTCACCCGAAGCAATTTCTATGATCCTTTGATGTTGCGGGCTAAGGCTCTCAAACACTTCAAGATTGGTTGCCAGAGAGAGCGCCGCGCCCGGTTCGTGGAATCCTGCGGTATAATAAGTCTTGGTGATCTCCTGGAATCCCGCCTTCTCATCGGCCCATGGGCCAATCCATTCTGTACCGTCAAGTCCTCCCGAAGCAAGCAACTGATACACTTCGGCTCCAGGAACGTTTTGCACCGACGCACCCAATTTACCCAGAGCCTTGCCGCCGAGGCCCGGCATACGGAATTTCAAACCGTTAAAGTCTTCAGGACCGTTGATCTCTTTGCGGAACCATCCACCCGCCTGGGCTCCGGTATTTCCGGCAATGAACGACTTGAGACCAAAGATCTGGCCAAGCTCGCTGTGGAGATCATGACCGCCATCATGATAGTACCAGTTTACCAGTTCCTGTGCCGTCATTCCAAAAGGCACCGCTGTAAAAAAGGCATAACCCGGATGCTGACCAATAAAGTAGTAGTCGGCCGCGTGATACATATCAGCCTGACCCGCCGTAACGGCATCAAACACCTCGAATGCACCAACCAATTCTCCCGCAGCCTTCAGATCAATCGTCAGCGATCCATCAGACATTTCCGTGATCGAATTCGCAACACGCTCCGCCGCGTCATGCACACCTGCCAGACCGCGGCCCCAGCTTGTGACGAGCGTAAGTGTACGATTGCCCTGAGCATATGCGGGTGCCGCGAGTGCCGTCGAAGCGGCTGCAGCTCCACCAATCGCAGTTGATTTCAAAAATTTGCGACGATCCATTGCGTCACACCTCCTTGTCTTATTGACCCTGCTTTGACATAAAGCAGGTTTAAAGGATAAACGATAACAGAAAATCTCTCGTTGTGAATACCAAATTCTACGGAGAACAGTTTATTTCTTGTGCAATGGGTTCCACAATTTCCTGTCAACCGGATGATGAAAAAGGACGCTCTCCACACGCCGCCGTCCTCTCGAGAAACAGTATCCATTGCCGATACCGTACCGAAATCAAGCCGATATTACCGCATGCGAAAACCGCTTCCTAAGTTCACCCCCAATTACGCACAAAAACTCTCGCTGCTCGCCACGCTCCCTCTTATCGTCGCGACGGCATTGATCGCTGTTTTTGTAACCTACCAATCACGTGCCGTAGCCGAACGCGAAATCCAATCGCTGGAAGAACAGCTCATTGAAGCCAAGAAAGCGGAACTTCGAAACTACGTCACACAGGCACGAAATGGCTTCCATTTTATCTATGGTCAAGCCCCGTTTGATGATGCCGTTGCCAAGGAACAAGTCGCGCAAGTCCTCGCTGCCATGATCTACGGAAAGGACGGGTCGTTCTTTGTCTATGACTATGACGGCAACAACCTCGTTAATCCCCGTCATACAGATTTAATCGGAAAAACATGGCTGGGCTTAACCGATCGAGCTGGAACACCCATCGTCGACGAGCTGATTCGCCTGGCGCGCGAAGGATCCGGTTATCACCAATTCCTATGGAAAAAACCCTCAACCGGTGAGGACGGTCAGTTGATTGCCTATGTCCTCGGTCTGCAAGATTGGAGATGGGCCGTCGGAACAGGTGTATTTATTGACGACATTCTCGCCTCAGTGGCCGCGCAGCGCGCCGATGTCGAAGCCCGCGTGCGCGAGACTTTTCTCTACATCGGTGGCATTACTCTCGTCGCGCTCTTTGTTGTCTTTGCATCAGGAATGGGTTTGAACATTCGTGAGCGCCGATTGGCCGACGCCAAACTCAAGGAACTCACCCAGCGCGTCTTTGATGCACAAGAAGAAGAGCGTGGACGCGTGGCGCGCGAACTCCATGATGGCATCAGCCAAATTCTCGTAAGTATCCGCTATAGTCTTGATAATGCGCTGAGACGATTCCGAAATGGAGATAGCAAAATCGAAGAGTTCCTTGACACGGGAATTCGAAATCTCGGCTCGGCCATCACGGAAATACGACGAATCAGTCGTGACTTACGCCCAGCCATTCTGGATGATCTTGGCCTTGGGCCCGCAGTTAAGGCACTCGTCGATGACTTTAGTGCCCGCACAGGGATTACCGTTGATTTTCAACCGGTTGTCTTTCGAAACCGACTTGATGAAGAGGCACGAATTGCGCTGTATCGTATCGCCCAGGAGGCATTCACAAACATTGAACGTCACTCGGAAGCGAATCGAGTCACCGTTGACTTACGCGGTCACAAAAAAGGGGTGACACTCAAGATCACAGATAACGGACGCGGCATCAACAAGGATCAAACATCAAAAGAAGTCGGATTAGGTTTGCGAAACATGCAGGAGAGAATTGAACAGCTTGATGGCTCATTGCGTATTTCATCCTCCCGCAATGACGCCAACCAAACTGGCTATACAACGATTGAGGCCTTGTTGCCGTTAACCCACCTCTTAACACCTGAACACAGCGCACGATCGTAATTAGAGGCCAATGTATGACCAACATGGTAAAAATCATGATTGTTGACGATCATCCGATGGTTGCGAAAGGTATTCAGTCGATTCTCGAAACCTATGAAGATATCACCATCGTCGGTACGTTACACAACGGACAAGACGCTGTTGAACAGGTCGCGTACCTGCAACCCGACGTCATCCTGATGGATCTGAATATGCCAAAACTTGGTGGACTGTCCGCCACGGAAATTCTACTGGAGCGCTATCCGAGTTTGCGTATCCTGATCCTTTCGATGCATGACAATCCACAATATATTTCAAGTGCCCTGAGCCATGGGGCGATGGGATACGTTCTCAAAGACGTTCCGACAGATGAGATTAAACTCGCGATTGATACGCTCATGCGGGGAAAGCACTATCTGTGCACAGGAGCGGAAGGCTCTCTTAATCCAAATAGCGACCATGAGCGTGAAGCGCTGACAGGGCGCGAACAAACGATCTTGCTGTGTTTGGCACAAGGTCAATCCAACAAAGAAGTTGCAAATGCCCTGGATATATCAGTCCGAACCGTCGAGACCCACCGAAAGAACATCAAGAGGAAATTAGGAATTTCCTCGACAGCTGGGCTGACTCGGTATGCGTTGGATCACGGGGTATTGCAGGGAACGGGTACGAACCTTTAATGTCTGCGCACGTCCACGACCGGCGCATTATCACAACAGAGACAAGATGGACCAAAAGGCCCAAGAATCCTTTTTCTTTCAAAAGCAGACAACACCCGTTTTGTGTCTCTCTCTTGTCGTTAGAAATTTCAAATTTCTCGGTTGACCATTATTGTTGAAGCCAATACTCAAAAATTTGCGAAACGTACAAAATTTGCGACGTCGCACGAGATCATAAGCGCATGGAATTTTGGTAATGCCTTACTCCATTCGACGATGCGCCTCCGAAAACGGTTTCGGAGGCTTTTTTGTTAGTCATGCATCTCAATCGGAGTGTCGGAGATGAGCAAGGAAATGACCGGTGCAAGGATCATCATTCAAGCGCTCAGGGATCAGGGCGTGGACACGGTGTTTGGCTATCCAGGAGGTGCGGTACTACCTATCTACGATGAAATTTTTCTTCAAAATGACATTCGTCATTTTCTCGTGCGGCACGAACAAGGTGCGGTTCATGCGGCCGAAGGCTATGCCCGGTCGACCGGGCGACCGGGCGTTGTACTCGTGACGTCCGGACCCGGAGCGACCAATGCTGTGACAGGTCTCACGGATGCTCTTATGGACTCAATCCCAATCGTCGTCATTACCGGGCAAGTTCCAACTTTCATGATTGGATCTGACGCATTTCAGGAAGCGGACACAGTCGGAATTACGCGACCCTGCACCAAACACAATTGGCTCATCAAGGAAACCGACAAGCTTTCAAACGCACTACACGAGGCATTCCATGTTTCGATGACAGGTCGACCCGGACCCGTCCTTGTTGACATTCCGAAGGATGTCCAGTTCGCAAATGGAATATACCAAAAGCCAAAGACAATGAAGTCGAGTTATCGACCGGACGTCAAAGGGTCCCCAGATCAAATCAAAGCCCTCGTTAAGGCGATGGAAGCGGCCGAAAGACCGCTCTTCTATACCGGCGGAGGCGTGATCAACGCAGGACCGATGGCCAGTAAAATATTACGGGAGTTGGTGCATGCGACCGGTTTCCCGATCACGTCAACTTTGATGGGTTTGGGCGCCTATCCTGCATCCGGATCCCATTGGATCGGAATGCTCGGTATGCATGGTCTGTACGAAGCCAATATGGCAATGCACGATTGTGATCTCATGATCAATATCGGAGCACGTTTTGATGATCGTATCACCGGTCGAATCGATGCCTTTAGTCCCAAATCGAAGAAGGCACATATTGATATCGATTCATCGTCCATTGACAAGGTTGTTCAAACCGACATTCCGATTGTTGGCGACGCCAAACATGTCCTGCACGACGTGTTGTCACTCTGGACAACGCGTGGCAAGAAAACGAATGTACAAAGTGTCCAACAGTGGTGGCATCAGATCAAGGAATGGCGCAAGATTGACTGTCTCGCCTTTTCTCCAAGTTCCAAGGTCATCAAGCCGCAATATGCATTGGAACGTCTTGAAGCCTTGACCAAGAATCATACAAACCGCTTCATCTGCACCGATGTCGGCCAACATCAGATGTGGGCCGCCCAATATCTGGCATTCAATGAACCCAACAGATGGATGACATCCGGCGGACTTGGAACCATGGGTTATGGACTGCCCGCTTCAATTGGTGTTCAAGTGGCTCATCCTGATGCGCTTGTCATTAATGTCGCCGGCGAAGCAAGCTGGCTGATGAACATGCAAGAGATGAGTACGGCAGTGCAATATCGACTTCCCGTCAAGCAATTCATCTTGAATAATGAGCGGCTTGGTATGGTTCGACAATGGCAGGAGCTCTTGCACGAAGAACGCTATTCGCACAGCTGGTCTGAAGCTCTACCCGACTTTGTGAAGTTAGCAGACGCTTTCGGGGCTAAGGGAATATACTGCAAAGATCCATCAGAACTGGATGATGCCATTGTCGAGATGATCGAACATGATGGACCTGTTGTATTTGACTGCCTGGTTGAGAAACATGAGAATTGCTACCCCATGATTCCATCCGGCAAACCACACAACGAAATGATCCTTGGAGATACAAAAACCCAAGGTACCATTGACAAGAGAGGTTCCGTGCTAGTCTAGACAGCGCCTGGAGTGCGATCCGTTTGATGAACACCGAAGTTTATTGCGCGAGGGGAATTTATGGCCGAATTAAAGATCAGGAAGGGGGCGACACGCCATTCCGCCTACAACCTACGTCCCACATTTTCCGATATTGCCGAACGGCATACGCTCGCAATCGTGGTAGAAAACGAGCCGGGAGTCTTGGCGCGCGTCATTGGCCTATTCTCCGGACGTGGATACAACATCGAAAGCCTCACCGTAGCCGAGGTCGATCAAACGGGAGGATTGTCGCGTATTACAATTGCGACCATTGGAACACCGCAGGTCATCAACCAGATTCGGGCGCAGCTCGGCCGCATTGTCTCGGTTCGCGACGTGCATGATCTGACTGTTGAAGGTCCGACAGTCGAAAGGGAACTTGCAATGTTCAATGTCGTCGGCAAGGGCGAGAAGCGTGTCGAAGCCTTACGCCTCGCAGATATCTTTCGTGCGAACGTGGTGGATTCGACTCTCACGAGTTTTATTTTTGAAATTACCGGCACACCGGAGAAAATTGATGCGTTTGCCGATCTAATGCGGCCCCTGGGTCTGCAGGAAATGGCGCGAACCGGTGTAGCGGCCCTGCTGCGAGGACAAGAGTAATTAGCGTTGCATCGACCTTGGGAAACATCGAAGGCCATATGGATGAACGCGCGATACGATCAAATGCTCTTCGACACGGTCTTCACTGCGCAACAATCGAGAGAGATGTCTCCTTTTCTGCAGCTGTAACCCGTCTCACATAGGAAACCATCCAATGTGCGATGGCAGCGTCGTCAATAGGAGCATGAATGCTGGCCAAGGCCCTTCGTGTCAAGTCGTCACCCTGCACCTCCCGACGCGCCGAATAGATTTTTCGAGCCAGTGCCGGTGTCAATTCCGGATGTGGTTGAATCGTAATGATATCATCACCGATTTCAGTTGCCGCAATTGGGCAAAAGGAACTTCCTGCCAAAATACGTGAATCCGATGCGGGCTTCACGACTTGATCTTGATGTGAGGCCAACAGGTGCAATTCCGTCAACCCATCAAATTGATCATCAAGAACCTGATAGCTGTGTCTGCCGACCCCCCAGCCGGACGCTTTCTCGACAACGCCACCATACATTGAATGTAAAAGTTGATGCCCGTAACATACCCCAATGACTGGTCGGATGCCACGGCACTCACGTAAAAATTTAATAAGAGGATGTTGCCAAGGCAAATCATCATTCACACCTGCAGAACTTCCAGTCACCAACCAGCCGTCACACAGATCCGAACAGATTGGCAAATCACCCAAATGCGCGTGAAAGACCTGAAAATCCAAGTCACTCCTCGCTTGACGCAGAAAAGGTGGAAACCAGTCGGCAAAGTCACCATGTTCCTCAACCCACTCAGAACGGTTCGTCCAACATTCCAATATACCAATAATCACTGTGTCAGCCCTCCCTTAAATTTAGCGACGACAAAACGAGGATTGTTTTTCCGCTTCAACCTTATCAGAAAACAAATCAACATACACTGCCATCTCTCATGATTGATCGGCACGGATTCAGAAGGCGAGGAGCATAAACAGCATTAGATCTGCCACAAATCACTCTACACTTGTTCGTATTCAGAACATAGGGTCATCGCACGAGACAGAAGCCAATCAATTGTGAAAGGACATCAACGCGATAACGATAAATCGTCGTTGTGGTCATCATGTTCGTTCTGCGCTCCCCTTTCGAGTTACACAGATACCCCAAAATCACCCTTCTTTACAATAATTCTGGAAGCTGGGAATGGGCAAATCATGTTTGATCCGTCCGACGTCTCCTGCAATGCACCGCAATGGACCAGATGAGTCACAGAGGATTCTTCGTCATGGTCCTTCGGCATCCTCCATTCGCTGACGGCATTGTGTCCATTATATGTTTCCACGACATCCTTGATCCCACCAAAGGTGAAGCCGGACCCTTTCATCCGCGTCCGCGCGACTTCAAGCATCACACGCCCGACGAGTTTACGTGACGCGGTCATGATCGTGCTGAACTGCGTGTCATAATATCCCTGCCGAAGCTGATTGCTCCGATCGTGGATTGCATCCCAGTCCGCGATCCGATCCACTTCCCCATCGACACCCTCCCCAAGAAGCGCTTCCACCAAGGCCTGCTGCGCTCAGTGGACATGACGCGGCCACCTATTCGTCGGGATCATAAAAAACATACACCCGTTCATATTGCGAACCCACCACAACCCCGAAATGAGCACACTATTTACCGGACAGTGTATTCAGCTCTTCGGTGTTAAAACACCCAAGCGGATGGGTGGTTACAGCCTGTGTCAGACCCCGAGATCGCAGACGGGCATACATATCCCCCAAACCGGCGCGAACCAGGGTAATGGGAAGATAAATGTCATCGGGGTCATGAATCGACTGGAGAAACTCTGCGTGCGCAGTCGATTCTCCCGTTGTGAAGACATTGAGCCTCGTCAATCGCGTGAATAACAGTCGCTTGCCTCTTTTCGGGAGGAAGATGTGACTGAAGTTCCGCGAACGACGATGGAGCGTCTTGTCCCATAAGACGCTGGAGATCCGCGCTTACCCTCCCCAACACACCAACGCGCCCGATTCGATCACCCCACCGGGATCCGAAATTCCGAAGAACCTCGAGCCACGTGTCTTGGGTGCTCTCGCGGCAAAGGCGACCCTTTGCAGGACCTTCCATGGATGTCCTCGTAAAGGACATTGGTGATCTTGACAACACGGGCATCCACGTCAAGTACCCGTTTCCCCAACTCATTGAGAAGAGAGATTTTTTCGCGCCCGGCGCACCTTGGACAACCGTCATGCTGCCCGGAACACCAACCCTTCCTCGCCGGTTGTCTTGGCGATGGATAGAATGTCTTGAAGCAGTATGTCGCGTCCGACAAAAACAGGGGACGCGAATTTTTCCCGCATATTGACGAAACGTTGGAGTTCTTTATTGTGAAACTTGGGTATAACTCCTTTCGCCTCTATTGCAACACCGTCTCTCATATACCCAAAATCTAGCGTCAAAGACGCTTTATTTCAAGGGAGATCGTCGTTGTCACGGCCTTCGATTCAAAGGGTATTGCAGGAATTTTCCAACCAAAGAACAGTTTGGAACAATGCTCACACGCTTACCGAAGCTTAGACCAGATCTCAGAAACTGATAATCTTTCTGCCTTCAATTAAGGATTAAGGCATGTGATGACCACACTTCCGTTCCAGACTTTGGGGATTATATACAGTAGGTGACATACCACATTATATTGTGTTTAATATTTGAAAAAATCATCATATTGTATGTTTTCAACTACTCTATATACTCCCCAAGACTTTCATCGGACTGCAAACAAGAACCCGCAAAAAAAGAAAGCGGATACCGACGATGTACCAATAATGGCCTTTGCGCCACCGGTAATTTCCGACTGGACTCAGGTTACATAAAAAGCCTCTTAAGTCTTTCCCACTCCCTTATACAACATTCGCGATTCAGCGAACGTTCTCTTCATGCACAAACGGACGAGATGGTCGAATACGTTGACCATGCGCGTTTCTCGTGGAAACGCAGGCTCTGCACCGGCTATGAACAATCATGACTGGTTTGAGACAAGAACATACTTTATTGTTAAAAAATCAAAACAGAGGCGGTGAACATGTCGACATTTCACGAGAACTTAAGTGTTGTACGGCGTCCCATAGAGAACGCACGGGGCCTTGCAAATGAGCACTATACACATCAGACGTTATTTCGAGAGGAAAATACTGCTCTTCTGATGAATCAGTGGGCAGGTATTGGTGTAGGTTCCGATGTGCCCCATAGTGGGGACACCATACCACTGGAATTCTGTGGAATCCCTCTCTTCATTATTCGGGACCACACGGGAGTTGTCCGAGTGTTTCAAAATGTCTGCCGGCATCGGGGGATGATACTGATCAATCAACCCGGAAACATAGAGGGCGTCATTCGATGTCAATATCATAGTTGGTGCTACGCAACAGATGGGCGATTGGTGAGTACACCACATGTCGGAGGGCCCGGGGACAACACCCATCACGCCATCGATAAATCCAAACTCGGATTAATCGAAGTACCCACCTACATCTGGAATGACGTCGTCTTCGTCAATATTTCCGAATCGGCACTACCATTTGAAACGCACCATCATAAACTTCTCGAACGCTGGTCGGAATTCAAGGGACCCGTCTATCACGGTGGCCATGACAGTCGATTCCAACTACAGCTTGAAGCCAATTGGAAACTGGTTGTTGAAAATTACTGTGAGAGCTACCACCTCCCCTGGATTCATCCCAATCTGAATACCTACTCGCGCCTTGAAGATCACTATCACATCGAGTCTCCCGGTAAATTTAGTGGACAAGGAACCCATGTTTATCGCCAAATTCGAGATGAGGACGGATCCGTTTTCCCCGATTTTCCCAATTTGTCCGAAAAATGGACAACGGCTGGCGAATATATTACCTTCTTCCCAAATGTCATGGTCGGTGTTCAACGCGATCATCTCTTTGTTATTCTGCTCAATCCGGTCGATGTGAACTGTACGAGAGAAGACATTCATTTGTATTATGCGACAGATGATACCAGTGAGACTTTGCGCAAGAAGAATACACAACAGTGGCGCGGTGTCTTTCTTGAAGATGTATCGGCTGTAGAGGGCATGCAACTGGGTCGCTCGGCTCCCGGATTCGATGGCGGGCGCTTCTCACCCGCTATGGATGGACCCACACATCTGTTTCATGATTGGGTCGCCCAGCAGTTGCAGACACATCATACATCAATAGACACGCCCTAGAAAACCGTGCGCGATAACACCCGCCACAAAACAGCTTGCATCATTTATCCTGCATCTACACCATCCGTCTAAACCCGGATTTCAACAAGACGGAAGACAGTCTCACCCGCATCACGAAATCAGACCTATGTGGTCCGTGCGTTGTCCATCTGAGGAAGAACACGAATGAGCTTGTAGAAATGCCACGTCGTATGGCCAAGAAGTGGTAAAACGACCAAAATACCGAGAAACCACGGAATCAAGGCCAAGAACGTTGTCGTGGCAATAAAGACCCCCCAAGAGAGCATAGGTATCGGATAGGCCAAAACATACTGAAAGCTCGTGATCATCGCTGTTACAAAATCAACTTCACGATCGAGCAAGAGCGGCAGCGAAATCACGGTTATCATATAGATGAGAAGTGCAAACAGACCACCAACAAGTGTCCCCACAGACAACATTGCTAATCCATTTGGGGTTAAAAAGACATCCAAAGACGAGGAAATATTGGTCATCGTCGAGTGACCCAAGAAAAGTGCAAAAATCATATGCCCGACAAAGAACCAGAACATGAAGATCACGAGAATGATCGCACATATCGACGGCAGCTGGCGACGCCCTTGTCGCACAACAACACTCAGAACGGCCGAAATGTCCAAACGCTTGTGATCTTCAAACTGCCGTGAAATTTCGTAAAATCCGACTGCGGCAAACGGTCCGATCAACGGGAACCCAATCGCGGCAAGTACGAGCCAATAAGTGGTGTTCGTCGAGACGGTAATCCAAGCCATGATCCAACCACTGACAACATAGAAACCCGCAAAAAATAATCCGAATAGCGGGGCACGCCGATAGTCTTGCCAGCCAAGGCCGAGAGCTTGACGCATTAATCCCCAATGCGCCGATTTCAGTTTTGGTACACCGAATTCCGGTTGATGTGTCTCCATAACCCTTCTCATCTGTTTTGTAGAGGCGGACGTGTGGTCACCCAACCCGTTATGGCGTCATAAGCTACACCGATTGATAGCAAACGCGCATCAAATCCGCGCCGACCAATAAGTTGAAGTCCAATCGGCAAACCGGCTCGGCTAAAACCAGCTGGCATGGCAAGTACCGGTAATCCCGCCAAACTCGCCGGCACCATGACATGCATCCAACGATGATACGTATCCATAGCCACGCCCGCAATCTCTACCGGATATTCAATGTCCGTCGAAAATGGCCAAACCTGTGCTGTTGGTAACAAAAACGCATCATAGGTATCCAACATCATACTAACCGTTCGGAACCATTCGGACCGAACGCAACTAGCATAATGAACATCCAACGCGCTCAAGGCTCGGCCCTTCTCAATCTCCCAGATGGCCGTATCCTTAAGCGCCCCGACCTTGATTTCAGGAGAACCCAAATCGGCAACAATTTGCCATGATCTCAACGTTATCCAACTCTGAAACAACCGCTCGGCGTCAAACGGTGGGACGGGAGTCTCAATGATCGCTCCAGCCTCCTGCAGCACCGAAATCGAATGCTCACAGACACTGAGAATCCCCTCCTCCATCGGGAAAGCCTCGTTCCAATTCCCGAGCCAAGCCAAACGAAGACCGTCCAAACTGATATCGTCGATCAATGTGACGTTCACATCGTGTAAACAATGCGGTTGATAAGGATCGGAATAAACCAATTCTTTCAGAAGAATCGCAATATCCTGCGGACTTCGTGCCATGGCGCCAAGAGTTGACAGCTGGTGCAAGAAACTGTCCGCCTTTGGTTGGTTTGGAATCAAACCCCAGCTTGGACGAAAGCCATACACATTGTTCCAGCCCGCTGGATTGCGGAGTGACCCCATCATATCGGATCCATCTGCCAGCGATAACATCCCAGTCGCCAATGCAACAGCCGCACCGCCGGACGATCCACCGCAGGATAGCTCCAAATTATAAGGGTTACGTGTAACTCCATATACGGAATTAAAAGTATGGCTTCCCAAACCAAACTCAGGAGTGTTGGTCTTGCCGATGAGTATTGCCCCCGCTGCACGCAAACGTGCGGCCAAGACATCATCATGATCTGGAACAAAATCACGAAACAACGATGAGCCCTGTGTTGACGTCACTCCTGCCACGTTTACCAAATCTTTCACGGCGACAGGCAAACCATGCAAGGCGCCTTGGGGCCCGGATTTATCTGCGTGACGCGCCTCCGCGATCAAACTCGTACGATCCCGCAAGCCGACGATCGCATTCACAATCGGATTCACATTCTCGATATGCTCGAGTGTTTCCTCCATCAGTGTGGCCGCATGCACACGACCTCTGTGCAAATCGAACAAAACAGACGACGCAGATCTATAGGGAAACATCGGATTGGCTTCTTGTTCTCATGTAGGCAGCTCAGATGACTGGCGTCTTACTCACTACGCGCCGCTGCACGATTTAAGCCCGCAACCTGCAGAGCAAGAGTCGCGGCCATAAACTCATCGAGATCACCGTCAAGGACACCCTTCGTATCGGAAGTCTCGTGATTCGTGCGGAGATCCTTGACCATCTGATAAGGTTGCAAGACGTAAGATCGAATTTGGTTGCCCCAACCCGCCTCACCCTTTGAATCATGCTGTGCGTTGATCTCCGCACTTCGCCGTTCCAACTCCCGTTGATACAAACGTGACTTTAGTGCTTGCATCGCAATCTCACGATTTCTGTGTTGTGATTTTTGTGAACTGGTCACAACGATTCCGGTCGGTAAATGCGTAATTCGAACAGCCGAGTCCGTTTTGTTGACATGTTGTCCACCCGCCCCGGACGAACGAAAGGTATCAATACGAATATCCGATGGGTGCACATCAATCGTAATACTGTCGTCAATCACCGGATAAACCCAAATCGAGCTAAAGGACGTATGCCGCTTCGCCGATGAATCAAACGGTGAAATCCGCACCAACCGGTGCACGCCACTTTCGGATTTTAACCAGCCGTATGCATTATGCCCGATAATCTTATAAGTTGCCGACTTAATGCCGGCTTCATCACCCGCCGTTTCAGATTGAAGCTCAATCTGGTAACCTTTTCTATCAGCCCAACGCAAATACATCCTTGCCAACATGGATGCCCAATCGCAACTCTCGGTACCGCCTGCTCCCGCATTTATCTCCAAGAACGTATCATTTGAATCCGCCTCACCATCCAGCAAGGCTTCCAGTTCCTTCTGAGCAGCCCGTTTCGCCAACTTCTCGAGATTAGACTCAGCTTCAGCCACAAATTCCAGATCGTCTTCTGTTTCGCCAAGTTCAATTAACTCAAGATTCTCAGTCAACTCTTGATGAATGCTGTCATAATTCTCCATTGCATCAAGCAAAAGCTGGCGGTCGCGCATGAGTTTTCGCGCTGCCTCTGGATCATTCCAGAGAGTTGGGTCCTCGACACGCGCATTGAACTCCTCCAACCGATGGGAAGCCGTTTCACGATCCATCCTCCAACCCAAGAGCTCTAGGGATTTTTCGACAGCGGACGCGATTTGTTGAATTTCACTGCGCATGGCGTGCCTACGACTTTAAGTTGAATAGCCCCACCCTACCGAAGAATAACAAAGACGGCAAGAAAACGGATAAAACACGGTCACAAAGACAGACCTAACAGAACCATGCAGAATTTGAGCCGCACATTCATCGCGGCGCCGAAGACACAGATTCAAGCATCAACCCGACAGACATATCCTGATATATGTGGCATCCACTCAAACGGAATAACGGACCGTACCTAATACAGGATTCCAAAGAAAGACGCTTGTGCATCCTATCCAAACGGCGTCCAATCAAGCCTACGCAGAAATTACGGTCAATATAATCCGCCCGAACTCAGCGAACCGAACGATGCATCAAGATCATCATTCCGAGGTCCGTCTGCGACTTCTGTACCATTCGATACATTTAAATCCGAATTATCAATGAGCTCCAAGTCAGCGCCAATGACAAATCCACCGTTCACCATAAATCCAAATTTCGGTTCATGACCCGCTCGAAAATATTCGGCGACAACATTCGATCCTTCAGCGTCGTCAGGAAGACGTGCACCGCTGTAGCGATCAATATTGATAAATCGGCCGCCCTTTGGCACCGAAAACGGACCACCACCATATTTCCTGATCGCTTCTAACATAAATTTTTGGAATACCGGTCCACACATTCTACCGCCCGAAGAACCACGGCCGAGAGGACGTGGCTGGTCGTAACCGATATAACAGCCGGCGGCTATATTAGACGTAAATCCGACAAACCAGACGTCGCGCGCCTCATTCGTTGTTCCGGTCTTACCCGCCACCGGCACCGATAGATTAACAGTCGCACTCGCGGTACCCCGATCCACAACACCTTGCATCATTGATGTCAATTGATAAGCGGTGACCGCATTCATGATCCGTTGCCGATCCGATGTAATTTGCGGTAACCGGTTGGCCTCAATATCTGGATTGTCGCAATCACGACATGCGCGCTGGTCATGCCGATAGATCGTCCGCCCGTATCGATCTTGAATCCGATCAACCAGAGTCGGCTGTACACGCTCCCCGCCGTTGGCAAACATCGAATAAGCCGCGACCATCTGATAGAGTGTTGTCTCTTCGGAGCCAAGTGAATTGGCCAAATACAAACCCATATCATCATAAACACCAAATCGCTCTGCGTAATCGGCGACAATGTTCATGCCAATTTCCTTGGCAAGGCGGATTGTCATCAGATTTCGGGATTTCTCGATACCCGTACGCAGCGGCGCGGCTCCATAGAATTTCTTTGTTGCGTTGTTCGGGCTCCACAAACCTTGCGGTGTATCAATCGCAATGGGTGCATCAATGACAATCGTCGCCGGAGAAAACCCATTATCCAGTGCTGCCGCATACACAAATGGCTTAAATGACGATCCCGGTTGACGCAAAGCCTGAGTCGATCGGTTAAACACCGAGCTCTGATATGAAAATCCTCCCTGCATGGCCAGCACACGACCATTGTTCACATCCATCGCCATGAATGCACCTTGAACAGTTGGAATTTGCCGCAACGACCAGTAATCGGCACCATCTTCCTCTTCGGACTTGGTTACGCGAACTAAAACCACCTCCCCGACATCCAACAAATCGTCGGCTGCTTTGGCGTTGGACGTGAGCGTTCCGTCATCATTGCGTTTTCGCGTCCAATGCAGGTTTTCCGTCAATATCCAATGACCCCCATCAACATCCGGAACGCTCTCAATGCCAATCCGAGCCCCTTTGGCGGATAATTCCAGCACCACCGCCGGTAACCATCTGCCCTCCAGGAAAACATCGCGTGGAATGTCAACGCTCTTGAGTGTCTCCCGCCACGTCTCTTCGTTCGCCACATCTTCCTGCGATAGACTAAGACCGGTTCCACTCCATATTTTTCGACTTCGATCGTATTCTTCCAACGAGGCCTGAAGAGCCGCCGCTGCGACAGTCTGCATCTGAGCGTCGATCGTGGCTCTTATCGCAAATCCACCTGAAAAGAACTCACCCTCTCCAAAATCCTCGCTTAACTGCCGACGCACTTCATCCGTAAAATACCCGCGAGGTGGAAGAAGACTCCGAAAGCTCTCAAAATCGCCATTTTGCACGGACCGTAACGGCTGCTGGATTTCACTTCGATATGACGCCTCCTGCAAGTAGCCATTCTCATACATTTCCTTCAACACGAAGTTCCGCCGCTCAATCGACCGATCCCTTTGTCGCACGGGATGATACTTACTCGGTGCTTTCGGAAGCGCAGCAAGAAACGCCGCTTCATGAGGGGCAAGGGCGGCAAGGTCCTTATTGAAATACGTCTGCGCCGCGGCCGTCACTCCGTAAGAATTTTGACCCAGAAAAATCTCATTGAGATAAAGTTCAAGAATTGCATCTTTATCCAATGTTTGTTCGAGGCGCGTTGCCAATATGATTTCTTTGATCTTACGCTCAATCTTCCGATCCCCCGACAACAGAAAGTTCTTCATCACCTGCTGGGTAATCGTCGAAGCGCCGCGCAAGGTTTCGCCGCGAGAACGAACAGCAGCAACGCCCGCAGCCACAATACCGCGTAAATCATAACCTTGATGTGAATAAAAATTTTTGTCTTCCGCACTAATGAATGCGTGCTTCACCAGATTTGGAATTTCCTCCACAGGTGTAAAGAGGCGCCGTTCCTTCGCAAATTCATCAATCAGGCGCCCTTCGCCTGAGTAAATTCGACTGATGATCGGCGGCTTATATTGAGCAAGAAATTCATGACTCGGTAAACCCTGACCATAGATGAAGAAAACCACAAATAGAAACAGAGCCACCAGGATGGACGCAACTGTCGCAAGTGAAAAAATCGTTCCCAAGAAAGAGAGTAAAATGCGCGTCAGTGACCAATGTGCAATAACAGGTTTTTGTTCGTTTTTCCCAACCAATTGTGGTTGCATCTGATCGGCGGAGTCAACCCAGGCATCGCTGTGAGCAACCAGTTTAGTACTGCGATCCGAGCGTGTTAACGATAGTTTTCCTGAATCTCTATATGGCGATGACATCGAAAACCTTCATTTTCAGAGAAACACATATCGGAACGTTGATCCCTGCCTATATTTCACGTTGGTCACCAAAATACGCCCCTAATTTATAACGGTTCAATCGATTCATGGACGTTGAGACATCTCCCATCTTATCCAAAAATCATTCAGCATACTCTCAAATTTCTGGGAGCATCATGAAACAGCCGAACGATCAATGCCACAGTTCATAACGCTTCCCTATCACCGAAGTTACCAAAAATATAGACACTTGGGAAAAAGATCTTGGCGATGCGGTATTTTTTGTACGAGTTTAATGAACGTTTTCATAAGAGACAACTCAATGCATTAAGAAACATACGCTCATCGCAGTCCCTGGTGGCAGCTGATGGGTCCGCCGAACTTCAAAATTATGGTTCCCAAGAGGAGAAGCAATACGTCCAAGAAACATGGATCGGAACTGTTCGAGTTTTACCTGGCAACATAAATCCAGTTATCTCTCTTTTTTTATCTCAGAAATCGGCCTTAAGATCAAGGGCTTGCGCCCATTCAACCCGCTTTACTCTTTATGAAGTTCCGGTTAACCCGCTGACGCCGCTTGATTCCTTCGGACAACGCCGATCGCTGGACCGGACCGCCGTCATCGTACCAGAAGCGCCCGAATTCATACTTATGCTCCGATCGCCCTTGCTTGGCGCCACTGCAAAAATTACATCGTCAGTGTTCGCTGCATCTCATCCAAGCTGACTTCGCCAAAATACCTCATAACAAAATTACTGACGAGAAATGTGCGCTGTGGCGATTTTCTATCGACTGCGCCCATCTTTAACAAAATTTTCGAAAAATTCGTCAAATTTCATTATTTTTGCGATTTGTCGAATATTTCCCTTTAATAAGTTACAACAAAGCAATTTTTGAAAACTCGTTGTAGTAACCTACGATTCCGTTAACTTGCTGAAATATGGAGTAAATTTGAAGTTTGTAGTGCCATACAGTTTTCTAACTATTTATTTTTAATGGATCTCTTTGAAAAAATTAAAGATAAGTGCGGCTATGAAACAGTCACGTGACGTTGTCCGGTCCCGCTCCGGGGTCGCCGAGAACACAGGTTTCCGAGGCTCGACCAGTACGTTACCAGAACATGAGCGAACGCGCATCGCTTTGCCTCCGCCGGAAAGCGGCACAGGGCTTTCGAGATAAGATGGGACAGAAGTATGCGGTTGGCGATCACACATCTCGAAAGGTAAAAGTGCACATAACGGTCTTTGTTTTTAAAAGGATCCAGGACGAAAATATCAGTTCGCATAGCGATATATGTCATTCCCCATTTTTTATCACCGTCTATTCAGACGTGGTCAACGCACCACGAAAATTTCATTTGCTCCAATCGATTTCTGATCTTAAACAACAGAACGATCAAGGCATCAGTTCACTCACAAAACCTAAGGAAAGACGTCAATGGATGTGCAAACACCAAGATCACGAGTATCATCATGGAGCCTCTTGCAGAACTCTGCGGTTGAGCGGTTTTTTTCCCGCCGGAAAACGGGTTTTTTTTGACGGTTGGCCTGGATAGGGAGCCGTCCCTTTGGTATGATGAAGGTGAGAAAACCACATCATACAGGGAGACAGCCCCATGTCCGTG
>JAPORU010000158.1 GCA_026710045.1 Aestuariivita sp. | reverse complement strand
CGCACACGGATGGCCCAGACCGGACTGACCGCAAGTTGGACGACGATCCGCAACGCTCTGCGCACCTTACCCCGCATCACCACCGCCTTTGCCTGTCCCGCCCGCACGCCAGGATCGCCGGGTGCCTATCCGCAACACGGCACTCCCGAAGGCCGACCCGGCCGCGATCTACCAGGCGATGCCGATCGCACCCCCGGCCCCGAACCGGCGTAAGACGATCGTCTGAATCCGCTTGAGTCCGCCGACAAGCGGTCGCACAAAAATCCTGAAAATCAAAGTTTGGTGTGCCACTCTATTTTTTAAGGCACTGAATGGAAAGACTTTTTTTGCACAAGATGTTAAAGATGGATTGAGGTTTGTGATCTCGACATAGATTGCCAAGATCCACTTTCGCAGACTTATTCTTGAACCGTGGAAGATCGTTCCGACCTTCACGGAAAACTGTTTACGGCAGTTATGGCAATAATAGGGCAGAGCCGAACTCTTTGCCGCTTTTCTTGTGTGGGTGGATCCACAATGCGGACACACGCGCTCTTTTGGCCAGACAATGTTTTCAATCCAGCTTGTGGCGGCTTCTTCTGTCGGAAAGATATCTCCGACTTCAAGAAGGGTGAGCCCCTCACGATGCGGTTTACCGGGTCCTCTTGTACTCATTTTCGTTACCCCTGAACGTAAAAAAGACCCCTGCCAGATTAACGACAGGGGTCTATCTGTATATGTGAGAGATGGGTGATGGCTAAAACCAACGCCAAAATGCAGAAAATCTACACCGAATGGATGAAGGCTGTGGGGTACAAGAGGTTGGTGGTCCGGGTGCCGAAAGAGGACCCGACGGATCTCAACCTGGTCGTGACATCGAATCACGCGATCGCACAAGCCAAGTAGAAAATCCTTATACAGCTTGAGACCGAGGTGAAACCGAATGGCGCGGGAAAACTGACACGTTAAGCTGGGCTGTCCTGTCCAGAATGCCAGTTATTGTGCCCAGTTATTGTGCCCAGTTATTGTGCGACGTCCCGCTGATTTAAAAGGGACTTTTTATTGAGGACTCGCTCGCGGGCGTGCACGCGCGCTTGCAACAGACTGGCACGCGTTGCTAATAGAGGAGTGGCAAAAGCAGCGCAGGATTATACAGAGGATTGATTGAAAGACTCTTGATAAGACGAACAATTCATGCCATCGTCGAAAATGGCGTAAGGTGGGATGCTTTGCGTGGAAACGCGTTTTGCGAATAGCGAGCAAATGCAAATAATCCGCGATCAACGCGGACCAACGGGGAGAAAAGAATTAATGACATTTAAATCGAGACTGCTGAGTGCAGTAGCCGGCGTGGCTTTGCTGTCTGGTGCTCAAGCGACCATGGCAGACGGGCATGGTGAAATCACGGTTGCCTACTTCCTGGAATGGCCGATGCCTTTCCAGTTTGCCAAGGAAACGGGCATGTATGACGAGGCGCTCGGCGTTAAAGTCAACTGGGTGAGCTTCGACACGGGTACCGCGATGTCGGCCGCGATGGCTTCCGGTGATGTACAACTGTCGGTCAGCCAGGGTGTGCCGCCTTTCGTCGTTGCAACATCGGCAGGTCAAGATCTGCAGATCTTAGATGTTGCGGTATCGTATGCGGACAATGACAATTGTGTGGTGCGGGCCGAGCTTGAGATTGACAAGAACAGTGCGGGCGAGCTCGCAGGAAAGAAGGTTGCCGTTCCGCTTGGAACCGCTGCGCACTATGGTTTCCTCAAACAGATGGAACACTTCAATGTGTCTCTTGACAGTCTCCAGATTGTCGATATGGCCCCGGCGGAAGGTGAAGCGGCTTTGAGTCAAGGTGCTGTTGATATGGCTTGTGGTTGGGGCGGTGCTCTGCGCCGTATGCTGGATTCCGGCAATGTGCTGCTGACCGGTGCGGAAAAGACAGAGCTGGGTATCCTGGTATTCGATGCGACAACCGGTCCGACATCTTTCGCGGCTGAAAACTCTGATATGGTGGCCGCGTTCCTTGGTGTGACCGCTGAGGCAAACGCGATGTGGGCCGACGAAGCCAACCACGCCGAGATGTTGCCGGTGATCGCGAAAGATGCAGGTATGTCGGAAGAAGAGGCGGCGGCAACCCTAACCACCTTTGTGTTCCCGCCTGTGGACGAGCAACTGAGCCAAGCCTGGCTGGGTGGAAATGCGGTCGATTTCTTGAAAGGTGTTGCCGAAGTATTCGTGGCGGCCGGGTCAATAGACGCGGCGAAGGCTTCGTATGAAGATAACGTGAATACAGGACCGCTGTCCCAGTAAGATATAGAATGCTTGGCGCCCTGGATCTGGGCGCCAAGCTTGTTTCTTGGCCCTAGGATTGGGTGAATTCAGCGATAATAGAGGTATGCATAGTGGTTGGGCTCTTGATTGACGATATTTCGATGCGTTTTGATTTACCCAATGCCGGGCATGTCCAGGCGCTCAAGAATGTGACGCTGGACATTAAGTCCGGTGAATTGATGAGCGTGCTCGGCCCGTCGGGTTGTGGCAAGACAACGCTTCTGAATATTGTAGCAGGTTTTCTGGCTCCGACAGAGGGACAGATCCATCTGAATGAGTCCCGTGTTACAGGACCGAGTCCGGAACGCGGAATGGTGTTTCAGCAAGGGGCGTTGTTCGAATGGATGAGCGTGCGTGATAACGTGAGCTTTGGACCGGATATGAAAGGTATGAAACGCAAAGAAAGCGCGGAAAGGGTGGAGCATCTGCTTGACATCGTAGGGTTGCAGGATTTCAAGGAAAAGGCGGTTTACGAGCTGTCCGGTGGCATGCAGCAACGTGTTGCGTTGGCGCGATGTCTTGCCAACGAACCGGATGTGATCCTGATGGATGAACCGCTGGGCGCACTGGACGCGCTGACGCGCGAAAAGATGCAGTCACTGGTTCTTGATCTCTGGAAGGACACAGGTAAAACGATTATTCTGATCACGCATTCTGTGGAAGAGGCGTTGCTGTTGGGCGAACGTTTGTTGGTGATGGCACCGCGACCAGGGCGTGTGCATAAGGAATATCGTCTTCCCTTTGCTGACCTGGGTGTTGGTAATGATCTGCGCGAAGTGAAGAAACACGACGACTATGCAGGTACTCGCGAAGAAATCCTCGCGATGATCTGGAATATGGAAGAAGAGATCATGGGACGCGCGGAGGATAACACATGACCGGCTTGCTTGTTCTTCTTCTATACACGATCGCGTTCTTTGGTACCTATCTGATCGCATCGCGACTTTTGAAATCTTATTTCCAACGTACAGGTTTCAACAAACTCAAAACGGTAACCTTTGGCGATGAGAGTGCGGTTACAGCGAATCGGATTGCGTCAATTGTTTCGATTATGACGGTATTCTGGCTGTGGGTCGCCTTTACAAACTCGGTGATTCCGCTCCCGAAGCTACCCGGTCCTTTCCAGGGCGAAGTCGAGTTCACTTATACAGTCACTCTGGAAGATGGATCCAGTGATGATGCGACAGTGTCGATCGTGGTGTATCGTGAAGACATACAGCAGACCGTCGATGCCGACGGCAATCCTGGCCGTGCTCCGGATGCTTCTGAGGTCGAAGCGGGTGACGGATTTGCCAAAAACGATTCCACAACCGTGGCACGCTATGGTTTCAAGGTGATCAATGTGTGGTCAAATGATGAAGTTGCCAAGGCGGACGGTTCGGTTGTGACGGCGATCAACGGGCAATCCATCGAACCGGGTGAAAGAATACAGGTCCCCGAAGGTGAGATTGGTTTGACGGATAAGGGAACGCCGACGTTCGCTCCTGCGACCGGCTTGCGTATGGCACGGCTATATCTGCCAGCGCCCGAGATCGTCTGGCAAAGGTTCATCAACCTCATGCAGGATGGTTATCAAGGGTTCACATTGTGGGAGCACACGTACTACTCGCTTTACCGGGTGATCGTGGGTTTCCTGCTCGGGGCGCTTGTGGGGATTCCGATTGGATATGCGATGGGGTTGACCAATTGGTCTCGAGGCTGGTTTGATCCGATTGTGGAATTTATGCGGCCGGTCCCGCCACTCGCGTTGATTCCGCTGATTATCATTTGGTTCGGAATTGATGAAAGCGGAAAGATCGTTCTATTGTTCCTCGCTGCACTCTGGATCATGATCATTGCGGCACGTTCGGGCGTATCAGGCGTGGCCATATCAAAGGTGCACGCAGCCTATTCGCTCGGTGCTTCGAAATGGCAGATCCTCAGTCGGGTCATTGTGCCAAACTCATTGCCTGAAATTTTCACAGGAGCCCGCGTGGCTATGGGGGTCTGCTGGGGCACGGTTGTCGCGGCTGAGCTTGTAGCTGCTGAGGTGGGCCTCGGTAAGATGATTGTGGCGGCTTCAAAGTTCCAACTGACAGATATCGTGATCGTTGGT
Source organism: Aestuariivita sp. (assembly GCA_026710045.1). Classification (GTDB taxonomy): domain Bacteria; phylum Pseudomonadota; class Alphaproteobacteria; order Rhodobacterales; family Rhodobacteraceae; genus JAPORY01. The sequence continues at coordinate 7,817 of JAPORU010000158.1, read as the reverse complement.
ATCATTCTCATTGGGGTCATTGGATTTTTGATTGATGTCGGCGTACGTGTCCTTGAGAAATGGTTGGTGCCTTGGAAGGGCCGTATTTGACTATAAAGTACTTCGCATCCCGATCTGGGTGATTGTGTCACCTGCTATATTGAGAAATCGTCTATGACCGAAATCCTGACGACCGCCCGTGCAGTGATTATCGGTGGAGGTGCCGTGGGAGTCTCGGCATTGTATCACCTCGCGAAGGCCGGCTGGACGGATTGCGTGTTGCTGGAAAGGAATGATCTTACGGCCGGGTCGACATGGCATGCCGCAGGCAATGTGCCGACCTTCTCGACGTCATGGTCGATCATGAATATGCAGCGCTATTCGACCGAACTCTATCGAGGATTGGGAGACGCTGTTGACTATCCGATTAACTATCACGTTACCGGTTCAATTCGGCTGGCCCATTCAAGAGAGCGGATGCAGGAATTCCATCGAGTCTGCGGAATGGGGCGCTATCAAGGGATCGATATCCAGATTCTCTCCCTAGATGAGACGCGGTCTATGTATCCCTTCATGGAAACGCACGATCTGGCAGGTGTTCTGTATGACCCGACAGATGGTGACATTGATCCCGCGCAACTGACCCAGGCACTTGCAAAGGGCGCGCGTGACATGGGTGCGTGGATTTTGCGCTTCACTCCCGCAACTGGAATCAGCCGAAAGAACGGCGAATGGATCGTTCATACCGGGAGAGGCGATATCCGTTGCGAATATGTCGTAAACGCTGCAGGATATTATGCACAACGGGTGAGCGAGTGGTTTGTGCCATATGGAGGACGGACGGTTCCGATGGTGGTGATGAGCCACCAGTACCTCTTGACCGAAGATATACCCGAGATTGCCGCATGGACACGGGAGAGCGGTCACAGACTGCCGTTGGTGCGTGATGTGGACGTTTCCTACTACCTCAGGCAGGAAAAGAACGGATTTAACCTCGGACCTTATGAACGGGACTGTCGAGCGCATTGGATTACGCCGGATGATCCGATGCCAGAGGATTTCAGTTTCCAGGTCTATCCGGACGATCTTGACCGTCTCGAGACCTATATTGAGGATGCCATGGTCCGTGTGCCGCAGCTCGGTAGGTCCGGGATTGCAAAGGTGATCAACGGACCCATTCCTTATACCCCTGACGGCAATCCGTTAATTGGACCGATGCCGGGTGTTTCGAACGCATTTGAGGCCTGCGTTTTCACCTTTGGCATCGCACAGGCGGGAGGGGCCGGTAAAGTACTTGCGGAATGGATGATGGACGGTCAGACCGAATGGGACATGTGGTCTTGTGACCCCCGACGATACACGGACTACACAGACCGTGAATACTGCATTGAAAAGGGCAGGGAGGTCTATGGGCACGAGTATGCAATGCACTTTCCCTGGCAGGAATGGCCGGCCGGGCGCGATCGCAAACAGTCTGCGCTGCATGATCGGCTGAAACAGGCCGGTGCGGTCTTTGGCGTATATAACGGTTGGGAACGCGCAAACTACTTTGCCTGTCCTGATGATGACACAAGTTACGACTCGACTCAGACATGGAACCGGTCGGGACCTTGGGAACAGCGTATTCGCGCAGAGTGTGAGGCTGTTCGCGATCATTGCGGCGTGCTGGCGATTACGGGTTTCTCGCGGTTTAAGGTGCAGGGACCCGGTGCCCGAGCCTATGTCGATCGTTTGACGGCGTCGCGGCTGCCCTCTGCAGGCCGCATGAGTCTCGCCTATTTTGCCGATAACAGAGGGCGAATTGTTACCGAAATGTCGGTTTTCGTACATAATGAAAACGAGGTAATTCTGATCACAGCCGCGTTCGCCGAATGGCACGATTACGAGTTGTTGTCCCGCAACGCACCGGAAGGTGTCAACGTGACAAATCACACAAAAGAGTTCGAGTGTCTCTTGGTCACGGGCCCTTCATCACGCGAAATCCTTGACAGTCTCAATGACGGTCATAACCTTGATGCCGGGTGGTTATCGCTCAGTCCTGACGGTCGTGTGTCCGGCAAGGCCTGCGTGCTGGCCCGTGTTTCCTTTGCGGGTGAACTGGGTTGGGAGATTCACTGCCGGATTGAGGACTCCCCGGACATCTGGGATGCTGTAACGACGGCCGGTGCTAAGCCCGTCGGCATGTGGGCGCTCAATGCGCTGCGCATGGAAAAAGGCTATCGAGCCTGGAAGTGCGATCTGTCCTCCGATTACAGTCTGCTGGAAAGTGGCCTCGATCGCTTTATCAGCTTCGACAAGAATATGGATTTTCCGGGTAAAGCTGCGCTCCTTGAACAGAAGCGCTCGGGGGTTGCAAAGCGTTTCGTAACGCTTATCGTGAACGCGGGAGACGCGGATGCACCGTATATGGCAACTCTTTGGCATGACAACCAAGTCGTTGGTGAAACGACATCCGGTGGGTGGGGTTATCGCGTCAATGCCTCTGTGGCCCTTGGGATGCTGCGGTCCGATCTTGCCGTGCCCGGTACGGAGATTGAAGTCGATATTTACGGGGAGCGCTGCAAAGCCACGGTGCAGCCGGATGCCCCTCTCTGGGACCCTGGAAACGAAAGGCTGCGGGCATAATGCGCGATCATATGAAGCAGGTTGTCCGTGTCATCGATTATTTCGGGACTCCGTGACTTTGATGGTGATCATTCCACGACGTGAAGGTGTTGCTGTCCGGTCTTGGATGGTCGGTGAAGGACCACCCGTCCATGCTTGATACTGAGGCGCGACGCATTATCCGGGAGTTTCCCTTGGGGATTGTTGCCACGGTGACTCCGGACGGGAATCCTGCGGCGGCGCCGAAGGGTACATTTATCGCCCTTGACAACGACGCGATCGCATATGGGGATATACGCTCGCCGGGGACTCGGCGGAATCTTGCCGAATGGCCATCGGCTGAAGTCGTTTTTGTCGACCCGTTTCGTCGTAAAGGCGTGCGTATCTTCGGGCCGTCTAGGGTCATCGAGAGAGGGGAGTCGTCTTTTGCGGAACTGTATCCGATGTGGGAAGCGGAATGGGGCGAATTGGCGTCACGCATTTCGCATATCGTCCGCATTGGTGCGAAACGTGTGCTCCATCTTATGACCCCACCTTATGATTGTGGGGCCACGGAGGAAGAGATGATCTCTCTCTATAAGTCCAGATTCGCGGAGTTGTACCCATGAGTGTGTTTCCTACGCATGTTCGTGCTTTGATCATTGGCGGCGGTGTCTCGGGTTGTTCGGTTGCCTATCACCTCGCCGAGCGGGGTTGGACAGACACCCTGCTCCTGGAGCGTAAGAAGTTGACCTGCGGAACGACGTGGCATGCGGCTGGACTGATCGGACAGTTGCGGGCCAACGAGAACATGACCCGGCTCGCTAAGTATTCGGCCGATCTCTATCGGCGTCTTGAGGCCGAGACGGGTGTGGCGACCGGACTTCGGATGGTCGGATCCCTCACGGTTGCGCTGACGAAGGACCGGCTTGAAGAGATCCGACGTCAGGCATCGCTTGCTCGTGCCTTTGGTGTTGAGGTCAGCGAGGTTGGGGTTGATGAGGTTCAGGCGCTGTATCCCCATCTGAATGTTGAGGACATGGTGGCGGCTGTTCATCTTCCGGGTGATGGCCAGTGTGATCCGACCAACATTGCAATGGCATTGGCGCGTGGTGCGCGGATGAAGGGTGTTAAGATCATTGAAGGCGCAAAGGTGACAGCGGTCACCAAAAGCGATCGGAAGGTGACGGGCGTTGACTGGGAGATGGATGGTGAAACCGGTCATACGAAGGCGGAAATTGTGGTTAATTGCGGTGGAATGTGGGCACGGGATCTGGCGTCGTGTGCCGGGGTTACACTGCCTCTTCACGCCTGTGAGCACTTTTATCTTATTACCGAGCCCGTTGACGGCATTGGGAATCTGCCGGTCCTCCGTGTGCCGGATGAATGCGCCTACTACAAGGTCGATGCTGGAAAGATGATGCTTGGGGCCTTTGAGCCCAAGGCAAAACCTTGGGGTATGGACGGCATTCCCGAAGACTTTGAATTTGACACGTTACCGGAGGACTTCGAGCATTTCGAGCCAATTTTTGAACGTGCTTTAAACCGCGTGCCACTTTTTCAAACCGCCGGAATCCATACGTTCTTTAACGGCCCCGAAAGCTTTACGCCCGATGATCGTTACTATCTTGGCGAAGCTCCGGATCTTAATGGATACTGGGTGGCCGCTGGTTACAATTCGATCGGCATCGTATCGTCCGGTGGTGCGGGTATGGCGCTGGCCGAGTGGATTGACGAGGGTCGGGCACCGTTTGATCTTTGGGATGTTGATATCCGCCGTGCTCAACCCTTTCAGCGTAATCGGCGCTATCTGAAGGAGCGCGTGTCGGAATCTCTTGGCCTCCTTTATGCGGATCACTACCCATTCCGGCAGTTTGAAACGGCGCGCGGGGTGCGACGATCTCCGGTCCATATGCACCTCCAGGAGAGAGGGGCGGTCTTTGGAGAAGTGGCGGGATGGGAACGTGCCAACTGGTTTGCCCGGGTCGGACAGGAGCACGCCTATCGTCATGACTGGCAGCGTCAGAACTGGTTCCAGAACCAGTGGGACGAACATCGGGCCATGCGTGAAGGTGTGGGTCTTCTGGATATGTCATCCTTCGGCAAGATCCGGGTCGACGGTCCTGGAGCGTTGAGTTTCCTCCAACGTGTTTTTGCAGGTGACTTGGACCGTCCGGTGGGCACGATAACTTACGGTCAGATGTTGAATGAATGCGGCGGGATCGAGTGTGATTTAACCGTAACGCGGATCGGCGAATCGGCTTTTCTGCTGGTTGTTCCTGCCGCGACGGTGCAGCGTGATCTTGCATGGCTTCGCCGGCATCTTGAGGATGACATGTGTGTTATTTTGGATATCACGGCTGCGGAAGCCGTGTTTCCTCTCATGGGTCCTCGAGCGCGGGAAGTGATGCAAGCGGTATCGCCTGACGACTTCTCGAACGCGGCGTTTCCGTTTGGAACAGCTCGGGACATTGAACTTGGAATGGGCCTTGTTCGGGCACATCGGGTTTCGTATGTCGGTGAACTGGGTTGGGAAATCTATGCCTCGACCGATCAGGCTGCTCATATCTTCGAGACGCTCCTGGATGCCGGGGAGGCATTTGATCTCAGGCTGGTCGGTCTTCACGCAATGGATTCCTGCCGGATCGAAAAGGCTTTCCGTCACTTCGGTCATGACATTACCGATGAGGACCATGTGCTTGAGGCTGGACTGGGCTTTGCGGTCAAGACCCATGCCAAAGAGGTATTCGTTGGTCGTGATGCCGTCCTCAGGAAGAGAGAAGAGGGACTGGAGCGTCGTCTTGTACAATTTATGCTTGAGGATCCCGATCCTGTACTGTTTCATAACGAACCGGTGGTTCGAGACGGGGAGATTGTCGGCATCGTGACGTCGGCCAATTACGGACATACACTGGGTGGTGCGATTGGCATGGGTTATGTGCCGTGCGTGGGTGAGAACACTGATGATGTGTTGGCCTCTGTTTACGAGATCGAGATTGCCGGGAGTCGAGTCCAGGCGACAGCGAGTCTGGCGCCGATGTATGATCCAAAGGGCGCAAGGATGAAATCTTGAAAGGGTGTGTATGAACCGAGTCCAGTCGCGTGCAAACGGTGTGAAACCGTGAGCCGTCGTTCGGGAGGACGTGCTGCACGCGTTGCGCTCCGGTCGGCACCGCTTGCAGACGATTTGCGGCCGGTGCGGCCGGGCATGAAGGGAGGGCATTATTCACCGCTTTCTGAGAGTGGCATGAAGCGCATCCACGAGGCGGCTCTTGATACCTTGGAAGAGATTGGTCTTGCAAATGCCCCACCGTCTGGTGTCGAGGCGATGACGGCGGCCGGTGCCCGACAGGATGCGGACGGACGTCTTCGGTTTTCACGGGCTTTGGTGGAAGACATTCTTGCGAAGGCGGCCCGTAGTATTACTCTGTATGGCCGGGATCCGAAATTCGATCTTCATCTCGAGGAAAACTGCGTTCATTATGGTACCGCCGGTGCGGCGGTTCATGTCGTGGATCCCTTCACGAAGGAGTATCGGGATCCGTCAACGTCCGACCTCTACGATGCGGCTCGTCTTGTCCAGAATCTCGACAATATTCATTTCTTCCAGCGTCCGATGGTATGCCGCGATATCGATGATAATCTCGAACTGGATCTGAACACGATCTATGCTTGCGTTGCGGGCACGAAGAAGCATATCGGGACGTCGTTTTCTCATCCTGACAACGTCGATCCCGCTACTAAGATGATTCACATGTTGGCTGGTGGTGAGTCGGAATGGCGTGCACGTCCCTTCATTTCGAATACGAACTGCTTTGTTGTTCCGCCGATGAAGTTTGCTGAAGAGAGCTGTCTGGTCATGGAACGTTGTATTCATGCTGGAATGCCGGTGTTGCTGCTGTCTGCCGGGCAGGCCGGAGCGACGGCACCTGCTCCGATCGCTACTGCCATCGTTCAGGCTGTCGCCGAGTGCCTTGCGGGTGTGGTGTATGTCAATTCAGTCGTTGAGGGACATCCGGCCGTGTTCGGGACCTGGCCGTTCGTTTCCGATCTTCGTACGGGGGCAATGTCGGGCGGCTCGGCCGAGCAGGCGTTGTTGACAGCGGGTTGCGCACAGATGCATCGGTTTTACGGATTGCCCGGTGGAGCAGCGGGCGGAATGGCGGATTCCAAGCTCCCGGATATCCAGACGGGATGGGAGCAGGGGATCTGTAACGTTATGGCGGGGCTCGCTGGACTCAACATGGTCTACGAGTCCGTTGGCATGCAAGCTTCGTTGCTCGGTTTCTGTTTCGAAAGTCTCGTGCTTGGCGATGATATCATCGGTCAGGCTTTGCGCTGCGTACGGGGAATCGAGGTGAATGAGGATACGGTTTCGATAGAGACGATGCGTCAAGTATGTCTTGGCGGGCCGGGTCATTATCTGGGCAGCGATCAGACGTTGAGTATGATGCAGACGGAATACACCTATCCTGTTCTTGGCAACCGCATGAGTCCCAAAGAGTGGGATGAGGCACAAAAGCCGGAGATTTTGACCGAGACCCGCGTGCGCGTCGACAGGCTTCTGTCAGAGGCACGTATTCAGGTCACGGACGACATGGACCGCAAGATTCGCTCGGAGTTCAGGATTCATTTTTGACATTTACCCGTCATATCCCATCTTTAACGTGCGCCGAGATAAGGTGCACTCTCCTAGCGGGTGCAAATCCCGTCCAACAATTGTTGCTTCGGTTGGTAGCGACCGCGGCGGATCATAAAGGTAACGATATGGTTTGAAGCCCTGCGGATAAAAGGACGGCTTACGGCCGTTTAGCGACCATACAGGCTGGAACGTGAGTGAACACTGAGCCGGCTATGAGGCGGGTCATGCGTGTGACGCCCTTCCGTTAATATGGGGACGTCGGGTACCGGTTGAGAAGAGAGCACCGTAAGCATCAACGGGACGCGCCGGGGTATTGGTGTCGGCCTGTATGGAAGAGGGAGAGTGTGACAACGCGGGACGTCCTGTCTGGGGTTGTGCAGGGTTGATGTACGGACCGAACCGGCACCCTGTGCCGATCGGACGGGCCAGGCTGGGCCGACAGGAGGACGGTCCGGCTCGGAGTACCGGAGAGGTCGGGTCAGGCCGGTGGAGGGAAGGAGCCTGACCATGAGAGCTGGAGGGACAGGAGAAAGAGACAGGACCACTGGTGAAGATCTACACGGGTCGAATGACGTCTGGCGGATCCAGAGCATACTTCATGAGAAAGCGAAGC
>JAPORU010000139.1 GCA_026710045.1 Aestuariivita sp. | reverse complement strand
ATTCGACCCGTGTCGATCTTCACCCGTGGTCCTGTCGCTGTCTCCTGTCCCTCCAACTCCCAGGGTCCGGCTCCGTCCCTCCACCGGCCTGACCCGACCTCTCCGGTACTCCGAGCCGGACCGCCATCCTGTCCGTCCTCCTGTCGGCCCAGCCTGGCCCGTCCGATCGGCACAGGGTGCCGGTTCGGTCCGTACATCAACCCTGCACAACCCCAGACAGGACGTCCCGCGTTGTCACACTCTCCCTCTTCCCTACAGGCCGACACCCATACCCCGGCGCGTCCCGTTGATGCTTACGTTGCTCTCTTCTCAACCGGTACCCGACGTCCCCATCTTCACGGAAGGGCGTCACACGCATGACCCGCCTCATAGCCGGCTCAGCGTTCACGCACATCCCAAGGAAACGGCCCAGCCTGTATGGTCGCTGAACGGCCCTAAGCCGTCCTTTTATCCGCAGGGCTTCACACCCTATCGTTCCCTCTCTGATCCGCCACTTCGGACATCTCGGTCGCACCCAACCGAAGCAACACTTGTTGGACGGGATTTGCACCCGCTCGGAGAGTGCACCTTATCTCGGCGCACGTTAAAGATGGGCTGAGAATCGTAAAATCATGCTTTCAGGACCGGTCTTTAACAAAGAGACTGTTGTGGAGTTCGTTTTTTGATTTTATTGACGTTCGGTCGTCCATTTGCTCCGGCCTTATTGGAATGTGAACCGAGAGGCGGCTCCGTAGTCGGGACGACGACTTCGATTATCTCCGTGTGGCTTCGAGCCGGCGTGTAGTCGTATGTCAGATCGTTTGCTGTCAGCACCCGGAAGAGATGGCTGATGGTGAACAGCATGTGCTGCTGCCGTGTTGCCGGTCTTCTCCGCGGTTTTCTCTGTGTCGTCCCGGTTGATGCCAAGATCAAGGGTATCAATGAAGGATCGGTCGTGTTTCGTAACGAACCGGGGTAGTTGACGCCGGGTCTATGTCTTGATGTGAAAGGATGTGGGATGTTGCTGCCAGCGTGCGGAGAATCGAGGTGCTAAGGAGGATCTTGCGGCGGGTGTCTTGCCTGAGAATTCGGGGTCGACAACGCAAAAGTTTCACGCTGTTGTAATTGTTGAATTTCAAGATGTGCATTCATGTCCTATGTAGGGTGCTAATTGTGGGGTGAATGAGGCTCTGCGATGGCCATGACAGGATGAACTGGTGCAGAAAACTCTGAATTCATCTGTATGTTTTTCCGGTGTTGGATTGCATACGGGAAAAAGGGTCAATTTGACGATTCAACCCGCGGACGAAGATTTCGGCATCTGGTTCTGCCGTACGGATATTAAGCGTACGCCCACTCAAGAGACCATGATTCCGGCTTTGTGGTCCGCGGTCGAGCCGTCGGAATTATGTACAAAATTGGGCAACGCATCCGGCGTAGGTGTTTCGACCATTGAACATCTCATGGCTGCGCTCAGTGGATGTGGCGTTCACAATGCCTTAATTGAACTGGATGCTCCAGAATTGCCGATTCTTGATGGCTCGGCTGTTCCATTTGTCAGGAAGATCATGGAGTGCGGCGTGCGGACATTGGATCGACCGGTCCTGGCGATGAAGGTCATGAAAGCTGTCCGCGTCAGTACGGCGGATGCATTTGCAATGCTTGCTCCGTCAGCGTCGTTGCATATCGATTTTCATATCGATTTTAGCGATGTGGCGATTGGTCAACAAACAAAATCCCTGTCGATGAATAACGGTGCTTTTGTGCGGGAACTTAGCGATAGCCGTACGTTCTGTCGCAAGGTTGATGTTGAAAAGATGTTGGCGAGTGGTTTGGCACTTGGTGGAACACCCGGGGAGAACGCGGTCGTTTTTGATGGATCGGATGTCATCAGTCCGGGTGGATTGCGTCATGTTGATGAACCCGTTCGGCACAAAATGCTTGATGCCATTGGTGACCTGGCGCTCGCGGGTGGACCACTGTTGGGACATTATACGGGTTATCGCGCGGGGCATGCGCTCACCAACACGCTCCTGCGAAAACTCTTCTCAATTCCGGGTGCTGTCGAGAAGGTACCGTGTGACCACATTTCGGGAGCCAATTTGCCTGGCGTGGACCTACGCTTGGATGAAATCCCGGCCAACGTGTAAGCCGGAACAACCATTGACGGTTCGAGGTGGTATTCAGGCTCGATTTTCGAGCCTTCGGGAACGATGAAGACAGGTTCCTGTTCATTAACGACAGACCCACGTTGCATTGATATGTTCATTGCCGTGTCCGGTTTCTTATCTCTTTGCAACGTATTTATGGACTGGAAATTCCCCTTCGCCATACGTTAGAGTATGGTCACATAAAGAGGGAAGATCTTATGGAGAGTATGTCGAGTGTTCAACGATCCTCGTTACGCTTTTTCTACATTTTATCATGTATCGCTCTGGCTGGCCTGACGATTGGATGTGACGGTGCCGGTACGGACCGTGACCAATCGCTTGAAGATTTTTCCCCTGAGCACATCTATGAAAGAGGTGAATATGAACTTGAGCAGGGAAATGTTTCCGATGCCACTTGGTATTTTTCAGAAGTCGAGAGGCTTTATCCTTACTCAAATTTAGCGCGACGTGCGCTGATTATGCAGGCTTTTGCCTTTCATTCGGGTCAAGAGTACGAAGAGTCGCGTTCCGCGGCGCAACGCTTTATTGACTTCTATCCGGCGAACGAGGACGCGGCCTATGCCCAGTATCTTTTGGCACTGAGTTATTACGATCAAGTTGACGAGGTCGGACGCGATCAAGGATTAACGTTCCAGGCTTTGCAGGCACTGCGCACCGTTTTTGAGCGGTATCCGGACAGCGTATATGCAGACAGTGCGAAACTTAAGTTTGATCTCGCTTTTGATCATCTCGCTGGCAAAGAGATGGAGATCGGGCGCTATTACCTACGCCGAAATCATTTCAATGCGGCGCTCAACCGATTCCGGGTTGTTATCGAGGATTATCAAACGACATCGCACACACCCGAGGCCTTGCATCGTTTGGTCGAAGTTTACCTGTCATTAGGCCTTACCGAGCAAGCACAGACCGCAGGGGCAATTCTCGGACATAATTTCCGTTCGACCGAATGGTATGAGGATAGCTATTGGTTGCTGACAGGGAAGGGCCGCGAACCAAGGGCAACCGGAAACAGTTGGTTGGCCCGAATCTATCGTCAATCAATCAGGGGCGAGTGGTTGTAGACGGCTTGGCTCAATCCGGTTTGAAGACTCGTTATGCTGCAATGTCTTGAAATTCGTGACTTTGTGATCGTCAGCTTCCAGGAGTTCGAATTTCAAGAAGGCCTGAACGTATTGACCGGTGAAACGGGCGCTGGGAAATCCATTCTTCTGGATGCGCTTGGCTTTGTCCTCGGTATGCGTGGACCGTCAGATCTCGTCAGACCGGGTGCTCAAAAGGCTGAGGTAACAGCCGTTTTCGATATCTCCAAGAACTGTGAAGCACAGAGTATTCTTGATGACGTCGATTGTCCGCAACAAAGGGAACTCATTCTTCGTCGGACTATTTCTCGCGAGGGGCGTAAAAGTGCATGGGTCAACGATCGTCGCGTTAGCGCTGAGGTCTTGCGCAATCTCTCAGATGCCCTGGTGGAAATTCATGGTCGTCATGACGAAAGAGGATTACTTGACCCAAAAGGTCATCGGGCGCTTTTGGATGCATTCGGAAATCATCGCGATATCACGGATGCGGTCGCTCAAGCCTGGTTGGCTCTGTCAACGTCACGACATGCGTATTTTGAACTTGAACAAGACGTTGCCAAAGCACAAGCGGATGAGCTGTATTTGCGCCATGCGGTGAGCGAATTAATCTCTCTTGATCCACAACCCGATGAAGACATGGAACTTGATGCGCAACGTCGGCTGATGCAAAATGCGGAGCGTATTCGTGGAGACTTGTTGCGTGCAAAGGCACTCTTGGGCGCCGATGGTGCGGAAGGATCAATGGAACAGGCCGCGCGATGGCTGAACGGTGTTTCCGATAAGTCTGAGAACAGGTTAGATGATTCACTTGCATCGTTGTCGCGTGCATTGATCGAGTTGGCGGAGGCGCAATCCGGACTCGACCAGGTTTTGGCGGAATTGGATTTTAATCCGTCGGAACTTGAAGCGGTTGAAGAGAGATTTTTTGCGATCCGTACACTGGCACGAAAGCATTCGATTTCACCAAATGATCTTGGAACGTTAAAGGAAGACATGTGTCGTCGCATGGAGGTACTCGATGCCGGTAGTGCTCGATTGATTGCTGCCGAACGCGCTGTTTCGGACGCCGAGTCTCAGTTTCAGGAAAAAGCCGTGATATTGAGTCAGGCGCGACGTGCGGCTGCCAAGAATCTCGATCAAGCGGTACGTAAAGAGCTTGCACCGCTCAGGATGGAGCACGCGGTGTTTTCCAGTCAGGTCGATCCAGCCGAGCCGGGTCGTGACGGGGTTGATTCGGTGATATTTGCAGTGTCCACGAATCCCGGCGCTTCCGCCGGAGCACTGAACAAGATTGCATCGGGAGGTGAACTGAGTCGATTCTTGTTGGCACTCAAGGTATGTCTGGTGGGTGCGAACCGCAGTTTGACAATGATATTTGATGAAATTGATAGCGGTATCGGTGGTTCGACCGCGGATGCGGTTGGACAGAGACTTGCAGATCTTTCAAAATCTGGTCAGATACTTGTCGTCACCCATTCTCCGCAAGTTGCGGCAAAGGGAGATCATCATTGGAGGGTCACAAAGCAGGTCAAGAATGGATCAACGTTCTCGTTCGCTGTTCCGTTACAATCCAGTGAACGCATCCAAGAAGTTGCACGAATGCTGGCTGGGAACAAAGTGACCGAAGCCGCGGTCGCTGCGGCCAAGGAGTTACTGACCAATCGATAATCTCTCTTGAGAACATAGCTGGCATGCGTGGGAACTGGAAGGACATCATAGGGCCGTTGATAACCGATTGTTAGGGAAGGGTGAACGAGCACAATAGGACAATGTCGGATTCGCAATCCATGGTCTCCATAAAGTTGCGGAGAGCCATCTCGTTTCTTGAAAGAGGATGGCATGTGCTTTTGGAGCGTGGTCCCTCACAGGTTCAGTTCTGGTTTATCGCCATGGGCATCGGCATTGTCGCTGGATTTGCCGCGCTGTTTTTTCGGAAGGGGATCGAGGCGCTGCAGGCTACACTCTACCGTACCGATGACGTTCACTATATTCATTCATTTGCAGAGACGTTACCGTGGTATTGGATCCTGTTACTTCCCGTAATGGGCGGGCTTCTCGTTGGATTGATTCTCGATCGATTTACGCCTGATGGCCGTGTTCGGTCCGTGTCCGATGTCATTGAAGGTGCGGCGTTGAAGGACGGTCGTGTTGAAACGCGAGCGGGCATTGCGTCGGCAGTCGCCTCGCTCATTACACTGTCTTCGGGAGGATCATCGGGCCGAGAGGGTCCTGTTGTACATTTGGCAGCCGTTATATCGACCAAGGCTTCCCGTTGGATGCGAACTGATGGTGTTACCAGTCGTGATTTACTGGGTTGTGCGGTTGCCGCGGCGGTATCGGCAAGCTTCAACGCACCGATCGCGGGCACATTGTTTGCTCTTGAAGTGGTTTTGCGTCATTTCGCAGTCCATGCGTTTGCACCAATCTCAATCGCTGCCGTTGCTGGTACCGTCATTAATCGGTTGGAATATGGAAATGTTACCGAATTTTCGCTCGTTCAGACCGGGACGTTACAGTTCTATGTCGAGTTACCGGCATTCCTTTTGCTCGGGTTGGTATCGGGCTTGGTTGCGGTGACATTGATAAAGTCCATCTTCTTTGTTGAAGATGTCGCGAGTGATTTGCAACAGCGTACCAAAATGCCGCGTTGGTTGCGACCTGCGATGGCCGGTTTGTTACTGGGGGCAATCGCAGTATTTTATCCGCATATCATTGGGGTAGGTTATGAGACGACGTCGCTTGCGCTCACAGGGCAGTTGTTGTGGCATGAAACAATCATATTCTGTGTCTTGAAGGTGATCGCAGTTGCAATCACAATTGGCGGGCGAATGGGTGGGGGTGTATTCTCACCGTCGCTTATGGTCGGTGCCCTTGTCGGGCTTGGTTTTGGAATTATTGCGACGGCTCTCTTTCCTAACAGCTCGGGGTCGAGCACATTGTATGCCTTGGCGGGAATGGGTGCGTTGGCTTCTGCTGTTCTCGGTGCTCCGATCTCGACAACATTGATTGTGTTCGAGTTGACCGGTGATTGGCAGACGGGACTGGCCGTTATGGTTTCAGTTTCTATTTCGACGGCCGTGGCGTCCCGCATAGTTGATCGATCCTTTTTCCTTTCCCAGATTGAGCGTCGCGGTATTCATCTCGCCGCGGGCCCGCAGGCTTATTTGCCATCAATGCATACTGTATCGGAAATCATGCTTCCACTTGATCATCAACGATGCAATTGTTCAGCGGGAGAGTTGGAAGCGCTTGTATCACAGGATATCTATGTTGAGGCAAACGCGACGCTTGCGGCGGCCCTAGCATTGTTTGAGGCCGCTGATATTTCCGTTATTCCGGTGGTTGTCACAGATCATGGACCAACTGCGTTCCGATTAATCGGAGGTTTGTTGCACGTCGATGCTTTGAAAGCGTACAACAAGGCGCTTGCGGCAACAGCCGCCGAGGAGCATTCGTGACCGTGACTTCGTATGTGGACGGAACGATGGCGCGGCGTCGCAGAACCATCAGATGGGAGCCGTTTGCCGTTCCAACCACTTTTTCGCAGATGGGCTGACGAACGGGGAAATTTCTTTCTTCACGGTTGCATGATAGTTATTCAACCAGTGTCGTTCTTCGATTCCGAGAATGTCAACCAAGATGAGACGTCGATCCAGAGGAACGAGGGTTAATGTTCGCCAACAGAGCATGGAGCGGTGCGAATCCTCGTCCGGTCGGGGTTGCGCTTCTTCAACAACCAAGAGATTTTCAATGCGAATACCAAACTGTCCTTCGCGATAATATCCGGGCTCGTTTGATAGAATCATACCGGGTCTGAGAGGAATATGACTGGACTTAGAGAGACGTTGCGGTCCTTCATGGACGCTGAGGAAGGAACCAACGCCATGTCCCAAGCCATGATCAAAATCGAGATGAGCATCCCAGAGTGGTATACGGCCAACTATTTCGATGTCTCGTCCAGCAAGATCACTCGGCCAGTGCAGACGCGACATATTTATCATGCCCTTTGCGACGCGGGTATAGGCTGATTTTTTTTCTGACGTCACCTCTCCGATTGGGATGGTTCGCGTAACATCCGTTGTACCGTCACGATATTGTCCGCCGCTGTCGAGCACCAGGAGGTGACCACTTTCCAAGAGAGCATTTGTGTCTTCGGAAACCCGGTAGTGAACAATGGCACCGTTGGAGCCCGTTCCCGCAATCGTATCAAATGAAATATCCTCAAATTGCGGATCCTTCCTGCGCTCGTCTTCGAGGCGCTTGACGACATCAATTTCGGTTATGCTATTTGGATGTTGATTATCGATCCATGCCAAGACTTCAATCATTGCAACTGCATCACGCATGTGGGCCGCAATCGCTCCCTTTATTTCAATGAGATTTTTGCAGGCCTTTGGAAGCAGACAGGGATCTTGGCCAAATTTCTTGTTCTTGCAGATCGCGGCGATATGAAAGGGTGCCGAGTCCTTGTCGAGCAGAACTCGCCCTTGAAGTGCTTCAACTTCCTTGCAGAACATTTCGGGTGAGGCGATTCGAACATGACTGTTGAAGTGATCACGAATATTGCCGACTTTTTCGTAATTAACAAAGAGTGTCACCTTCCCGGAATCATAGATGATGGCAAAACTCTGAATGATCGGGTTATGATTGATATCGTTTCCACGAATATTCAAAAGCCACGCAATCGAATCAGGAAGTGTAAGGATTGCGGCATGGAGGTGGGCCGCCTTTAAAATTTCCGCGATCTCGGCTCGTTTGTCGTCGTGCGTTTTTCCCGCGTATTCAAGGGGATGTATCCGTGCCGGTGCAGAGGATACGGGCGGCTGATCGGTCCAAAGTTGATCAATTGGATTGTGCCCCACCGGAATAAGTTGAGTTCGCGTTCCAGACAGCTTTTTCTTTGCTTTCGAGATTTGTCCATGCGTCATCAGCCAAGGATCAAATCCAATACGAGCATCGTCGTGCGCGAGTTCCTTGATCAGCCAGTCGGTCAACTTGGTATCGGACGAAGAAACGAGTTCGATCTCTTCAAGGTTGATTTGTAGTTTGGCTTGAGTCTGGTAGCGTCCATCAACAAAAAGTCCTACTTTATGGTGAAGAACGACCGCCATTCCCGCGGAGCCAGTGAATCCGGTCAACCATGCGAGACGCTCATCTTTCGGTGCCACAAATTCGCCTTGATGGACATCGGACCGAGGGACAATGAAGCCATCAAGAGGGACTGTATTCAGGAGAGTGCGAAGTTGTTCAATCCGACTGGGATGTTCCGTTGGTAACGATGGTATGTTAAAGTTCTGAAGCATATTTCCAATTTTTATTTTTATCTGCGATGAAACAGTTTTTCTGTGGCGTATACCCAAAGGTCATTGTGACGTAGACATCGAAAAATGCCGTTGTCGTCAAAAATCTTATGATTTGTCAAAAAGTTACCAA
Organism: Aestuariivita sp.; assembly: GCA_026710045.1. Lineage (GTDB taxonomy): Bacteria > Pseudomonadota > Alphaproteobacteria > Rhodobacterales > Rhodobacteraceae > JAPORY01. The sequence continues at coordinate 3,761 of JAPORU010000139.1, read as the reverse complement.
AAGCAACTTTCTCTATGGATTAAAATGATATGCTGGGTACAAGAAATGTCTTCATGACCACAAGGGCAAAGGGAGTCGTCAAATCTTGTTGGCGGTGTCATTCATGCCGCAAAGATTACGATGTGTGATATTGAAAAAACTTTCAATCAATCAAATCGCCTCTGTAAAGCGGACGGCGGTCAGATTGATGGTAAACATAGGGGGTTTCCTTGATATCTGAACGGCTCAGTGAAATCGCAATGTTAGCGGCAAGTGCGCGTTGGAATAGCTGACTTTTTCATGGTAAGATTTTTTCGCTTTATCAAAAGTACTGTTTTTCTTGTTTGTGTTTGTGCAATTCTTGCAGTTTCGACGATTGCCTTGGCGGTAAAGGTTGTTCAACTCGGGGTACAAGTTGCTACTCTGACTGCAAGTGCTGCAGCGGCCAGCGCCGCTTATAAAATAGATAAAGCACAAGCAGTTACCCAAGCAAAAGCAAGAGAACGAGCAAAGGCGCGCATTAAACGTTTTGCCATCGCCGGGGCTGCGGTTGTTCCAGTCGTTGGTATGGTTGCGGCGCCAACAATGGCCGTCTCGTTTGAAAGAGCGGTTTTTGATGATTGGAAGGCGGAAAATCCCGATAAAGACTTTGAGGACTATGCTTGTGAAACAGGTGATATAACCGCAGAACTGGTGGATGAAACGCTTCAAGACCTTCCTGAATCAATGAGGCCGCCTACAGACGTTCTGGGTGCATGGATGCCCGAATGTGGTGTGGCATTAGACGAACAATCATGGATTTCGGCCGACACAAAGTGGAGACCATCCCTTGATGGTATAACAGGTTGGATGCCTTCAACCGATGACTTAAAAAACCTGGTACCGGATACTCAGACTTTAAAGAATTTGATGCCGACATTTGATGACATTCAAAGTTGGATTCCGTTATTCGGATCAGAAGTTCCAAGTAGCACAACGGACACGCGATGACGGTTTGTGTTGTCATCAAAGTGCAGGATTGCATTGTGTTTGCGGCCGACAGTGCCGAAGAAATCTGTCAGAAAACGAGGGCCTATTGGTGGATGTGGCCGTTGTCATCGTCCCGTTTGCCGGAGCTTGAGATTCCTGCATCAAGCTCATTGAAAAGGGTGGGACGCTTCATCTGGGTGCACCGCTTGCACCGGGCACGTCATGGACGCGGGACGGCGCGGACGCTGACTTTGATGAGATCATGGTGACATCCAAATTTTCCGTGGATCACAAGGATACCTATCAGTATTTTCGGCTGTTGAAGTTCGGACGGGTTCAACCCGAAAGACTCATCTCTCACCGCTTTGGAATCGAAGGCGCGCCCGCAGCATTCCGGATGCTGGTTGAGGCACAGGAGTCCCGGAAGATCATTGTCTACCCGGGCTATCGCGATTCCGGATCGGGCTGACAGACACTTCTGCATGGAATTGGAGAATCTCTTGAAGAATGAAAAAACGACCGAAGATGTTGCGCTGGGCATTCGCCGTCGCGTCTTTGAACACGTGATGCGGAACAATGGTGGGTATTTGTCACAAGCCTGTTCTGCGGCGGAACAGCTGGCGTGGCTCTATAACGAAGAGCTGAAGCTGGGCGAACCGACGCTGCCGATGATCCCCAGACCGTTCGGAGGGGTTCCTTCGCCTTGTAATCCCGATTATCATACCGGTGCCGGCTATAACGGCCCTTTCGCGGCTCAGTTTGATCGGTTGTTTATCGCACCGGCTCACTATGCGCTTGTGGCCTATGCAACCTTGATCGAAGTGGGGCGCATGGCCCCGGAGGGTCTGGAGATGTTTAATGAGGACGGTTCCTCGGTTGAGATGATCGGAGCGGAACACTCCCCGGGCATGGAGGTGCACAACGGGACCCTAGGGATCGGGCTTTCGACAGCATCCGGTCTTGCCTACGGTCGAAAGTTGCGCGGTGAGCCGGGTCGCACCTGGGTCTTTATGTCGGACGGCGAAGTCCAGGAAGGTCAGACGTGGGAAGCGGTGCAGGTCTGTGCGCACCATGGCATCGATAACGTCATGGCCATCATGGATGTGAACGATCAGCAATGTGATGGCGCCATGTCGAGCGTCATGGATGTCGGCGACATCCGCTCCAAGTTCATTAATTTCGGGGCGGCTTGCATCGAGATTGACGGCCATGATTTGAGCGCGATCCGAGACGCCGTGAAGGAGCCGCACGCCGGTAGGCCCCTCATCATCTTGGCCCGCACCAATCCGTTTCACACGATGTCGATCCTTGAAGAGCGATTCCCACGTTTGCACTATGTGCGTTTCAAATCGGACGAGGAGCGAGCCCGGTTCAACAAATCGATCGCTGCCGATCTTGGCGTCGAACCCGTCAATTACGTACATTCGGGAGCACGATAATGGTCGAAATGGTTTCGCGCCCGTATGCGCGTGCTTTTGAGAAGTTTGCAGCGGGCAAACCGGACATTCTCTGTCTGTCGGCGGATCTCACATCGTCGTGTGAAATCGACGGATTCCGGGATCGTCATCCCGATCAGTTTCTCTCTCTCGGGATGGCGGAACAAAACATGATGAGTTTTGCGGGTGGTTTGGGGCTCGCCGGTTTCCGCCCATTCATCCACACCTTCGGCGTCTTTATGTATCGTAGACCTTACGATCAACTTATGGCGTCCATCGCCTATCCACGCCGCAAAGTACGCCTGATGGGCTTCCTTCCCGGCGTGACCACTCCGGGCGGTATGACGCACCAGTCCATTGAGGACATCAGCGTCATGCGTTCCATCCCGAACATGACCATCCTGGAGACAGGCGATGCGACGGAGGTGGAGAGTATCTGCGAAGCTGCCGATAGCATTGATGGGCCCGTCTGGTGCCGTATCTTGCGCGGATCCGTTCCCCGTCTCTTTGCTACACCCATTACGGTCGGAGAGATGCGAGAACTTTCGGACGGCGATGACGTTCTCGTGGTGACCTCTGGCATTTGCACCGAGGAGGCCCTGCGCGCCCGCGCCGCTTTCGCGCAGGCCGGCCTGTCCATCCGTCATCTCCACCTGCATACCATCAAGCCTTTCGACTCCACGGCACTGCTCGATCACATCGGAAGCGTGAGACATGGCGTCGTGACTTTGGAAAATCATGTTACAGAAGGTGGCATCGGGTCTCTTGTGGCCGAAATCATCGCCGATGCGGGCGTCGGGAAACGGCTGGTTCGCCTCGGTCTGAAAGACACCTATGCTCATGGCGGTTCACGCCCATACCTCATGAAGTTCTATGGCCTGGATGCGTCGGCACTTGTCCGGGGAATCGAGGATCTCATGGGACAGGAGTTCAATATTACCGAAGATGACCTTTCAACCGCCCGGTTCGACGATGTCCACTCGCTCGCCAAGGCCGAAGCGCTGTGAGCAGTGGCGTGGCTTTATTCCAGACCTTACGGATGGGTCAGTGTCGGACGTTTCCATCATGCATGGGGATAGTTGAAGCGGAAAAGCGCCAAATTCCGTTGTTTTGACAGTGCCTCTCTGTACCTCAACATACACGATCTTCCGAGATGGATCAGCGTATCGGATCACTGTTTACCGTATCAGGTTTTTATCTTTGAACGATGCGAGTCCGCGACATGCAACCAGAAAAGGGGTCAAGAACAATGCTTATATTCATAATCTTTTTGATTGGAGAAATATAATGATTCAAGGTATGCACTACGTAAACAAATTTAGATTAGGACCCGTTGACATCTACTCTTGAACGTTACTGGATGTCTGTTACATTCAC
>JAPORU010000057.1 GCA_026710045.1 Aestuariivita sp. | reverse complement strand
TTCTAGGGCTTTGTGACGCGATTGACTGGAACCCGATTCCCATGATCGGTATCACGTCTCGACCTCGAAGTCAAGGGGTCTGTTTAGTAAAAGAAGTAATCCCCAAACAAAAATACTTCCGATAGAGTTGGATTCGAGATTAAACTTGAGCAATTCGGTTTATTCGCCGGAGTAAAATCAAGAGCACTTGCTGCTTTCGACATATTTTGTCCTGGTCATCTCCCTTGTGGCTGACATCAATCCTTGTTGTTGGAGGTATCAATTCGCCTGGAGAGTTGTTCATTCATATCCTTGTCCTTTGTTCGTCAGGACTTCTCTGTCGCAATCCGGTCAATTTCTCCCTCAATAGCCTCAAAAAAGCTTTATGCCTGAACCGGCAAGCCGGTCAACACTGCGCTTGTGTCCTTTGTGCTCTTGGTTCCCGGCGATCCTTCAAATGTGCCCGATTATCAATTTCCGATTTCTAGATTGATCATGCATACCGACAGATCAACCAATCGATCGCAAAAACAGAAAGGGCAACTCCCACGGCCTTTTCCTGCACAGGCACAACCTCACCAGCACACGCGTTGGCGAAACACAACAACCGGTCGATGATGGGAGGACACAGTAGGTTGCGGGTCGGGAGCTCCACCCGGCCGGATCAACCATTCGGATCGACCCGTTTTGGGAACCAAGACTTCGGATCGACCTTGTTTTCATTACACCGGACGGTTCTTTATCTCTTGCAAAGCGTCTATGCGTCAGCAATATTTGACTTATGAGCGTTAGCGGCACCATCAATCCACGCAAAATTCCCGAATTACGCGCCGTCCTGGAACTCATCAAGCCAATTACGTGGTTTCCTCCGATGTGGGCCTATGTCTGCGGTGTGATATCAAGCGGTGTCTCCCCCACTCATGATTGGTACATCGTTCTGCTCGGCATTGTGCTGGCCGGTCCGATCGTCTGTGGCATGAGTCAAGCCGCAAATGACTGGTGTGATCGGAACGTCGATGCCATCAACGAACCTAATCGACCCATTCCTTCCGGACGTGTTCCAACCCATTGGGGCCTGGGAATTGCCGTCGCAATGTCGATTCTATCACTGATTGTTGGGTGGCAACTCGGCCCCTGGGGTTTCGGAGCAACAATTCTTGCCGTAACGGCCGCATGGATGTATTCCGCAGAACCTATTCGGCTAAAACGATCCGGATGGTGGGGTCCCGGTATTGTTGGACTCAGTTACGAAAGTTTACCATGGTTTACCGGAGCAGCCGTCTTGAGCGCCGGTGCTCCAACACTTCCTGTCATCACTGTTGCGCTTCTCTATGGTATCGGTGCTCACGGAATCATGACCCTCAACGACTTCAAGGCACTTGAAGGGGATCGACAGATGAATGTCAACTCCTTGCCCGTTGTCCACGGCCCGAAAGCGGCGGCCCGGATGGCCTGTCTCATCATGACTCTACCACAACTGGGAGTCGTCGGACTTCTTGTTCATTGGCAACAGAGCTATTATGCAATGTCATTAGGCATCTTGATCCTCCTTCAGTTCATCGCGATGTCTATCATGCTCAAGGATCCACGCGCAAAGGCACCATGGTATAACGGAACCGGTGTGCTGTTCTATGTTTTTGGCATGATGATTGCCGCCTTCGCACTCCGGAATGTACCAACGATCGGATCATGAGAACGCTCAGCTGGCTTGATATCTGTCGCTTAGGATGCGTCCAGATGTGTCTCGGCGCAGTTGTAGTGCTCACAACCTCGACCCTCAATCGTCTTATGGTCGTTGAACTCGCCTTGCCCGCCGTTTTGCCGGGATTATTGGTTGCCCTCTACTATGGTATTCAAATTACACGGCCTAACTGGGGATTCCGGTCGGATACAAAGGGCAATCGCTCACGTTTCATATTGGGTGGTATGATAACCTTAGCAATCGGCGCCTTGATGGCAGCGGTGGCAATTGAAATCCTCGAAATAAATCTTTCGCTTGGTCTGTTGATATCGGTCCTCGCCTACAGCTTGATCGGTCTTGGCGTCGGCGCGTCCGGCACATCTCTTCTCGCGCTCCTGGCCACAGCCACCATCCCCTCGCGCCGCGCCGCGGCGGCGACAATAACTTGGTTGATGATGATCGCCGGGATCGCGGTCACTGCAGCCGTGGTCGGCCAATTTCTCGACCCCTACTCCCATGGGGTTCTAATCCGAATCGTTGCAATCATTGCAGTAACCGCCATCGCGGTGACGACGCTGATGATCTGGGGCATCGAACGGCGTGTCGACGCCGCACGATCTCCGCAAGCCCTATCATTTCGAAAGGGTTTCCTGGAAATCTGGGCGGAATCAAGGACGCGGCAATTTACGACCTTTGTGTTCGTGTCCATGACCGCATTCTTTATGCAAGAGCTGATTCTTGAGCCTTATTCCGGATTGGTCTTTGGTCTCACGCCGGGCCAATCCACCACACTATCCGGTGCACAAAATGGTGGCGTGTTTTTTGGCATGATACTGGTTGGAATTATGGCAACCGGTTTGCGACTCGGATCCTTGAAATTCTGGGTCATTGCCGGATGTCTCGGTTCCGCGGCGATGCTTGGCCTGATTGCGACACTTGGTCAGGTTGGACCTCACGCACCTCTATTCGCCACAGTAACCGGTCTGGGTCTATTCAATGGTATGTTTGCTGTCGCCGCGATTGGTGCCATGATGGCCCTCGCCGGGGAAGGACGGGAAGCGCGCGAGGGAACCCGTATGGGCTTGTGGGGTGCCGCACAAGCGTTGGCCGCCGGGTTTGGAGGTTTGATTGGCGCCGCGACCGTCGATATCTTCCGACACATTCTCGCAAATGATGCGGACGCATTTGGCATTGTTTTTTTCCTGGAATCTGCTTTATTCATCGTGGCGGCGTTCATGGCAATCCGAGTCATAAACCCGATAGGATCCAGCCACAGGGCATTCGTTCCCGGGGAGTGAGAAGAGATGTATGATGTCGTTGTAATTGGTGGAGGCCCGTCCGGAGCGACCGCAGCGGAAGAGCTCGCCAATACCGGCCACAAAGTTGCCTTGCTTGATCGCGAAGGTCGAATCAAACCATGCGGAGGGGCCATTCCTCCGCGACTGATGGAAGACTTCCATATCGGCGAAGAGCAGTTGATTGCAAAAGTCACAACCGCACGCATGGTATCACCAACCGGTCGAAAGGTCGACATCCCCATTGAGAACGGATTTGTCGGGATGGTCGATCGCAAGGATTTTGATCCCTATCTGCGCGCGCGCGCCTCACAGGCCGGAGCGGACTATCACATCGGCACGTTCCTGAGAATCGAGCGCAAGAGCGACGCAAAACATGTCATTTATCGCAATAAGTCGAATGGCGACGAGCACCGTTTGCCGTTCCGGCTTGCGATTGGCGCCGATGGTGCCCGGTCGCGTGTCGGAAAGGCCGAAGTCGATGGTTGGGACAAAATTCCCTACGTACTCGCCTATCACGAGATTATCGAGGCACCGCAAGACGCCACAACCTACGACCCGATGCGATGCGATGTTGTCTATGATGGATCCATTTCGCCAGACTTCTATGGCTGGGTATTTCCCCACGGAGACTCCGCGAGCGTCGGAATGGGAACCGGTCACACCGACATCGACTTAAAAGGAGCAACCGCGGCGTTGCGCGCGGCAAGCGGATTGTCCGATTGCAAGACCTTACGTAAGGAAGGTGCGCCGATTCCCCTTCATCCGTTAGACCGTTGGGACAACGGGACCGATCTGGTTTTAGCTGGAGACGCGGCGGGTGTTGTCGCACCATCCTCCGGAGAGGGTATTTACTACGCGATGTTTGCAGGTCGGTTGGCCGCGACAGCTTGCACGGAAACATTGAAATCGCATGATGCACGCAACTTGAAACTTGCACGCAAACTTTTCATGAAAGAGCACAGGACTGTGTTCAGAGTTCTGCAATCGATGCAAAATGCCTACTACCGATCCGATGATCGACGCGAACGTTTTGTCTCTCTCTGCCACGATACCGATGTACAACGACTTACCTTTGAGGCCTATATGCACAAAAAGCTTGTTAAATCACGACCGATGCCGCACATCAAAATCGGGCTTAAGAATATCGCGCACTTAACAGGGCTGGTCTCACCAGAACACACATGACCACGATGATTCCAACTTGGGTCAATGGCGAACTCAAACCCGTCGAAAAACTTGAAGCCCATAAACGTGGTCTCCGTCACAAGGCTGTATCGGTCTTTGTTGTCCAAGGCACGGAGATTCTCATGCAGCGCCGTGCCTTGGGAAAATACCATACTCCGGGACTTTGGGCCAACACATGCTGCACACATCCTGACTGGGAAGAAGCCTCTCTTGATTGTGCCATACGTCGTCTACGGGAGGAACTTGGCATTATCGGTCTCAAACCCGAGCATCGACAGAATCTGGAATATCGGGCCGATGTCGGTAACGGCTTGACAGAACATGAAGTGGTTGATGTCTTTGTCGCCAAGGCAGACGACACCATGCCACTCAACCCGGACCCGGATGAAGTGATGGAAACCGCGTGGGTCGACTATCATGATATCACCAAACAGATCACGACCGAGCCCGAGAAGTTCACGCCATGGTTGAAGATATATATGACAGACTATTCTCGTGGAATTTTTGGACCAGACGTGACCAACGCTTCTTCCTCCCCGTCAAGCTGAGCTTGATGTAGCCGAGTAGAGCAACCATCCGTGAATCATTTCCTGAAAACATTCTCTCCACATGAACGATCACGCACAATATTGCATCGACAAGGTCGTTTCGAAAAACCACATCCCGATCCCGGAAAATGCAACGACCCCTCAGCAACGCAAGACTTCCTCCGAGACCCTCATGAACAAGATCACCAAAGTATTCTGCTTCTCTATTCGACCAATCCGTGTAACGTTTCCGGCACTCTCATGACAGCAACCGCTATACGATAACCTATAAATCAAGGAGGACTCTACACAATGCCGACCACAATCACGCGAATGGTCGCGGCCGCGTTCATCGCGACAACCACGGTTCTCACGCCGGCGCACGCGCAACGAACCGACATCACAATCGGTATGCAGCTTGAACCGCCCCACCTCGACCCCACAAGTGCCGCGGCACAAGCCATCGACTCAGTCGTCTACTCAAATATCTTCGAGGGGTTAACCAAGTTTCAACGCGACGGCAGCATTGTTGCCGGTCTCGCCGAAAGTTGGGAAATCACGGACGATGGAACCGAGTACACCTTCACATTGAGAGACGGTGTCCAGTTCCATGATGAAACCACGATGGACGCAGAGGACGTCAAGTTTTCGCTTGATCGGGCTCGGGCGGATGACAGCCAGAATGCCCAAAAGGCACTTTTCACCGGAATTCAGAACGTGCGCGTTGTCGATCCCCTGACCGTGAAGATCACCCTTGATGGGCCAAACGGCAACTTTCTCTTCAATCTCGCGTGGGGGGATGCCGTAATTGTCGCACCCGAGAGCATCGGGAACATCAAGCAGTCGCCCATCGGCACGGGCCCTTACGTTCTTTCAGACTGGGTCCAAGGGGATCAGATTGTCCTGAGTCGTAATCCCGGTTACTGGGGAGAACAACCATCTCTCGACAAGGGAACTTTCAAGTTCATCTCAGATCCAACGGCTGCGTTTGCTGCAATGATGGCTGAGGACATCGACGCGTTCTCGGTCTTTCCGGCACCTGAAAACCTGCCACAATTTGAAGCCGATCCAAGGTTTCAAGTTCTCATCGGATCCACCGAAGGTGAAACCATACTCAGCATCAACAACAAGAAGCCACCCCTGGACAACGTAAAGGTTCGGCAGGCAATCGCGCATGCAATTGATCGCAACGCCCTCATAGATGGTGCGATGTTCGGGTATGGCACACCCATCGGAACCCACTTTGCGCCCCATCATCCCGCCTACGTCGAACTGACTCAGCAAAGTGCCTACGATCCTGAAAAGGCAAGAACCTTGCTGGCAGAGGCAAATTTAGCAGATGGATTCAATGTGACCCTCCACCTGCCACCACCATCCTATGCGCGCCGGGGCGGAGAAATCATTGCTGCTCAGCTCGCAAACGTTGGAATCGAGGCGCAAATCATCAATGTCGAATGGGCACAGTGGTTGGAAACGGTGTTTCGGGGCAAGAACTTTGATCTGACCATCGTGAGCCACACCGAACCAATGGATATCGGAATTTACGCTCGGCCGGACTATTACTTCCAGTACGACAGTTCAGAATTTCAAGATGTGATTGCAGCACTCAACACAACAACAGACCCTGACTCACGCGTATCCCTTCTGCAGACCGCTCAGAAACTCATCGCGGATGATTACGTCAACAGTTACCTGTTTCAGTTAGCTGCCCTCGGCGTTGCCAAGGTCGGCATCCAAGGTCTGTGGGAAGATCTACCGACAGCCGCTATTCCCTTGGCGGAAATCAGTTGGAAGAACTGACGATCGCCACCTAGACAGACCCGAGGACAGACCCGAGCAACCTTGTCGTTGCATGATCGGCGCCACGATCAATTCCGAAACACCGATCAACGGAGGGCCTTATCTCCAAAGATCCTCCTTCTTGATCTGTTTCCATGCGTCATCAAGAGCCTGGACAGCCCGCTCGATCAGGATGTCAATCTCTTCTGTCCGAATGATCAAAGGCGGGGCAATCACCATGCGGTCCCCGACATGACGCATGACAAGATTATGAGCGAAACACTGGTCACGGACAATTTCACCGATCGTGCCCGTCTGCGCGGCAAAGGGCGCCCGGTTCTCCTTATCGGGGGTAAGCGCAATTGACCCCATCATCCCGACAATTCTTGCCTCACCGACCATCGGATGGTCTCCAAGACTCGTCCACCGCGCCTTCAGATAAGGCGCCGCAACTTGATTGACGTGATCCAATACCTTTTCCTCCTCCAGAATCCGCACGTTCTCCAATGCCACCGCAGCTGCGACGGGATGGCCCGAGTACGTATAACCGTGACTAAATTCACATTGATCAATCACATGCGCAATCTCATCAGACACAATAGACGCCGCGATAGGCTGATAACCGGAAGACAATCCCTTCGCGACCGTCACGATATCGGGACATATCTTGAATGTTTGCGAACCAAACCAGTTCCCGGTTCTTCCAAACCCGCAGATCACCTCATCGGCAATCAATAAAATCTCATAGTCGTCGCAAATGCGCTGTATCTCAGCCCAGTAGCCATCGGGAGCGATGATTACCCCGCCAGCCCCTTGTATGGGCTCCGCCACAAAGGCAGCAACACGGTTTTCACCATGCTTAATGATGACACTCTCCAGTTCCCGCGCACGTGCGACAGCAAACTCTTCGGGAGCCATGTCCCCGCCTTCCGACCACCAGTCCGGTTGATTGATATGAACGATATCCGGGATTGGCAACCCACCTTGGGAATGCATCGCTGTCATTCCACTGAGTGACCCGGACCCAACGGTCGATCCATGATAGGAGTTCTTTCTCGATATAATAATCGACTTTTCAGGCTTTCCACGTTCCGCCCAGTAGGTCCGCGCCATCCGAATATTGGTATCATTCGCCTCGGACCCGGAGCTAGCAAAAAAGACCTTGTTGAGATTATCTGGGGTGAGTTCCGCGAGTTTCGCCGCAAGGGAAACGGCAGGGATGTGAGTGGTCTGGAAGAACGTGTTGTAATATGGAAGTTCCTGCATCTGCTGGCGAGCGGCCTCAACCAGCTCTGTTCTCCCATAACCGACATTGACGCACCACAGGCCCGACATGCCATCAAGGATCTCCTCCCCTTCGCTGTCAATCAACCAAACCCCACGCCCACCAACAACGACTCTCGGACGTCGCGACTGAAGCTTCGAGCCACAGGTAAAGGGATGCATGTGATGATCAGAATCGGATTCCTGAAGTTCAAACGTTGTCATACAATTTCGAGTGAACGGTTTCATCGATCTTTCCACTGATAAGTCCAAATATTACCGAAACCAGAAGGCTTCCCCCTCCACATACAACACAGCCATGGCACACGCTATAATCGATGGCTCCACATACCATGACCACGACTATGATTGCATATCAATTGCATGAAACTGCTTGCAATTGATAAACTTAACTCGCATTACATCAGGGATGCAAACCCGAACATATTCGCCAAAAAACTGAGATCCTCCCGCATTGGACCATCCAGCTTCCTCGCAATCACCTTTATCCGAGACGTTGAAAACTCGTTTCATCCCATTCGTCAAAAAATAGGAGACTGATGTGAAACTCAACTTATTACTTACCACCTGTGCGTGCGCAATTGCGGCATCATTGTCGTCGGCCCAAGAGGTCCGAGTATACAACTGGTCTGATTATATTGATGAAGATCTTCTCGGAAAATTTGAAGCGGAAACAGGTATTAATTTAGTCTATGATGTTTTCGACTCCAATGAAATTCTTGAGACGAAAATCTTGTCGGGGCAATCTGGCTACGATGTTGTGGTACCGACCGGAACCTTCCTACAGCGCCAGATCCAAGCGGGTGCATTTCAAACGCTTGACTTCTCAAAGCTTCCAAATTCCAAGAACCTCTGGGACGTGGTTGCAGAACGAACAGCTCAGTACGACCCGGGGAATGCCTATTCAATCAACTATATGTGGGGAACCACCGGCATCGGTGTCAATGTCAACAAGGTCCAGGAGGTCCTGGGAGACGACGCTCCCATCGGCTCTCTTGCGCTCATTTTTGAACCTGAAAATATGGAGAAACTGGCCGAATGTGGGGTGCATTTTGTAGACGCCCCAACCGAGATCATTCCGGCAACCCTGCGGTATCTTGGCGAAGACGCCAACAGTCATGACCCCGATGTCATCGCAAAGGTCGAGCCCGTTCTCACAGCTGTCCGTCCGTATATACAGAAGTTTAATAGTACTGAGTACCTCAACGCGTTAGCCAACGGAGCGATTTGCGTTGCCTTCGGATGGTCCGGCGATATTCTCCAGGCGCGTGACCGAGCAGCCGACGCCGGCAATGACGTGGAAATCGCCTACAATCCCCCGAGCGAAGGGGCTCTCATGTGGTTTGATCAAATGGCGATTCCGGCGGACGCTCCAAATCCCGAGGGCGCACACATGTTTCTCAACTTCATCATGGACGCTGTAAACATGGCACAAGCCTCGAACTATGTGTATTATGCGAACGGCAACTTGGCGGCGCAAGAGCACCTCAATGAAGACGTCATTGGAGACCCGGCTATTTATCCGGACGCCGAAACGCTCAGCAATCTTTACACGACAACACCTTATCCACCGAAAACACAGCGTACGGTCACGCGGTTGTGGACAAAGATAAAGTCTGGAACATAAACCCGCGACACGATGAGTCCCGCTCCTTGTTGGTGCGGGGCCGTCAAAAGGATCTGGAATCGTGACTAAGTCCCAAGGCACGTCCCCCACCACGAACACACCCGTCGAACCTTGGAACAATCCATCGACCACCCCACTGATACGCTTTGAGAATGTAACCAAACGGTTTGGAACCTTTGCCGCCATCAGCGGCCTCTCCCTCGACATATTCGAAGAAGAATTCTTCGCTCTTTTGGGTCCATCCGGTTGTGGAAAAACAACCTTGATGCGCATGCTCGCGGGATTTGAAACACCGACCGAGGGGAAAATAGAGCTCGCGGGTCACGACATAACACCCGTCCCGCCCAACAAACGCGCGGTGAACATGATGTTTCAATCGTATGCTCTGTTCCCGCATCTGTCCGTATATGACAACATCGCGTTCGGCCTAAAGCGCCAACGCATGCCGAAAGCCGAACTGGCCGATCGAGTCGCAGAGATGCTCAAGCTCACCCGCCTTGAAAAATTTGCCCGGCGCAAACCGGATCAGATTTCCGGCGGGCAAAGGCAACGGGTGGCTCTCGCACGATCTCTGGCAAAAGCACCCAAACTCTTGCTCCTGGACGAACCAATGGGGGCTCTCGACAAAAAGCTGCGCCAAGAGACCCAATTTGAATTAATGGATATTCAGGAGAAAACGGGAACCACTTTTGTTATCGTCACTCATGACCAGGAGGAGGCCATGACCGTAGCCACGCGCGTGGCCGTCATGGATGAAGGTCGTATCATTCAGGTCGCCACACCGGATGTCATTTACGAAGCGCCCAATTCCCGTTATGTCGCCGATTTTATCGGCGATGTAAATTTAATCACCGGCACGGCGCACCCCAGGAATTCAGGAATTGATCTCCATTGGGGAGAAGGCCGGCCCATATTCCACTGCAAAACGGACCTCCCATTCACCGACGGCCAGACCTGTTACCTCGCTGTCCGACCCGAAAAGGTCACAATTCATGCTCGAGAACCTGAATCAACAAACAAAGTAGAGGGCAAGATACTGGACATTGCCTATCTTGGAAACATCTCGACCTATCATGTCGAACTATCAATGGGTCACATCTTAAAAGCCCAGACGGCCAACAACAGACGTATCGCCCGTAGGAGCTTTACATGGGAGGATCCTGTTTGGTTGTCTTGGACTGAGACAGCGGGCGTGGTTCTTGATCGCTGATGATGAGGCGGCACCTTCTCATTCTAACCCCTTACTTATGGCTCGTTACACTCTTTCTGATTCCCTTCCTTATCGTCGTCCGAATCTCCTTAAGTGACGCTGCAATTGCAATCCCACCCTATTCACCCATACTGGACTGGCGCGATGGGTGGCCGGGTCTTTTCGCCTTCATCAACGCGCTTGACTTTGACAACTTCGTCTTTCTGGCAGAAGATGCTCTGTACTGGAAGGCGTATCTGTCAAGCTTGCAGATCGCCGCTGTATCGACGGTCACAACCCTCCTGGTCGGCTTTCCGATTGCCTACGGCATGGCACGGGCGCCAAAGGGCTTGCAAGCAACACTCCTCATTCTCGTCATCTTGCCGTTTTGGACGAGCTTCCTGATCCGCGTATATTCATGGATCGGTATGTTATCGACCGAAGGTTACATCAATCAAGTCTTGATGGGTCTAGGAATTATCTCCGAACCCCTTACCCTCCTCAATACCCAAATTGCCGTCTACATTGGAATCACGCACACGTATTTACCCTTCATGGTCCTGCCGATTTACGCAGCCTTGGAGCGATTGGATAACGCGCTGCTCGAAGCGGCCGAAGATCTGGGTTGCTCGCGCATCTCCAGTTTTTGGCTCGTTACCATACCGCTGGCTCGCAACGGTATTCTCGCGGGCTGTTTCCTGATTTTCATTCCAACGCTCGGTGAAATCATTATTCCATCTCTCCTGGGCGGATCCGACACATTAATGATCGGAAAGGTTCTGTGGGAGGAATTCTTCAACAATCGAGACTGGCCCGTCGCCAGTGCCGTCGCCGTTCTTCTTCTCCTTATTCTGATCATCCCAATCATCTTGTTCCAAAGAAATACGCAGCGTCAACGGGAACTGGAGGCGCAATGACGCACTTGACACATGGATCTCTTCCAAGGGCATGCGTCACTGATCTTGCAGGGGATAGGCAGCAATGAGACGTCTGAGCCTGTTCAACGCGAGCTCTTTGACACTGGGGTTTGCGTTTCTCTATCTTCCCATGCTCATCTTGATCATCTATTCGTTCAATGAAAGTCGCCTGGTGACAGTTTGGGCCGGTTTTTCGACGAAGTGGTACGGCGAACTGTTGCGTAATGAGTTATTTCTCGAGGCCGCCTGGGTTACGTTGCGCGTCGCGTTGATTTCATCAACCATCGCGACCGTGCTCGGTGTCATGGCTGCCTATGTACTGGTGCGTTGCGGCCGGTTTCTCGGTCGGACACTTTTTTCCGGATTAATCTATGCCCCATTGGTCATGCCGGAAGTAATTATCGGTTTGTCACTCCTGCTCCTGTTTATAGGCATCGGACTTGATCGGGGTATCCTCACGATCGTACTGGCCCATACGACGTTCTCGATGTGCTTTGTAAGTGTCGTGGTTTCCGCACGCCTTTCAATGTTTGATCAGTCGCTGGAAGAGGCCGCGCTCGACCTCGGCAGCACACAATGGCAGGCTTTTCAACTGGTCACATTGCCAAATATCGCTCCTGCCGTGATTTCCGGATGGTTGCTGGCCTTCACGCTGTCACTCGACGACTTAGTGATTGCGTCCTTCACCTCCGGACCTGCGGCCACAACACTTCCAATTCGTGTGTGGTCCTCTATCCGGTTAGGGGTTAGCCCCGAGATCAATGCGCTGTCGACGTTGCTGATCGGGATGGTAACAATCGGCGTGATTACAGCTTCTCTTGTCTCCAAGCGGGCGCTCATCCAAAAAACAACAGAATAACCTTATGCGCCTCTTGCAGAACTCTGCGGTTGAGCGGTTTTTTTCCCGGAAAACGGGTTTTTTTTGACGGTTGGCCTGGATATGGAGCCGTCCCTTTGGTCTGATGAAGGTGAGAAAACCCCACCATACAGGGAGACAGCCCCATGTCCGTGCAAT